>JAVBLX010000181.1:0-2623 GCA_031553075.1 Acetivibrio sp.
TCCTCTTCAATACTCCTTTGGAGTGTCTTCTGGATATCTTCCACTGTTTCTTGAGAAAAGTCATGTATTCTCTGCCGCATACTTTTTCCTCCCATATCATTCGCTTTTCCTGTTTCTTAGGGTTCTTTTGTAACCTCACAACGTATTCCTCTTATAAAGTTTTCCCTATTATTAATATGGGATTTTTTTTTCATTTTTTAAAAATTTCAGCAACATTTTTTAAATTTTCTGCTTTTCTTGCCATACTGTTAATCAATCGTCTGGAAATACAGATCAATATCTGCCTTCCGTTCTTTCCTTCCAAACTGCTTCTCTCATAACAGGCCGAAATTCTGGATTTCTTGGGATTCCATTGCTGGATAACTGCACCATTTGAATTGCTAAAAAGTAGATAATTGCCTGTAATCTTCGGTTTCCCTGCTTAGTGGCTACGTCTTTTCCTTTTCCGGAAGAAGATAGCGTGAGCGGAGCGATACCTGCAAACTGTGCCAGTTTACTTGCACTACGAATAGCAGTAAGGATTTTTTTGCAGGTCTTGGTAGAACATCGGTTATGACTGATCGGTACAAGTTCCTCTCGCTATTCTTTTACACTTTTCCCCCTAAGATATTTTCTGGAGGGGTATTTCTCCCAGAAATAAAGTGCAGTTGGTCTGCTGATATCGTTAAAAAATATCTTATAGCTTGGATAAGCTATGAACAACTGCTCGTGCGATTGATTGACACAAACGTGTTCTTTGGTTCATGATATTATCACGCCTATGTACCACATCACCAGAAATATCCTTGAAATGGTTAGAGGGCAAATTAGACTCTTCGGAGCTTGAAGAATTAGAACAGCAAATCTATGTTATTTTACTGGAGAATGAAGAAACCTTGTTTATCAGCACTTTGAAATATATTTGGCATACAATCAGAGCACTTTCTATCTTAGACTATTAAACATCAAAAAGAAGCCCTTCTGACAAAAAAGAATGGCTTCATTTCAATAATGACAATTATAAAGGGTCAATCATTTTTTTCTGCTAGACTCCCGTAACGGTGGCCGAGCGAGGACGATCATACTCAAAGTACATTTTGCAGGCTTCTCAATTCACTTGACATTACCACGTTCGCAACTCTACGTTTCTCCTCATAGAACCAATGACCAATCTGGCCACTGACGACAAAACACCCTGCATGAAGCGAGCTTCATGCTCAATATCTCCGGGTTTTCCAAAAGGGGCCGAAGCTCCATTGTCAGCGCAAAGCTGAACATCATCTGAATGCCCAGTAGTAGCGAGTGGAAATCCCAAACAATGGTTGGTTTCTCGGCAAACACAACAGCTAGTAGATTCCTTTTTCGTGGACAAAAAATAGAGGTGTTTTATATACAAAAAATCCTATAAAACCCCCTATTTTAAATTCTATTAATTATATCTAACCTACTAACACTGAACTCAATAATATCTCCAACATAAATATCTGTAATCTCTATACCTGGCATCGTTATTAGGGTGCACTCAAAGACTGGAAGTAAATTGGCAACTGCCTTTTCAACTTCCTCTAACTGCGCTCTATAGTGACTCAAGTCACGAACAATGCTTCTGGTTATCGCATCTCTGCTATCTTGATACTCACGTTTTGTTATTCCCATATGCATTCCCCAATCCATAGACGGGAGTTAAATTCTCTGAACAATATCTGCAGGTTTAAAGTCTATGAAATACCTCACTATTTAATTAAGTAGTGATATATTACTACATCTTTTTATCAATATTATCTATTTTTTCGAAATATTGTTGTGGATTCGTACAAAACTTTATAGCATCTGAAGACTTTAATAACTCTACTATTGTTTGAAATGTCACTTCATATATTTCCTCTTTGTAATAAATATCTCCATTAATTTCTTTAATATATTCAATAATTTTTAATAATAAACCTTTAGAAATATCCCTTAAATCAATTCTACAACTTACCTCTTGTATTCCATTTTCATTGAAAATTTTTATACATGTTTTATCACCATTTCCAAATAAAATAATATTTTCACACCAACTTTTTTCTTTAGTTAGGATTTCTTTGAAAAACTCTTCAGTACTGCTTTCAAGATTCACCTGACTCCAAGAAATTAAATCATCTTCTTGAAAATTTTCTTTTATTCTTCCCTTTGGAATTATCATAAAATCAAATTGCCATACAGCCATAATATATTCTCTCCTTAATCAATCCATAATAAGTCGTTAATTGTTGTATAGCCAGCATATGGTAAATCCACTTTTTCTATCGGAATTTCTGATAACCCCAATTTTTTAGCAGCGATTAACCTATGATGACCATCAACAACATACTTCTGACCATTATACTCAACATATTTAATAGATTCTTGTATTCCATTTGTTTTTATATCATTTACTAAATTATTCATTTGTTTATTACTTAAGGTTGGGGAATGAGTTTTTTGTAGATCATATGGACTGGCTTTACTAATGCTTTGTCCGCCACCCTTATTTAACCTGCTTCCCTTATTACCAGAAATTTTTTGCCCGCTCTTTACCTTTACATTCTTTACTTTAGGTACAGCCTCTTTTACTGATACCCTTTTTGCCGCAAAACCTGTTATTAATGTCGATAGTCCAAGA
>JAVBLX010000148.1:0-34756 GCA_031553075.1 Acetivibrio sp.
ACTTGGAAACAATCAAAACTACATAAGACGTCCGCGTGTGTGACTTGGTTCAAAAGAAAAGTACTAAATCAGGGGCTTAAAGTTCTTCTAAGACCCCTGATTTTTTGAGCCCCTGACTTAGAACTTTTCTAATTTATTCTACTTTATCCACTAATTGGGATAACTGCATTTCAGACTTTTTAATCTAGTTTTCATCTAAATCACAGTGCTCTTATTACTACTTATTATTACCACTTATTATTAACACTATTTTCACAAAAATCATTATCTTTGTATTTAATTTTCCACAAAAGCCGAGCAAATGTTAATATTGATTTCTCGTAAAAGTCATCTTTTTTACCACTTCTACCATCCTCCTGAAAAACAACAAGCAAAAAAATAACTCCGACGCCTATTTATCACGGTTTTCAGCTCGTTCAAGGAGACAGATGCTTTCTATGTGTGGTGGGTTGGTGGTTTTGATGACTTTTACATAACCAACTTTTATTTGATTTACTGCGATAATTCCTTAGTAATTATCTTGTTCAGATTGTCAATATCAAACTTTTCTCCACTTTTACAATAGTCTCTAATTACTTTATCAACTTGTCTAGTTATAGGAAGAACTTTATATGTTGTTAGAATTGAATATATTTTATCCTTCGTTCCATACGCAATTTTTCCATCTTCATATTTAAAAATCTTTGAGAGCCCTTTTAGTTTTATTCCTTTTACAGTTTTCTTCTCAATCCGCCGTAAATAATACTTTTCTTTTATACCTGTATAATCTTCTCTTCGAAAACAGGTTAATATCAAATCATTTTCATTCAATAACATAAGCCATTCTTTATAATCCCGTTCCACACTTGGTACATATTCATTCATCAAATATCCTTCCAGTTCCTCATAATGAAGGTATTTTAGCTTAGTCATTTTTCCTCCGCAGTAATTACAATCCATCTTCTCAACCTCTTCATTGACCACGTATGTAGCTTTATAATAGACCAGATTTGCTTTTAGTTCTTTCATCTTTCTTTTTACAATTTGTGAGTATTCAATTCTTGCTAATGTTTATACCCCCAACTCTGCTTCCAGTTCATCCGCCGAAATGGTACCTTCCTCTATAACCGTTTTCTCTGCTTCCTGCAATTTCAGTAATAACTGATATATCGACTTCTGCTTATCAAGCTCGTCTAGTTCTTCCATATCTACAATAGCACATGCTCCATGTCCATTTCGTGTCAGATATACTCTGTTTCCATAAGTAACTTCATTCACAACTGCTGTATAATCTCGCAAATCCGATATTGGCTTAATATTTGGCATGACAAATCCCTCCGTTTCTTTCCTTTATTATATATTTATTATGCCTTACTTGAAACAAGATTTGCATGTTAATTTACAGCAATATTCTAGTTTACAACAAAATCAATCCTACTAACCTTTTATTGCCATCATCAATATCCCATTAATATTTGTACAGACCTTGCAATTCTTTTACTTGTAAGTATCTCAAGTAGTTTGAATGCAACTCTAATAGCCGTCTCAGGACAATAAGATGTAATACAATTACCATCAACCACAACAGGCTCGTTAACAACTGTCACTCCATCATATTGCGCTAGTTCTTTTTGCCTTGCTCCCTCTAGCAAATGATAGGTTGTAGCTTTCTTCCCTTTTAAAATACCACTCTCAGCTAATGCAAAGGCTGCTACACATACGGTTACAATAGGTTTTCTTTGTTCATTAAACATTCTGATTAATTTACAGGTATCCTCGTGAAATGCTTCATCACGAAAACCATATTCTTGAAAACCTCCTGGAATAGCAAGGGCATCATAATCATTAACACATATTTCATTTATTATCGTATCCATCTCAATTGGTATTCCAAATGTACTTACAACAGTTCTTTGAAACCCACAAGTTACTACTTCAATATCACAATTAAGTTCGTCATGCGCCCACCCCATAACATCTACAAAGACACTAAATTCCATAGTCTCAAAAGCTTTCAAACACAACAATAGCACTTTCATTTCATTTTCCTCCAAAAAAATATCACCTGTAATTATTATCCACTGTTTTCCCGTAGCCGAAAGAAGACTATTTGTATTGCTTATTTTTTTCCACCTACCCTTGACCCAATATCATTTCGTCCAGTTTCTCTTGGCGTAACCCAACCACAATCACGTAAATACAACATAATAGTCGAAGCATTCCGCTCTGGAATCTCGGTTAACGATTCATTCGTATCATCCTTTTCATTCTGAAATTCATACTTACTGTTTTTTTAATACATCGTAATGCAGTTTCTAGCGTCAGAATCATATAATACCGGAATCTCTTTAGATTTTTCAATTAATATAACAATACATTCAAAATATATTTTTCTATTTTTACTGCTAAGTGGATTAAAAAACTTTTCATTTTCACAGTTCAAATATATCCACTCTTTCTCCCTGTCTCATACTGCTTTAATTTTTATATCACTTCCCAGGTTCCCTTTTTGTTTGGTCCAATACGTTTTACTTGATTTTTTTTCTTTAAATCTGCAATAACCCTATCTACAGTTCTTGTAGATAAATCCGTATATTGAATAATTTCCTTTCTTGTTATTGACGGATTTTCTTTCATATATTTAATAATTTTTCGCTCATTCTCTGAAAGTTGATTAATATTTATACTGCCATTTATACTGCCATTCATGCTGCCATCTTCAAATTCAAAATGTTTATAAATCGTCACAGCAAAAGAAAGTCTGTCTTCGTCCGTTTCGAATACAGGCATTGGTGAACCATTATATTCCAACGCATTAATTATCTTACGAAAACCAGTATTCCGTCCTTCTGTTAAATGGAGCTCCTTTAAAAATTCTCCAATTCTTCGATTTCGATATCTTCTACTATAAGCTCGAAAATTCTTTAACCCGTCAAGTGTAACCGAGCGATCTGCACCCGGATGGCTAACAATTTCAATTCTATCTGGCAATACTCTCACCTCAATAGGTTCTCGTTCGTCATAACCTTTGTGATAAACAGCATTTGCTAATGCTTCTTCAATTGCGGCATATGGATAATTGAAAAATCTATTTGCCTCTGCTACATCCGGCAATTTAACAATCTTTTCTTGAATAATGCTATTTTTAATATAAAGCAATGCTTCTCGTAGTTGAATGTGAAGTGGTCCTCTAAAGATTTTTTCAATAATCCGATTTCCACCTAAATCATCAGGAAATTCAACTACATCAATTTGAGCATATGGAAAGAATTTATCTGGCTCAAAGCTGAAAAACATTAGTCCAACATTTTTGGGTTTTGTATATTCTGGAAGTGAACTAACAATATTCATACTTTTGCACAAATCCATAAAATCCATAGTTTTTGAATCATCATATAAGGAACTTCCAATTTCCTTTAGATAGCTTTGCATCAATGTAATATTTAAATCCGTCAGTTCAGCAGCGTGATTAATTCTATCATCAAACGGTATTTTATTGGAAAGTGAAAATAAATCCCTCACCTCATCTTCGGAGGGAATTACAGTGCTAGACATCTTGCGAATATAGTATATTCGTTCCTTATTATCTTTTCCCATCGTCTTTGGTGAAGAATATGGTAATATCATTAGCAAATGCACAAATAGTTTTCAATGAAGCTACATCCCACGTTTCTTTAAACTCAATTCGTGCCCATTCAACTACACTTCCAGATAGCAATGTTTTTATGTTGGTTGGAATACTCAAAGTCCCATACCTCCTTTTCAACTTCTCCATGAATTAGTTTCTATAATACTTGTAGTTTTAACAGTTAATATGCCCTTCGATGAGCCTGAATATAATTGTATCCATATTAACATAAAAAAGCACACTGAACAAGCGTTCCTCATGCTTTTATAATATCCTTTTAAAATATCCTTTCATTAAACATTTTGTTCTTTAATCGTTGTTCTTTGTAAATATCTTACGATTGTTAGTGCACTTATATGTAATCGAAACTACCAATTAAAAGTCATCATTTTTACTACTTCAACCTTCCTTCTTAAAAACAACCATCAAAAAAGTAACGTCAAAGCCCTATTTATCAAGGTTTTCAGCTCTTTCAAGGAGGCAGATACTTTCTATGGGTGGTGGGTTGGTGGTTTTGATGACTTTTTTAATTACTAAAAGTATCCTCAAACAATTACTTCTTATATCCCCAATTCTGTCTCCAGGTCTCTTGCTGAAATACTATCTTTCTCTACAACAGAAATGCAACTGTCACATTAAAAATCTTTCTGTTGGTTCAATCCAAATATAGGCAAGTTTAAATTTATTGATTCCAAGGTTTGCAATTGTTGTACTGTTAATTGACGAAGCAATTCCATTCGTTCCTTCTGATTTTTTCCTTGGTTAATCAAAATGGCATTATAACTTTCCAAATTAGCAAGTACTAATAATTGGTTCAGAGTTGCTTCCTCTCGCATATTCCCTTTTATCTGTGGATTTTCTTCTTTCCACTGCTTCGCAGTCTTTCCAAACAAAACAACATTTAACATATCTGCTTCATTGGCATATGTATACACTATTTGGGTAGGTGTTAATTCTGGCGGAATTAAATTTTCTTTAATTGCATCTGTATGTATCTTGTAATTCAATTTAGAAATTTCTCTGTTTAAATTCCAATTCAAGGACAATCGGCTATTTTCATCATTCTTTATCCTTCTATAATCCTTCATAATATATAACTGAAATTCAGGAGAAATCCACGTTGCAAAAGACATAGCAATGTCGCTATGTGCGTATGTTCCGCCATAACGCCCCGCCTTCGAAACAATACCAGCTGCATTAGTAGCTTCTATCCACTTCTTAGGTGACATTGTAAAAGCATTCGCACCTGCTTGCTTTTTAAACCCCTCGAATTCGAGGGGTTTAAAATCAGGGTTATGAAGTCTTTCCCATAATCCCAGAAATTCTATAACATCCCGGTTTCTCATCCAATTCTGTATAACGGCTGTTGGATCATCACTTTTATATCTGGCTATATCAGTTAGCGAAATAAATTCATTTTCAAAATCTTGTGTATAGATACCGATGTCTAGTCCATTAGCACGAATTGTATCTTTCACTATTTTCCGCATTTTTCCTCCTAAATAATATCATCATTTTACTGTTCCCACATCTCACTAATTCTATTTTATAAATTGTTTTTGATGTACTTTTTGTAGTATTTCTTTTTATCAAAAATGGGATGTCATCATTAGCCACTGCAAACAATATTCCAGTCTCTTTGCAAACAATTTAATCAACCATATATATCTTAAAAATCTAGTTTCTTGAGTATATACGTATGCCATTCATCATTCTCTTTTACAAATTTTATGTACCCCATCTCCTTTAAGTCTTTTTTCCATTCATTAATCATTTCAAACCCCATATGGTCTGGATTCCCTTCATATACATAATTTATCATTTCACGAGTATTAGCTTTACTCCATCCTCTATTTTCTTTTTGAGAATCCTGCAAAATATAATTATATATATTTACAAGATACTTTCTATATTTACCTGTAGGGTTTTGTTTTTGAGCTCTTAAATACTCAAGTTTCTTTTCAATTTTCTCATTTGTCCACATAATAGCACCTCATTCATTTTTATCAATTGATTAATTTAGAAGTCTTGTATATTATAAAATAGGTAGGCCTCTTTTCCAAATCTTAGCACAAAAAAGGCACGCAGAACAAGTGTTCTTTATGCTTTTTCAAAATATTCTGGTTTACCTTCTGTCCCACTAAAACTATATACATTAATTCAGAAACGTAAAAGTCATCTTTTTTACCACTTCAACCTTCTTCCTAAAAATCAATAAGCAAAAAGTAACTCCAACGCCCTATTTATCAAGGTTTCCACCTCGTTCAAGGAGGCAAGATGGTCTCCGTATGTGGTGGGTTGGTGGTTTTGATGACTTTAATCATTTGTTTCTTGTTCGCAATTTCATCATTGCGTATACAATTTGCCACCAGGCAGTTGTTCGGAAAATCCGAACAACTGAATTTTCATTTAAGCCAAATAACATTGAGCATATCAGCTCACTGGTATATTGGCATGAAAGCTTGCATAGGTGTCATCAGCTTTTCACAATCCATTCCCCTTTACGGTTAGATCCTTTCCTTAAAACCTTACCTTCTGTTTGTAGCTTTGATAGCATTCGTTTTACTGTTGGTACAGATACCTTCAACTGTTCTGCAATCTTTTTCTGTGTAATATCTGGCATGTTCTGTATCATTTGCATTAAAAGAGTTTCGGTATCAAAATTGGTATCATCGGTATCAGAATTGGTATCATTGGTATCAGAATTTGGCTCTTTGATACCAATTAATTTTCTTGGGTCAACCACTCCATGCATATCAAAGGTAGGTTCAGAACGAAATAGGTTTATCCTGAAATCATGCCCCATTTCAATTAATTCCGGTTCACGAAGGCCGTATTCTTTTGCCTCTCTGATAATTCTTGGAATTCCACTTCCCCACGCTTCTATTATGTTCATATAAGAAAAAGCTTCGGCAATTCCCCTATTTCTTACTTTGGACAATCCTTGCTTCATTTGTGCAACCGTCAGCTCCTCATGTAACATCCCTGGCGAAGTCACCTCTAACCTATCATCATATAAGGCAACCTGTATATTACTAGAATTCAAATAGCTACGATGACAGACAGCATTTGCAATCATCTCTCGAATACTGCTAATTGGAAGTTCATAAATATCTTGTCTATACAGCCCATCAATTCGAGATCCTAGGCGGATGTTCTGCAAAATAAATTGATACGCATCCTCAATTTGCTGATATATTGAACCCACAAAATCTTTTTTGGTGATGAATATATCCCTTGTGATACCTTTAAACACTGCGCATTGAATTTTTACGTGTGAAAATTCTGCACTATCTCCTGACAGCAAGAGGTATCCGTTGGATGGTATCAATTTGTCATGATCCTCTTTCAACAACTGCCATGAAATCAATTGATTCTTGGTAACAGAATACATCGCATTACGCATCTCTTGTGAATGACACATCTCTAATGCATGCGAATATAATCTTTCACAAAAAACATGTACTTGTTCCTCTGTTACAGTTGTTCCACTGGACTGCTGATCGAACGAACGATTTGTCCCTTCTAAAATCAGTTCCTGAATTAAATATCGTTCTGCATGCCTAGTTGTTCCAGAAACACGGACAAATGTGCCATCAATAACTCCCATTGATTTAATATAGTAAGGTTTTTGCATTCCTTTCGGTATCTCTACAATTATAATCGTCTTACTGTCAATAGTCTGGAGCGTTACGTCTGGTACAATGGATGGCTCACAGCAATCACTAATAGCATTGGTGATTGCATCAACTGTTTTGAAAATCCCTTCGTTTGGAATGCCAATAATCTTATTTGTATCATCCTCCACACCAAAAATGATTTTTCCCCCTTGTCCATTAGCGAATGCCACAACTGTTTTCATATATTTAATACTCTTTTCTGGCAACGCTTCTTTGAACTCCACATTTTTAGATTCACCCTTTAAGAACTCTTCTACGTTCATATTCTCACATCCCTTCCTCTTTAACTGTTAATGCTCCGTCACCTCTTAAAAATGCTTATTACACACAACGCAGTTTTTTAGCTCTTCTTTTGTAGTATTTGAATTATTTCCTTCATGTGTTTCTTTTAGTCTAAACTTGTTCAAGACTTTTTTTGTCTTTAACATATCTTAGCACAAAAAAGCATGTAGAACAAGCGTTCTTCATGCTTTTTATAAGATTGTTGTACTAAATAATTTCTCATGCTTAGCTTCTTATACCCCAAACTCTGTCTCCAATTTTTCTGCTGAAATAGTTCCTTCCTCAACAACAGATTTTTCTGCATCCTGTAATTTTAATAATAGCTGGTTCATAAAATTCTGTTTATCAACTTCATCACTATTATCTGCTCTGTCAGTGACCAATTCTATCACTTCATCTAAATCAAGCCACCCATTCCCATCTGATACCGCTTCTTCTGCTTCCTGTAACTTCATCATTAACTTTTTCTCTTCTTTTTCACACATACCTGCTTGTATCTCCATAGATATCCTTCTCTTATAAAAATTTTTCTTCCCGTTTAATATGGTGTCCCCAGGGTAGTGAATAAATCTTTTCCAAATCGTCGACAACCTGTTGACGATTTGGACTGTCACTTTTATAGAATTCAAGGCTATATGTTGGTTCAGAAAAGCAAAAGTCATCTTTTTTACCACTTCAACCTTCCTCCAAAAAACAGCAAGCAAAAGTGACGACAACGCCCTATTTATCAAGGTTTCCAGCTCGTCCAAGGAGGCAAATTATCTCCGTATGAACCGAGTGCGGGAACATGTCACAAGCTCGCACCCGTTTCACTTCATACCCTCTATCCTCCATAAATCGTAAATCCCTCGCCAACGTCGCAGGATCACAACTCACATAAACCACTTTCTCTGGCTCCATATTCACCACCGTCTCCAGTAACCGCTCATCGCACCCTTTTCGTGGTGGGTCTACTACTATCACATCAGCCTTCATCGCCCCATTACTTTCGCGATACTTTTCCGGTAGCACCTCTTCTGCCGCACCAGCAAAAAACGTTACATTCCCTATTCCATTAATCTGCGCATTCCTTTTCGCATCCTCAATTGCCTCCGGCACAATCTCAACACCGTAAACCTGCTTGGCCTTCTGTGCCAAAAACAGCGAAATAGTCCCAATTCCACAATACAAATCCCAGACCACCTCATTCCCAGTCAATCCGGCAAACTCCAGCGCGGTTTCATAAAGCCTTCTGGTCTGCTGCGGATTTACCTGGTAGAAGGACAACGGTGAAATCTGATATTTTACATCCCCAATATAATCGGTTATATATTCCTGCCCCCAAAGCCAAATAATCTCTTTCCCTAAAATCACATTCGTCTTTTCTCTGTTTACATTAAGGGAAATACTGGTCATTCCATCTACTTCCCGCAAACGCTCTACCAAAACATCGCTATGTGACAGCTTCTTCCCATTTACCACCAGACACACCATAATCTCCCCAGTCTTAAATCCCACCCGAGTTAGAACATGACGAACTAACCCTTGCTGTGTTTCCTCATCATAGGGCTGAATATTAAACTCTTCCATAAACTTTCGTACAATGGAAAGCAACGTCTCATTTACTGGTGCCTGAATATAGCAATGCTCCGTATCCATAATAGAATGGGTCCGACCGGCATAAAAGCCCATAATAATCTGGCCATCTTTATCTTTTCCCACAGGAAATTGAGCCTTATTCCGGTAATAATAAGGCTCCTCCATCCCAATTATGGGTTCCAACTTTTCTTCAACTCCCTGCAACTTTCCAATTCGTTCCAGACAATTCTTCACTTTATTTTCTTTATATTTGAGCTGCGCACCGTAATCCAGATGCTGCAGCTGACAACCACCACACTGACGTGCAATGGCACACTTAGGCACTACACGATAAGGAGAAGGCACCAAAATCTCCATTATCCTTCCATAGCCATAATTCTTCTTCGTCTTAAGCACCTTCACTCGGATCTTATCGCCAACAACAGCATCCTTAATAAAAAGGGTATAGTCATTCACATGACCTACACCCTCTCCATCCGAAGTAATATCATGAATTTCTGTTACAAATTCCATGTTTTTTTCTATTTTAACATTCTGCATTTCCACATTTCCTTTTATCTTATCTTGACATTTTACTTCTTTCAAACCCTAATTTTCCTTTCAACCCTAATTTATCCTTTTAAGCCCTTTTTTTCGTGTCAAACCCGCATCTGCTGTCTTACTTCAAATTTATATATGGCCTGACTTTCAAAACCATTCCCTTTTCTGCTTCAAGTCCAAATTAGAAATCAGCTCTTATTTCGAAGTAGCTCTTACATTAGAATCAAACAACCGGTTAAATCCAAGCCAATCCATATTATCTCCTGCTGCCTCAAAAATCTCCGTCATAGTTTGAATCTTAGCATCCGTATTATCGGCAAAATTAAGCGCCACCGCCTCAACAATAGCTGGCTTTTTTGGTGAACCATATTCCAACTCACCATGATGAGCCAGGATACAATGCTTTAATTCGCTTGCCAGCTTCACTGGAAATCCAGGTATCGTTCGGATTCTGGCTCCCACAATCTCTGCTCCCAAATAAATATGTCCCAGAAGCTGTCCATCATCTGTATAGTCATTAAGCGGAAAATCTGATATTTCCTCTGTTTTCCCAATGTCATGAAACATCGCTGCAGTAAGAAGCAAGTCCCGATTCAACACAGGATACGCCCCAGCCATATAATCACACATCTTTGCCACACCCAGAGTATGCTCCAGAAGCCCGCCGATAAATCCATGGTGTACACTCTTGGCCGCCGAATGATCCTTAAACTTCTTTGCAAACTCTTTATCCTCTACAAAAAAGCTCTCCAAAAGTTTCTTTAAATGAGGTTCCTTTACACTGCTGATAACCCCAGTAAGCTCTGCATACATCTCACCAATATCCCGTTTTGACACCGGCATATAATCCTTCGGGTCATACTCCCCTTCCTGGCATTTCCGCAGACGGTTAACATTAAGCTGCAACGCCCCTTGAAAACTGGTTATCTGACCCTGTATGTAAATATAATCCATCTGTTCAAAATGTTCGATTCCGTTGGAAAGCTCCCATACCTTGGCATCCAGTGTTCCGGTTTTATCCTGTAACAAAAGCGAATAATAACTTTTACCCATCTTGGTTTTCAGGATGTTTTTTATCTTACAGAGATAAACCTCCGTTATCATCTCTCCTTCACGTAACTCATTAATATATCTCATTTTTTTACTTTCCTTTCAAATTCACTTTGACTCAATGATTACTAACAAATCAATCTGCAAGCAGCTTTCAAGTCCCCCTACTTGCATCAATAAACCCAAGCTGGCAACTATATAATATTTTAATTGCAGATGAATTAAATCATACCACAAATAAAAGCAAAGTAAAACCCTCTATTCTCTAACTCGGCTAATTTTACCTTTCTGCCTTTCTCATCTCACATCATACAACCGGTTTTCGCCTTTACCAGATAATCTGGTATATTAGCTCAAATCAACTGTTATTCCAACTCATTCAGCAGCTAATTTTCCTAACCTTAGCTCAACCAACCGTTGTTTCAGCCCTTATATTGGCTATATCTCTACCCGAAAGCACAGATAATCCTTCCCCTGCATCTTCTCCATACTTACGGTCAGATCCCCAAGATACCGCTCCGTAAGTACCTTTGCATTATAGAGCCCCAAGCCTCTTCTTCCCTCCACATTCTTTGTAGAATATCCTTTTTTAAAAAACTGTCCCAGTTCCTCCAAAGTATACCGGTTGGATTGATTCCAGACCTCCAAAATCATCTTTGTCTCCGTAGAGTCAACCACCAGTTTTATCTCATTATGCTCCAGAGTACTTGCCTCAATGGCATTGTCAATCAGCGTGCCTACAATCTCAATCATATCATGTTCCGATGCTTCCGACATAATCATCCGCTCACCTACATGAATGTCAAACTGAATAAATTCCTCGGCCCCCAGAATCTTACTATATAAAAAGCCTGCCAGAACCTTGTCGCTTATTTTCAACAGCTGCATAAACTGCCGGCTCCGGTCGTCATAAATTTCCTTTACGTATTTCGATTGCTCCGCTACTAACTCCTCATAGTTGTCAATCATCACATGCATGTTCAAAATAGCATTCATGTGATTGTCAAACTCATGCTGCTTTACCCGAATTTCCTTTACTAACTCCTCTAATGGTTTTGTATAAAGACGATACAACTGCAATTCTTTCTTCTGCTTTTCCTCAATGTCAAAGTGAAGCTTACGCTCATAGGCTACAAAAATCAGAGTTACCAAGGCTAACACAAAAAACAGCAGAAGCTTTACGTCAATCACTTCTCCGTAGCTCCAAGTGGCAAAAATCGTATATAGCGTGAATAAAAGTAGAAGAAAACATAAAAACTGATAAATAAGTTTATTCATTCAACCAACTCCTCATCTGCGTTTTATAGGTAATACCAAGTTCAACCATTTCTCTTCTGCCCTGCATCTTAATCACTTGGTTCACCACATCTGCATACTCCATATGCTTGCGATTGATGACATACATTCGATGACATTGAAAGAAGTCTTCCTTGGGAAGCTTTGGCAGCAACTGCTTTATGGTAAGATATTTCACTTCCATCGTTTCTTCCTTTAGGATAAACTCCACTCCCCTTGGCACCGCCTGGATATAAACGATATCCTTGCAAAAAATCTTATAGTTTACCCCATCCTTCTTTACAATTACAAATTCTTCCTTCTCTTCCGCATGATTCAATACCTGTTGAACCATTTTTTCTATCTCCATTTCATCAAAAGGCTTTGTGACATACCCATAGCAATGAATTTCCCGATAAGAAGAAAGTTCCATGGACATAATAGACGTAATAAAAATAATCGGCGTAAATACGTATGGGTGGCGTTTTCTCACCTCCCTGGCAAATTCCATGCCCCCTTCATCCTCCACATCCTTGTCATTCAGGTTAATATCCAGCATAAACAGATCAAAACAAGCTTCATCGTCCAATAGCTTTATTGCCTCTTCCTTTGACCTTACACCAAAAACTTGAAGGTTTTCCGAACTCTTTTGCAGAATCCCAGTCAATCCATTTAAACTACTCTCATTATCCTCTAAAACCAAAACTTTTATCATATTAAAGCTCCCATCCTAATGTAAGCTGCTTATTAAAATTCAAAATTATATTTTCCCTCAACCTTTTACAACTATTTCTTCCACTCTCTTTACATGCACACCACTTGCACCTTTGCCCAGTGACCCTCTGCCTTTAGGAGAATAGATGGTCTAATGTGTCCGGCTCTGACACAGAGATGCTTCCCCATAAAATTCCCTATAAATTCCCTATTAAACAAAATCAAGAGAAACCAAGAGATTGCTCCCTTACGTTTCCCTTGATTTTTTATATCAATTTACTTTCACTGGTTTTTCTAATATTATTTCGTAATACTATTTTCCAATACTGTTTTTGATGTTATTTACCAATGTCGCCATCACTTCCAACTTCCACCAACGATTTTGCAAGTCCTGCCAATCCCTGAATCTCGGAAGGAATAATAATCTTAGTCGCCTTACCATCTGCTGCTTTCGCAAATGCTTCCAGGCTCTTAATCTGAATAACCGCTTTTCCTGGGTTTGATTCATTTAAGAAACGGATACCATCCGCATTCGCCTGCTGAACCTTAAGAATCGCTTCTGCCTCACCTTCTGCTTCACGGATGGTTGCTTCTTTCTGTGCTTCCGCTCTCAGAATCGCAGATTGTTTCTCAGCTTCCGCAGCCAGAATTACAGACTGTTTCTTACCTTCTGCAACTAGAATAGTAGATTTCTTCTCACCTTCTGCGATAAGGATAGACTCTCTACGTTCACGTTCTGCCTTCATCTGCTTCTCCATGGCATCCTGAATCGCTGCTGGAGGAATGATGTTCTTTAATTCCACACGATTTACTTTGATTCCCCATGGGTCAGTAGCAAGATCTAAAGATGCACGCATCTTTGTATTAATCACTTCTCTTGATGTAAGGGTTTCATCCAATTCCAAATCACCGATAATATTACGAAGAGTAGTTGCAGTTAGATTTTCAATCGCCATGATTGGATTTTCCACCCCATATGCATAAAGCTTTGGATCCGTAATCTGATAAAATACTACTGTATCAATTCGCATGGTAACGTTATCCTTGGTGATTACTGGCTGTGGTGCAAAATCCACTACCTGTTCCTTCAAAAGAACCCGCTTTGCAACCCGGTCAATCAGGGGTATCTTAAAGTGAAGTCCTACACTCCAGGTTGCCTGATATCCTCCTAATCTCTCTAATACATACGCATATGCCTGTGGTACAATTTTAATACATGATACGATTAAGATTAATGCCAGAATAACTACCAGCATTATAATAAATCCGCCTAATCCTTCCATTGTTTATTCCTCCTCTTCATAATATGGTTTTATTATTAATTTCACACCAACAATGTTTACTACCATTGCCTTATCCCCCGGCTCCAAGACAACATTATCATCCTCAGCTCGAGCAGTCCATTCCTGACCACTTACCACTGCAATACCTGTCTGCTGGAAATTATTAACTGTTTCAGTAATTCTCACCACTTTGCCAATGATTCCCTCATAGTTGGTCTTTGACCGATGGTCATTTATGTATCTTACTGCAAATGGCCTTGTAAATATCAACAATACGATGGAAACCACCAGAAACAATCCAATCTGCACCGGAATACTGACACCCAGCAATGAAACTATGGTAGCCACTAACGCACCACCTGCAAACCATATGGTGGTAAGACCTAATGTGGCAATTTCGATTACCAGTAATACTGCCAATAATATCAACCAATATACGGATTCCATATCCACGCCCCCTTTCCCAGAATGTGTTTACAACTATAACTTACACCTTCTTATTTGTTTTGACAATAGACTTTGCGTGAATATGATGTTTTCTTGTTCTAATTTTAACAAACATATATTATCCCCAAACAATCCGTTTTGATTCTCCAATTTAAACGACTTCCCTCTGCCCACTCCTTCACCTATACCATACTGAGAAGCAAAAGGGCTTTTCTTTCATGTTTACTTCTTGCCCACTACTAAGGAAATGACTTTTTCCCGGTTTTCTGCCTGAGAAGTCCGGACTATCCTTATCTTTATGGTCTCCTTCGGAGAAACCATGGAAATCGCTCCTGTAAAACTGGAAATCGTGGTAATCTCTGTATCATTCACATCTGTAATAATATCGCCAACCAAAATACCTGCTTCCAGTGCCGGTGAGTTGTTCTTCACCTCAGTCACGTAAATTCCTCGTTCAACCTGCAAACTTTCATGATATTCTACCGGGATACTGGATGCAACTACACCAATATAAGCTCGATCGCTTTCACTAATCATCTTCTCAATCAGGGATTTTACCCGGTTGATGCTGATGGAAGTACACAAAGAACTGTTTGTCTGTTTATCAAAATGATGGGTAATGATTCCCAGAATCCGTCCCTCTAAGTCTACAATGATACCATCTCCATTGTTGTTTGCTTCCATGTCTGTCATGAACAACTCGATCGCACTGTCAGTAATATATCGTTCCAACGGTGGTCCGGCAATCATGCCAAAGCGCATGGAGTACATATAGCCATTGGGATTTCCCAGAGCCATAACTGGCGTTCCGGTCTGTGCATAATAGGAATCTCCCAGACTTGCAACTTCGATTGTCTTTCTGGTATCTTTAGTCATCGCATCCGTTTCCACGGAAACAATGGCCAGATTGGTATCCTTGTCGCTTCCATGAAGGGTGGCGGCAACCGTCTCCCCGCCTTCAAAGGTCACCTGAATTCGGTTTACACTGGAAATACGACTGTAGCTTGCCAGAATAAATATTTTCTTATCCGTATCTGCAATAATCACGCCACTGGTTACATTGGTAGACTCCGTCGGATTATCAAACCAATCCACTCCATTCTGGACACCGGCAACGGTTACAATCGAATGATTTACCACTGCTGCCTGCTCTTTTAGCAAACCATATACCTTTTCCAAGGATTCAATATCAAGAACTGCCGAAATCTCCTCTTTGATGATCTTGGGTCCCTGGCTTGGGACTGGAGTTGGTTTAGGTGTAACGGTAGGTGTCGGTGTAGGCGTAGGTTGAAGTACCACCACCGGATCCTCTGTATCTTTTCCCATGAATTTATCAAAATAAGGTCCAGAGGCAGAAAAAACTAAGCTTCCTATCAACCCAAAGATTACGGCTAAAAAGGAAGTTTTTGCCACAGAACCCATAAATTTTTTAAATGCACTGCGTTTTTTAGGGGCAATCTGCTCCCTGATGAACGCACGCTTTTCATCGTTCATCTGTAATTCCTGTTTTTCCTCATTCGACATGCTTAGCCCTCTCATCGCAAACCACGAAATTGCTTATCGCCAAAATTGTATTGCAATCAATCGTCGGGCAACAAAAAACATATGACTCCAAACTGCCAGACAATAGGATTGCTACATCAGTATACCACTCAGATATGAACATTATATGAATGTTTTGTAAACAAAAACCCCGAAAAATAAGGTTTCATTTTCACCCATAATGGGGTAAAATAAGTGTGTTACATTAAGTAGTATATCACGGTCGCGGGTTACTGTCCACGAAGAAACTTTCTGACCATTACCAAACAAAACAGGCAGGTAGATATAAAATTATGAATGAAAAAGTATTAGCAAAATTAGAATATAATAAAATTATTGAACAGCTGACCAATCTGGCGGCTTCCACACTGGGGAAGGAACGCTGCCGAAAGCTTATGCCTTCGGATAATCTGACAGACATCCAAACCAACCAGACAGAAACCACGGATGCCCTTTCAAGACTTTTACAAAAAGGAAGCCTTTCGTTCTCCGGAATTCATGACATCCTCCCCTCCCTTATGCGCCTGGAGGTTGGCTCAGCTTTGAATGCGTTGGAGCTGCTCCACATCAGTTCTTTGTTAAATGTATGCCTTCGGGTGAAAGCTTATTCCAGAAATGATGGCAATGATGAGGATACTAAAAACGATTCCCTATCCCAACGTTTTCAAAACCTGGAGCCCTTAACGCCACTTAACAATGAAATTAAGCGGTGCATTTTGTCTGAAGAGGAAATCAGCGATGATGCCAGCCCAACCCTGCATCACATTCGCCGTACCATTAAAAATACGAATAACAAGATTCACGAACAGTTAAATTCCATTGTGAATTCCTCCTCCACCCAGTCCATACTCCAGGAAAACATTGTTACCATGCGGAATGGGCGTTATTGCCTTCCTATAAAGGCAGAGCATAAGAATCATTTTACCGGCATGGTGCATGACCAGTCTTCTTCTGGTTCAACTCTTTTCATCGAGCCCATGGCCGTGGTAAAGCTAAATAATGAGCTCCGTGAGCTTGCCATTAAAGAAGCAGAAGAAATCGAAAAGATTCTGGCTGATTTAAGCAACCTGGCCGCCGAATTTTCCGATGCACTGGCTTATAATCTTGAGGCTTTGACTGAGTTTGACTTTATCTTTGCCAAAGCTACTTTATCCAAGCAGCTTCGGGCCTCTGAGCCGATATTTAATGAAAATGGTTATATTAATATTAAAAAGGGACGTCATCCTCTCATCGATTCCAAAAAAGTGGTTCCTATTGATGTCCATCTTGGAAAAGACTTTAACCTACTTATCGTAACTGGCCCCAACACCGGTGGTAAGACCGTTTCCCTAAAGACAGTGGGTCTCTTTACATTGATGGGGCAGGCCGGACTTCACATTCCAGCCTTTGACCGCTCTGAATTAAGCGTTTTTGAAGAGGTTTATGCAGACATCGGCGATGAGCAAAGTATTGAGCAGAGTCTCAGTACCTTCTCCTCCCATATGGTAAATACTGTGTCCATCATTGAAAAGGCCAATTATAAATCCCTGGTGCTTTTTGATGAGCTGGGTGCCGGCACCGATCCTACCGAGGGCGCAGCTCTGGCCATGTCCATTCTCACTTATTTACACAAGCAGAATATCCGCACCATGGCAACTACCCACTACAGTGAGCTAAAGATCTTTGCACTTTCCACGGAAGGCGTGGAAAATGCCTGCTGTGAGTTTGATGTGGAAACTCTGCGTCCAACCTATCGCCTCCTAATCGGTATTCCTGGAAAGAGTAATGCCTTTGCCATTTCCAGTAAGCTTGGTCTGCCAGATTATATTATTAACGAGGCCAAAGCCTTTATCGGAGTAAAAGACCAAAGTTTTGAAGATGTCATCAGTGATTTGGAAGCCAGCCGAATTTCCATGGAAAAGGAGCAAGAGGAAATTACCCGTTACAAAACAGAAATTGAAGAACTAAAGAAAAAATTGGAAGCAAAAAACCAGCGGATAGACGATGCCAAAGATCGCATTTTAAGAAAGGCGAATGAAGAAGCCCGGGAAATTATTCAGGATGCCAAAGATTTTGCCGACGAATCCATCCGAAAATATAACAAATGGATGAAAGATGGTGACATGACCCGGGATATGGAAAAAGAACGTGGCGCCTTGCGGGAACGCCTGGGTGAAGCCAATTCCAAACTGACCCAAAAGCAGACAGAAAATAAAAAAGTCCATAAAGCCTCCGAATTTAAACTAGGTGACTCGGTACAGGTCATCAGCCTTAATCTAAAAGGAACCGTAAGCTCTCTCCCTAATGACAAAGGGGACTTATATGTACAGATGGGCATCTTACGTTCCCAAGTAAATATCAAAGATTTGCAGCTCCTTGATGAACCAGAGGTTAGCGGCCCTAACCTGAAAAAGACTGGTAGCGGCCAGATTAAAATGTCCAAATCTGCAACCATCCGCCCCGACATCAACCTGATTGGAAAGACAGTAGACGAAGCCCTTCCCCTTTTGGAAAAATACCTGGATGACGCCTATCTTTCCCACCTTCCGCAGGTTACAGTAATTCATGGACGTGGGACCGGAGCATTAAAAAACGCAGTACATTCCTACTTAAAGAAAGTCAAATATGTAAAATCCTTCCGTATTGGGGAATTCGGAGAAGGAGATCATGGTGTTACCATTGTGGAATTTAAAAACTAATAAATACAGGATTTGCCAGTATGTTTTTTCTAACTAACTGAGCCATTTAATAAAAATGTTTTTTTATATGTAAATGAAGAAATGCTGACGTAATTGACTACATCTTTTCAATCATATTGTCAAAAACATTCTCAATAAAACGCCAGCCGATTTACCGAAATGATTTTTCCTTACTACTCTTGGTAAATCAGACTAGTGTGCTGTATCATTCATCTTTAGCTAAACAGTGCTGAATATTTTGTCAGCTGCAAGGCGGAAGATGGAGGCGTAGTGGGCTACGCTGACTGATGACAACGCGGCAGATGACAAAATAGGCAGTGCTGTTTAGCTAATTATGAATGATACAGTACACTAGTACATCGAAGAATAAATAATTGATAGATTCGCTGGTCTGATTTCTCGAGAGCACAAACGAAAAAGCCTCAGCGTAGCCCGCTACGCCTACGTTTTTCATTCGCATTCTCGAAAAATCATCCTCACCGATTGGTCCAGTTATTTAGGAGATGATGCACGATGGAACGGTCCAGTTATCTAGAAAATGATACACTAGCAGAAGGAGGAATAATTTGATTGCCAAGCAAAAAATATTAATTGTAGACGATGACTCCAACATTGCAGAACTAATTTCACTGTATCTGATAAAAGAATGCTTTGATACACTAATTGTAAATGATGGCGAAGAGGCCTTAAAAGAATTTAGAGAATACCAGCCCAATTTAGTCTTATTGGACCTGATGCTCCCTGGTATTGATGGCTATGACGTCTGCCGGGAAATTCGTAAAACTTCAAAAATCCCCATTATCATGCTTTCCGCCAAAGGAGAAGTCTTTGATAAAGTACTCGGACTGGAGCTGGGTGCCGACGACTATATGATCAAGCCCTTTGATTCCAAAGAGCTGGTCGCTAGAGTAAAAGCCGTCTTAAGACGCTTCCAAGTAGTACCAGAGCCGGAACCTGCCAAAGCACCTACCCAATCAGGAGACTATGTGGAATATGAAGATTTGATTATCAATCAGTCCAACTACTCCGTTCTCTACTACAATAAAACAATAGAAATGCCCCCAAAAGAGCTGGAGCTTTTCTATTTTCTGGCCGCCCATCCAAACCAGGTCTTCACCCGCGAACAGCTCTTGGACCACATCTGGGGTTATGAATACATTGGTGATACCAGAACCGTTGACGTCCACATTAAACGCCTCCGTGAAAAAATCAAAGACCATGCCGCCTGGAGCCTTTCTACTGTCTGGGGTATCGGCTATAAATTTGAAAGCAGAAAAAAATAAGCAAAAGTCGCCATTTGCAGAAAAAATATCTGTACCCTTGATTATAAGGTGTGCTTAGGTGCAAAGAAAAAGAGCCATGTGCAGAAAAAGCATCTGCACCCTTAATTATAAGGTGTGCTTAGGCGCAAAGAAAGAAGAGCCATGTGCAGAAAAAGCATCTGCACCCTTAATTATAAGGTGTGCTAAGTGCACAGAGAGAGAGGAGCCATAGCATGAAACGATCCTTGGTGCTGAAGTTTATCAGTTGCTACATTCTAGTGGCCATTTCATTATTTACCATATTAAATACATATGGAGTTTCCCGCATCCAACACAGTCTGGTGGAGGACAAGAAAAATGTCTTATATGAAGAAGCCACCCTCATTGCTTCCGAATACATGAAAAACTTCTTCATGGAAAACCTTTCTCTGGTTGGATTAAGCACCCAGCTGCGCGCCATTGATACCTTCCTGGATACCCGTATCTGGTTTGTCCAAACCGACGGCACCATCTTTTTAGACACCCAGGATAGCTCAATTTCTTCAAAAAAAATAAACCTAAATGAATTGAGCCCGGATCTACTACTTGGCACCCCTTTCTCCGAGAACCTCACCATTCCCGGCCTCATTAAAGAACCCATGCTGACTCTGGTATATCCCATCAGCTACAATTACACCTTAAGAGGGTACATCATCATGCACACCCCCTTGGACGAAATAAAAAGTGCCAGTATTATTTATACCGATATTATCAACATCTGCTTCCTTTTATTTCTCCTCATCATGTTCCTGGTTTTTACCTACATCTACTTTCTCACAGTTCGTCCTCTCCATCTCATTGGAAAGGCAGCAAAGGAATATTCCGATGGGCATTATCAGTACCCCTTAAACATCAACTCCCAGGATGAGTACCGTGATCTGGCCAACTCTATTTCTTACATGGCTGGCGAACTCAACAGCCTGGACGATTACCAAAAAAAATTTGTTGCCAACATCTCCCATGACTTCCGCTCACCCCTCACCTCCATCAAGGGCTACGCAGAAGCCATCAAGGACGGCACCATCCCATATGAGCTTCAAGGAAAATATCTGGATATCATCCTCTTTGAGACCGAGCGCCTCAACAAGTTAACTGCCAACCTCCTGGAGCTTAACAGCTTCAAAAACAAAGGGATTCTTCTGGATATTTCCACCTTCGACATCAACCAGGTCATCAAGCAGACCGCCGAAAGCTTCGAAGGAAGCTGCCGTAGCCGCAATATCAACCTCGACCTGGTCTTTTCCGCCAAAGAAATCTATGTGGATGCTGACATGGGAAAAATACAACAGGTCCTTTATAACCTAATTGACAATGCAATTAAATTTAGTCATGCGGATTCAAAGATTAAGATTTCTTCTGAGCTGCAAAGTGAGAAGGTATTCATTTCCATAAAAGACTATGGCGTAGGGATTGCCAAGGATAACTTAAAAAAAGTCTGGGATCGGTTTTACAAGATTGACACCTCCAGAGGAAAGGATAAGAAGGGGACTGGGCTGGGATTGTCCATAACGAAGGAGATTATTATTGCACACCGGGAAAATATAAACCTGATTAGTACGGAGGGTGTTGGTAGCGAGTTTATTTTCACATTAAGCTGCTCCCAGCAAGAACCTACTAAGATTTAGTAACTTTGTGTTTAGGTGGTGAGAGGACGCTCCTGGATATAGACTTCTAACGCCTGAACCAGCGTCTTTCCAACCCCTCCCAGTGCCCACGCTCCACCCACTCCATTGAGCCTCTATGCGGGGAATTGTCTCGGGCAGCGGCCCTCCACAATACCCCAGAGTCTCAATTCCGTTTCACTAAGGCACTGGGAGGGATGGGAAAGACGCTGGTTCAGGCTATTTTTAGTTTATTGTGGGCGGAGCTGGTTTTCGAAAGGATATAGAATAAAACACAAATGTTATGTGGGGGGAGGTATGTAGTGGAACCCGGTAGTGTACTGGATTTTAAAAGATCTTAAGGGAAAACTCTAAAGGCCCAGTCTCTACCGGATTCCACCACATATACCTCCCCTCCAACATTTGTGTTTTATTTTATATCCATTAGAAAACCAGCTCCGTCTCAATAAATTTAAAATAGCCGAAAGAGCGGGTGGATCACTGCCTCCCAGGAACGGCTTCCTTGGAAAACGACTCGCATGCGAAAGATTTCTGGCATTCGTAGGAGTGCCGAAAGAACTAAGGGAAAGAATAAAAATCATTCTTTTGAAAATTTGCGTTACCCCCACAAAAAGCTGTTGTTTGAGCATCATAGTGTACCTGTTTCGATACCCTAAAGTGCGAGTTACAGTTTTTGTGGGGGTGCCCTTAGCAAATTTTCAAAAGAATGATTTTTATTCTTTCCCTTAGTTCTTTCGGTGCTTCTACGCTAGCCAGAAATCTTTCGCATGCGAGCCGTTTTCCAAGGAAGCCGTTCCTGGGAGGCAGTGATCCACCCGCTCTTTCGGCGTTCGCAGCCTATATCTCAGGAGCGTCCTCATCGCCTATACACAAAGTTATTTCTTACAGTTCCAAGATAATCGATGTAGCTCCCCCTCCAGGTTCATATTGGCAAATTGGTTCTGCCGGAGTGCTTCATAAAGAACAATAGCAACTGAATTGGATAAGTTCAGCGATCGAATATCCCCAATCATAGGAATCCGCACACACGTCTCCGGATATTCTACCAGAATTTCCTCTGGAATCCCTGCACTTTCCTTTCCAAACATTACATAGCAATCAGGTTCATAATCTACTTCCGTATATACATGCTTTGCCTTTGTGGTTGCCATATATATCTTTGCTTCAGGATTTCGCTTCAGGAAGTCCTCAAAACTTTCGTAAGTGGTAACATCCAATTGACTCCAGTAATCCAGACCTGCTCTTTTTACTTCTTTTTCTGTGATTCGAAAGCCCATTGGTTCAATGAGGTGAAGTCTGGCGCCTGCGGCTACACAGCTTCTTCCTATATTTCCTGTATTGGCGGGTATCTCTGGTTCGTGTAAGATAATGTTTAGCATCGTTTTATCTCCAATCATTTAAATCTATCTGGTGTACTCAAAACGAATAAATACAAAAAAGTGCGTTGCCCAAGCACAAAAAAGTGATTGATTTCTCAATCACTTTTAATTGCAATATTAAAGCCAATTTCTTTATCCCCTTCATAGGTGAGGGGGATATGCATATTCTTTGCATAACCGGTAGAAAACTCTACATCTCCCATACAAATGGTAGGTGGTGTAATATCAATTCCGATTCCTTTTGTGGAAAATATGGTTGCCGTATTACCCATTATCATATTACCCAGTTCACAAATCGCACTGGTTGATAATTCGTCCAGCTGTGTAATTGGCATCATGCACATCTTGGAAGCGATATCACACGCAACGGATTGTAGAAAGGATATCATGACCTGACCTCTCATCTCACCGGTTACACCTATAATGATTACTATTGAATCGCTACTGAACTTCGCATCACGCACACTGGGCTTTCCAAGCACTGCATCGACAAAACACATATCCTTTAAGACCTTGACGCCGGCCATCAAAAATGGATTGATATGATCTGCTTTCAATTCTGACATAAAGTCTCCTCCAAACTGTGTGTACTACTCTTATGGTAACACAACATAAGGCTTTTGTAAAATTTTTTCGTGGTATTTCAACCACATTTATTATTTTTCACCATTTTTCCACCAAATTGTAGGTGGTATCTCCATCCATGATGCCAACAAAAGCATTTCTGCCTTAAGTTCTGTCAGAGGTTAATTTATAAATTCGAGATAAATTCCTCTATACGGCCAAGGGCCTCTTTCAGACTGTCAATGGAATAGGCATAGGAAATTCGCAGGAAGCCTTCTCCTGAATCGCCAAAGGCAGTGCCGGGAACGACTGCAACTTTCTGCTCCTGAAGCAGTCTGGTGGCGAACTCCTCGGAGGTCATACCAAATTTTTCAATACTTGGAAATACATAAAAGGCACCAAAAGGTTCAAAGCACTCCATTCCCATGCGATTGAAAGAATCTATCAGGAATCTTCTTCTCTGGTCATAGGCTTCACACATCATACGGACATCGCTATCGCCGTTCTTCAAGGCTTCAACTGCCGCATACTGGCTGGTGGTTGGAGCGCACATAATGGCAAATTGATGCACTTTGATCATCTGCTCCAAAATCTCCTGAGGACCAACTGCATAACCCAGACGCCATCCAGTCATGGCATAGGACTTTGAAAATCCGTTGATTACTATGGTTCGCTCACGCATTCCAGGAATGGAAGCAATGGAAACATGCTTGCTTCCATATGTAAGTTCCGCATAGATCTCATCAGAGATTACAAATATATCATTTTCAATACATACCTCTGCAATGTCTTTCAGGTCGCTTTCTGTCATGATTGCACCGGTTGGATTGTTAGGAAATGGCAGAATCAGGACTTTCGTTTTGTCGGTCAGATAGCTTAGGACCTCTTCCTTGGTCAGACGGAACTGGTTCTTCGCCTGAAGAGGAATCGGTACTGGTACACCGTAGGTCAGCTGTACACAAGGAAGGTAGGAAACATAGCAGGGTTCAGGAATTAGGACTTCATCTCCTGGGTCCAGCATAACCCGCAACGCTACGTCGATAGCCTCGCTACCACCAACGGTTACCAACACTTCGCTGTTGTAATTATATTCCAAATCAAATCTTCTTTTTAAATACTTGGTAATTTCAATTTTTAATTCTTTTAACCCGGCATTGGAGGTATAAAAGGTTCTGCCTTTTTCCAGTGAATAAATTCCCTCTTCCCTGATATGCCATGGAGTGTCAAAATCTGGTTCTCCTACTCCCAGTGAAATTGCATCTGTCATTTCACTTACGATATCAAAGAATTTGCGGATACCAGATGGTTTTATCGTTTTAATTGTTTTTGATAATGGATCTCTCACGGGGTAATCAACATCCTTTCATCTTCCTGTACCTGGTTTACCAGTGCCAAACCGTGCTCTTTGTATTTCTTCAGTACAAAATAAGTAGCTGTACTGGTGACGGACTCTAATGGTGCCAGTTTGTTCCATACAAAGTTGGAAATTTCCTGCATGTTTTTCCCAACAATCATAACTGTCAAGTCAAAACCACCAGACATGAGGTATACGGTCTCTACCTCATCAAATTTGTAAATGCGTTCGGCAATCTTCTCAAAGCCCTGCCCACGCTGAGGTGTTACCTTTACTTCGATCAGGGCGGTTACTTTCTCGCAGTCCACATTGTCCCAGTTAATCAAGGTTGGATATCCGCAAATAATGCCTTCTTCTTCCATCTTCTTAATCTCTGCTCTTACTTCCGCTTCCGTAATTCCCAGCATTACCGCCAAATCCTGTTTGGCTATTTTACTATTTTTACCAATAATGCTTAATATTTTTTCTCGCATCACGTTCTCCTCCTTAATTCTAATAATTGTACCATTTTACCACAATGACAGCTATTTGAAAACAAATTCTTCTTTGTTTTTCATATATCTTACATTTCGTTACTTCTTACTGGCTTTTTATATTGCCTTTCATACATTCTTTACTACAATATTACCATGCACTCTTTACTACAATATTACCTTCCATGCACCCTTTACTACAATATTACCTTCTATGCACCCTTTACTACAATATTACCTTCCATGCACCCTTTACTACAATATTATCTCTATGCACCCTTTACTGCAATATTACCTACTATGCATTCCTTTCTAACTATAGCCTAAATTACTCATATGCTTTATAAAGTTCATCTGTTTTGGGTGGTTCCAAATAGCGGCGTTCCTCGCCATTTATAATAACACGGTCGTTTCCTTCAGTTACCCGGCCTATTACAGCCGCTGGAATTCCTTCTTTTCTTAATTCTTCCACCAGCTCATTTCCATAATCCGTTGCCATCAAGAGACAGCCGCTGGAAATTAACATATAAGGGTTCAAATCAAAGAATTCACAGATTTCAATGGTTTCCTGGCGGACTGGAATCTTTTTCAAGTCCACTTCCATCCCCACACCGGATGCGCTCCCAAGCTCCCAGAGGGCACCGAAAACACCTCCCTCTGTGACGTCATGCATAGCACTTACACCAACACGCCGTCCTATTCTAGCTTCTTTTATGATAGAAATACCAGCGAGAAATTGATTGGCTCCCTCCAGGTAGTCTTTTGTATATCTGGTCAGCAGCTCTTGTTCTTTTTCCTTGGCCAGAATAGCCGTTCCCTCTAAACCAGCCCACTTTGTCATAACCAGCTCCTGAGAAGGCTTTAAACCTTCTGCCGTTGTAATATCTTCCTTGTTCATCTTGCCTACGCCGGTTACTGTCACAATGGGCTGGTTAACCGCGACTGCAACCTCCGTATGACCACCCAGAACTTCTATGCCCAAGTCTTCACAGGCCTGTTCAATTTCCTGCATCATGCTGCGGAGATACTCTTCTTTCGTTCCCTCCGGTAAAATAATGGAAAGCATAATCCCAATTGGTTCTGCCCCACTGCTGGCAATATCATTTGTTGTAATATGTACCGCCAGGGTTCCGATGTCATTTACCGCTCCTGTAATGGGATCAGTTGAGAGCACAATGACCTCATCTGGTCCGACAGCAAGCACAGAACAATCTCTTCCCACGCCCGGTCTTACCAGAACTTCTTCACGGCGATGTTTGATTTGCTTAAATACAGAACGTTTTAAAATCGTCTCTGGTACTTTTCCTATTTTCATGTCCATAAAATACTCCAATCTGTGTGTCTTAATCACGCAAATAAATAATTTCCAAAAAGGATAACGAAACATCCGTTATCCTTTTCTTTCATTCAATCCTTATTCAAATATTTCTTCATCCAGGTCATCATATCCCTCATCGGTAGGATCCGGTTCGGTTGGAGTTGGTTCTGGAGTCGGGGTAGGAGTTATGGTTGGTTTTGGACTCTTGCCTGGCTTTTCGGATGGAGCTGGGCTCTCTTCTGCCAGTGGATCTTCTTCCACTTCTTTGGTTCCAACTGTGATATAGGCTGGTTCTGGAGCGTATGAACTGTAATTCACTCGGTCCCTGCTTACTTCCTCACCATTAACATATACAATCTTCCACAGCTCTGCCTTATAACCCACATGTGCTTCCTGGGTCACTTCTTTATAAGTCACAGGCTGGGTATCATCTTCTGTAATTTTGTCTTTTCCAGGCTGAATGACTTCCAGTACTTTTGATTCATATTTCACAGTCCGATTGTCTGTATCCCGTGTCTCGTGACCATAGATGGTAAAGGTTATGGTTCTTCCTGCTGTTGTAGCTTCAATATAAACCGGAACATCCGAATTATTCGTAAATTTTAAATCCTTATAGTCGCCGGCAATAGCTGCATCCATAGATGGCTTTACATAACCAACAATCATGGAGTGATTGCTTCTTTCCTTTACGTCCAGCTCTGATTTTAAAATTGCATTGTACAGAGTTGTTGCTACCTGGCAGACACCACCGCCTACACTGTCAATTACCTGTCCATTTAAATAAGCACCTGCGATGGAATATCCATTCTCTACCGTAATGGGTGATAAAGCTTTTCCCGTAGAAAAGGTTTCACCCGGCCAAAGAATGGTTCCGTTAATCAATCTGGCACCATTCGCCAGATTATTGGCTCTGGAGGCTGATGAGCTGCTATAGGTAGTGGAAAATGTTCCTAAAATATCCTTGCACAGAGCAAGCTTTTCACTGGTGTAAAGAGGTTCATCATCCATTACAACCGCTTCCACCACTAAGTCTTCATGATTCCAATCATTCAACATGGCATTGGTGATTTTTTCAACGGTGTCTTCCACCATAACTTTTCTGCCAACTACATGCTGGGTCACAACAAATTGACCACCTTCTCTGGAAAGAGTTGCATCCACTGGTAAAATATTATATATGGCACAATTCTCTTCCACAAAAGAAGTTGCAAGCGTCTTGTCTACCTTTGCTTCTAATGGAAGGATCAGATTTTCATTTTCCAGATCCTTGATTTCTTTATAGCGTTTGATAAAATTGCCGGAGCTCCCAAAATTCAAGGCTTGTTCAATAACATCATCAATCTGCCAGGTATAACCAAATGAACTAACTGTGGTTTCAACCACATTATTATCCACCAAAATGGTTACTTTCCTTTTATTGATGTCCTGTATATATTCTGTTACAGCTGTTCTTGCCTCTTCCCCAGTCATTCCGCCTACATCAACTGTATTGATGAAGATTCCCTTGCAGATGGTCTGGTTTGTGTCATCAGCAAATGCTTTGACTGCTGCAAAGCCGCCAATTACCACAAGACATAACGCAATCAGAAGAACGACAACGTGATTCTTTTTCTTCATTCTTTCATATCCCTTCAATTCTACCCTTTAGGGCTAATGTTCATTGTAACATAATCAACTAATTTATCAAGTATTTTTTTCCAGGCAACTTCGCCTTAACTGACAAAATTTTCCCTTTTTCCAGTGCAAATTGACATTTCATTAAAATTTATGTATATTTTATCTAGAATGCACTTGCAATAACCGGTATTACCAGAGCCAGAATCAATATTACGATAATTACGGTAGAAATGACTCTCTGGGTTTTCTTGTTATTAAAATTCATCCGTATCACCTCTTTTATTTTTCAGTTTGTTATATGTTAATTTAATTATTTTCACTTTTTTAATTATTTTCATTTTATAGAAAGGTGGCTGCTATATGCCCGTTTTTTTAACAAGTTTCATTATTTTAACTATTTGGGTTACCTATCAGATTCGAAAAAGTAATAAGCGCTCCAACCATTCCATGGAAGATTTCTGGGAACGGGAAACCAACGCTGTTTTTGCCAGACCTGTGGATATCAATACTGTGGATTATCTGGAAGTTCCTCTTGACTTACTCCCTTTTCAGGAAGAAGGGACGGAAGCGGTTTTGCAGGTGCAAAATTACATAAAAGAATTATCGGCCAAACATATCCTCAACCTTAGTGGTTTGACTAATACGGATATCAAATACAAATATGGCTTTAAGAACTATGAACATTTTGCACGTTGTGACCAGAATTTTACCCTCCTGGTGCGCAACCTTGATAAATGGGCACATCTATTATATGAAGAAAAACTTATCCTGGAAGCCAAACAGATTCTGGAATATGCCATTTCCTGCAAATCTGACGTAAGCAAAACTTATATCCTTCTGGGCGAAATATATTTCCACGAAAAATCCTTTGAAAAAATCTCAGAGCTGATGGATTCTGCCAGGGAGCTGGATACACTGATGAAGGATTCTATTTTAGAAAACCTCCAGGGTTATCTGGGTTAGCGCACTCCTGCACTCCCGGATTAGTACCCGCATTATTATACTTTACCAACACGTTCTTCAATATGCAAGCAGTTTTTTGCAATGTAACGATTAATTAATGTTTTCTTAATTATTTGTATTTCCTTTCCAATCTGCAAATCTTTCCCATAGTATATTGGGTTTCTTAAAATCTGTTTATTTTTTGACCTTCTATACTTGCAGATGGACACAAATCATTAAGAAAACAATCCCCGCATTTGGGACTTCTTGCTGTACACAATCCCCTGCCGTGGGTAATGATTTGGATATTATATAAAATCCAGTGGTCCTTAGGAAGTACCTCCATTAAATCATACTCGATCTTCTCTGGTGTAGTTTCTCCGGTGAGTCTCAGCTTTTGGGAAATCCGCATAACATGAGTGTCTACGACAATACTTGGGTCGTGATATATATTTCCCCTGATGACATTCGCTGTTTTCCTCCCTACACCGGCCAGACTGGTCAAATCCTCAATTGTACTTGGCACTTCGCCTTTGTATACCTCTACCATTCGCTTTGCACATAAAATAATATTCTTTGCTTTGTTCTGATAGAACCCGGTGGAGTGAATATCCTGTTCCAGTTCCTTTTGATCTGCCTCTGCAAAGGCTTCGAGGGTCTTATATTTCTGAAACAAATCTCTCGTCACAATATTTACTCTGGCATCGGTACATTGGGCACTTAATATGACAGCAATCAAAAGCTGCCAGGGAGTTTCATGATTCAAATAGCACTTATATTCGGTGGTATAATGTTCATCCAAACGGTTCAGAATAGTTTGGATTCTCTCCTTTTCTCCTTTGGTCAGTCTTCTACCCATAAAATCTCCTGTTCTTTTCGTCAGCTCATCCTAAGTTCTTTTGTCTCCATATTCCGATACGACTTTTTGCAAATCTTAAATCTGGTCACCGACATACGCAATCTTGCAAACACGGTATACTCTTCACTAAGAAAGTACTTTCTTTATGCTCATATCGCAAAAATTAAATTTATCTTTAACTTTCTCTCATGCCCTTTAATTGCATAATAAGCTAAAAAAATATAACACTAGCCTGATGGTTCAATGGATTTCTTTTTTCATAATCAAACAGCACTGTCCATTTTCCTGGAATTATTTGTCCTGCCTTTACTGTTTCTTCTATATCAATGGAGAACCGTTCCAGATGCACCATCCGACTAATCTGTCTGCTATTATACGCAGCATAATGAGGAAGCATACGATGCATTCCCTCTTCGTCTTTCAAGATTTCCTGAAATTCATCCTTGTATTTAAAAGGATCAGGCCCAAAGTTTGGTCTACTTTTTAAGTTTTCCCTTAAATACAAGTCATATAACAGGATTTCCTCAAAAGTTTTGCTTTTGTCGACCCAGCTTTCTGTAAAAAAATCCAGAAGGATATAATAACGACTGATGCGAGCATGACTTACTTCATCTAACTTTTGCTTGTGATAAAAATCCCCCAACGCTTTGTAGAGAGCAAAGGGACTTTCAAAAAAATGTTCCAGATACGCAATGGCGTTAGTAAACTGCCCGCTGTTGTAATAAATCTCAACCATCTCTTCTATTTTCTTCAGTTCCAGGATCTCGTCATAAGTCATCCAGCGAGTGGATAATACTTCATAAGGCGGGAACTGTGTATACTGTATCTCATGTTCTTTGCTGTCTTCAAACATAGCAGAACCTTTCAACACCTTCAAAAATCCAAGCTGAAGTTGGTCCGGCTTTAAGCGATATACGTAGTCAAAGGATTTTTGGAAGGTCAAGTAATCTTCATAGGGAAGTCCGGCAATAAGGTCCAGATGCTGATGAATATTTCCCCCTTCTTTTACCTGCTTTACCCGCTGGGATAGCTTTTCCAGATTCATCGTCCGATGGATAGCGGTAATCGTTTGGGGATAAACGGACTGAACGCCAATTTCAAATTGTATCAGCCCTGGACGGAATTTCTTAATCAGGTTAATTTGCTCTTCCTTTAAAAGGTCTGCGGATATTTCAAAATGGAAATTCGTAATTCCATTGTCATTGTCATATATATATCGCCAGATTTCCATCGCATGGTCATGATTACAATTAAATGTTCGGTCAATGAATTTTACCTGGGGAACCTGGTTATCCAGAAATATTTTCAGCTCCTTTTTTATCAGCCTCATATCACGGAGCCGTATTCCCTTTTCTATGGAAGAAAGACAGTAGCTACAGGAATAAGGACACCCCCTGCTTGTCTCATAATATATAATTTTATTTTCAAAATCCCGGAAGTTTTCATAAGCAAACGGCAGGGTACTTATATCCAAAGGCTTCTGGCAAGGTGTCTTAACAAGTTCCGCCTCTTTACGAAAAACAATTCCGTTTATGGTTTCCAACTCCTTTCCTTCTATCACGGTTTCCACAAACTGAGAAAAGGTCTCCTCTCCTTCTCCAACCATGACTCCTGTAAGCCAAGGTTTCGTTTCCAGCTGCTCTACTGGATTGTAAGAGACTTCTGGACCGCCTGCCCATAGCCTGGTTTCCGGCAGAACTTTTCGAAGCTCTGCTGCCACCTGATCAATCATGGAAATGTTCCAGATATAGCAGGAAAAAGCCACTACATCTGGCTTCTCTTTATAAATGCCCTTTAGAATATCCTCAGCACGGTTATTTATGGTATATTCCATGATCTGGACCTGCTCTTGATACTTTTTACAATGTGCTCTCAAACTGTAAACAGCCAGATTGGAATGAATGTATTTTGCATTTACGGCTACCAGTAAAATCTTCATGACTTTTCTATCCCTTTCCATTGCTTCAGACACCGCCAAGATGTAAACGGTTTTATCTTGGCTTCCTTCTCTCACATAGCTATCACGAGTATATGAATTTTAGGGTACACAAAAAGCGGGTGATGGGAATCGAACCCACGTATCTAGCTTGGAAGGCTAGTGTTCTACCATTGAACTACACCCGCATGTATAAATATTCTTTTTTTAAGTCGCTTTTTCTCCCGACTCTTGTTATAATAACACATCTTTTTATAGATTTCAAGTATTTTTTTGCCTCTGGACACATTGATTTTTACAGCCAGATACATTAATCCCTATATTCCTCACGTCTTCAGCCTAATGAACCTGCACCGGGTATATGAGCTGACTGATTATGCCAAATCCGATTATAAACAGCTTCTGGTACCTATGGATAGCCGCAAAGAGCAGTGGCATAAGGATTTAGGCATGGGAATCGACCAATGTGTGGAATGCGGACAATGCGAAACCAAATGTCCACAAAAGCTATCAATTATGAATCAATTAAAAGAAACAGACTCCGCCATCGGATAGACACCAAAACTTTCCCCCTTTCATAGAATACATTAGACGAAAGGGGGATTTTTTATGTTTTATATTAAAACGGATGACAATGTAAAAATTGCCGTTGAGGATATTAATCCGCGAGCACATAACTGTGTGTTATTTGTACATGGCTGGCCTTTAAGCCGCAAAATTTTCGAGTATCAGACCACGATTCTGCCTAGCTGTGGCTACCGAGTAATTACTATGGATATCCGGGGCTTCGGCCAGTCTGATTGCCCATGTGATGGCTATTCCTATGACCGTCTTGCAAAAGATCTTTATACTGTAATTCGAAATCTCCGTCCCAAAAATCTGACACTTGCCGGTTTTTCCATGGGTGGAGCCATCTGCATCCGATATATGGCTAACTATAACCAATTTTGTGTCACTAAGCTGGCTCTTATTGCTGCCGCAGCTCCCCTCTTTACGCAGAGGCCAGATTACCCTTATGGTATGACGAAGAAAACGGTAAATCAGCTCATCATGGCGGCTCACCAAGATCGGCCTCAGATGGTGGCAGACTTTGGAGCCAATTTATTTGCAAGACCTCATAGTGAAAATCTAAAGACCTGGTTTAAACAACTCGGATGGAGCGCTTCGGGAATTGGCACGATTGAAACTGCCAAGTCTCTCCGGGACGAGGATTTGCGAGACGACTTATGCAAAATTCATGTTCCAACCGGTATCTTCCATGGCACCAAGGATAAGGTCTGCCCTTATGAGTTTGCACTGCTTCAGCATGAAGGCATTGAAAATTCAGAGCTTTATACCTTCGAAGACAGCGGGCATGCTGTTTTTTATGATGATTTGGAGTTCTTCAACCGATGTTTTCTTCATTTTTTAGAGTGCTAGCGTGTTTGGGTAATTTTATTTTACAATAAACAGTGCTAGTGTGACAACAAATTGATTTCTAATACAAAAAACAAGGAAGATATTTCCTTATTTTGCAAACTTGGGATATAGTGATTTAAGCTTTACTGAACGGATGGAATCCTAATAAATAATAGCAGAAACTTTTTAAGTCTCTGCTGTTATTTATTAGTTCGTCATAATATGCATGCGTTCAAAGTTTTGTATATTTAATTATGTGATTTCCAAATTCTTATTTGCCAAAATTTTTAATTCCATTTGGCTCCTTGGGTTGATACGTCCAACCATAGCAGGCAGTACTATTTGACTTCTTTATACTTTTTTCAGCCAGTTTAGAAATTGCTTTGAGTATTTTCTTTTTCATTTTTTCTCATCTCCTTTTCATCATGAATTAGTATTAATCCGGCATCAGCCACCAATGCCCATGATATGGATACTGTCAGTCTGCAAAGTCCATGTTGCCACCCTATAAATATAGAACACAAATAGCATATTACAAGAATAATTGATATCATTTGATATTTTTTCCATTCTTGGACATCCAAAGGTTTATTCACATTATTAAGAGGAGCCCTTAGCACAATTATGAAAGAAGCAAGTAATGCAAGCACAATAAAAAAAACAACCATTTCATTTTTCAAATTTAAAGCAATCAATATCATGATAATATAAATAAGCATAGATAAAAGAAAACATTTCCAAAACCTGTGGCAATGATATCCACCCGTATATTGTCGTAATGTAATAAAACTAAATATAAAAAATATACTGCTCCAAATCGTATTAGTAATTATCGCCAAACTAAAAACAGATAAATAAAACACCATTTTTATTAACAACAATTCAATACCATATAAATAATATTGTTTATTATCAGTTTCTATTATTTTATACCGTAATAGCTTTTCTGTTAAATTCTCCGAAGCTTTTTTTAACATAATTTCCTCACCGATTTAATTATATTATTCTGTTGTAAAATATCAATGTTTTTGGTACGAGTGGTCATAAAAGTGTATCGAATGGTCAATCAATATTACAGGGCAAAAGTATAATAGCTTTAAAGACTTCATCTGCATATACAAATTTTATACAACCGCCATTTTGCTCTATTGTATCTGAGACAATTGAAATTCCTAAAGGTAGTGTAAAATAGTTTGTGTCTCTGGAAAAAAATGTCTCCTTTTTGGTAAGAATTAGTTTATGACAAATCTTATCGAAAAGGAGTATTTTTATGCCAGTAGCAAAGGAACAGATTCGACAAATTATATCAGACAATAA
>JAVBLX010000076.1:0-11454 GCA_031553075.1 Acetivibrio sp.
ATCACGCTGCCAATTTCGGTATGGCACTCATCAATGTACCTGCATACCCGTTCCTGTTCCTCCCCTGATGCCGATGTAATGACAATCTTCCCGCCATCTGGAATCTGGAACAGCTCCTGGTATCTCGGATCAATGAACCGGATACCACGCTGTGCATTTTCCATATGTTTATCAAGCCATTCGGAAATATAACAATAAACGTAAAAGTTATAGTCCCCCTGCATGGGATTGCATCGGATCAGGTAGGCATACTTTTCGGTATCGACCCGGAAGCCGAACTCGGTACTGAAATTACCATCAAAAAAGCTATCCGGATATTGCTCTGCATACTTTATCATGGAAGGACGGTCTTTTAAAAGTCCACCTTCCCCAAAACGCAAGGTATTGATCACCTTATCCAGTTCTGACTTAAATGCTTCTGTTTTCCAGTGTTTTCTAACATCAAACCAGTTACAATAGAACCCGGATCCCGATTTATCAAAATCCCCACGCAGGTATCCAATGCTCCCCGTCTGCCCCTGAAGTTGCGCACTTTGCGTATAGCTATATCTTCTCTCTGCCTCTGTGAATGGTCTTATCTCCATATCTATCAATCCTCCTCTATAATCCCAACGCCTTACTGGTCAGTGACTGTGCACCCTTCACACTTCCCACCGTAAGAGCAATGGTGAAGGTCAGTTCGCAAAGGTAAATAAGTGTCTTCGCCCAGTCCGCATAGTTTCCGGTAAAGGAAGGCAGCCCTGAGCTGATGAATACATTACACAACATAATGGCCAGTGCCATGGTGACCGCTTCAAACAAAACGGATAAAAAATACTTTGCATAGGAACTGGCTGTATGTGCCACATTCCGGTTACCTGCAAGGGTCGAAAAAGCAATCGAACCCACGGGAACGATTATCATGATCTTTAAGAAGCGAAAATACACCGTATAGATCATGAAGAACCCACAGATTATGATAATGACACTAAGAAGGGCTGCCAGTATGAGCATGATAAGACTCTCGCCAAACCCCAGTCCTTTGATGATATCCGCCTGTGTCCCGTCAATTGCCAGCGTAGTATATTGTCCGGCTGACAACAGATTTACCAGATTTCCAATCGAGGTAAAAAATGCCTTCATAATGGATGTGTTATTGGCTACCAGCCACTCCGCCAATCCCAAACGCATGAGCATCCGTAGGATGACTTCAAATCTCATTTCTTCTCGTATGTCTATACTTTCCGAACAAAATCCGATCACAAAGAATAGCACCACCAGAGAAGAACCTACCGCTACAAAGATCGGTTCCACATTGGCGATTACACCCCATGGACCACCACCCTTGAACTCCGTAGGAGATTGTCCTAACAAGGAAAATACAAGATTGACTTGGTTGTTCCAGAAACCGAACACCATTTCCAACAGAGCCAGGATCTTATCACCAAGCTTAAATATATCCACTTATCTCCCACCTCTTTTCTTTTTAAGAAGGGCAGTTTCCCGCCCCATTACACAAAATCCCAAGTCCATTCTTAGAATCCAAGGAAAGAAAGTACGGTGGAAATACCCGCCATCATAACACCAGCCACAATGCCCTTTAATGCAGAGTTCATGGTACTGGAATCCTGCTGTTGATAAGCCTGTGCAAACTCCATTACATTCTTTGCCAGGATAATAACACCGACTGCACCGATTACGGCGATTACCAATGTTTTCAGGTTATTCAGTGGCTGTGTGACTGCATTGGTTCCAGAAGCGAATGCGGTGGCCGTCATCATAAAAGTTGCCATCATGGCTCCTGCCATAACAGGTGCTGCTTTCTTAACTCTTCCCAAAAATCCCAGTTCTTTTTTTGTATTTGTTCTACGCATAATAAATAATCTCCTTTGATATTGTTTTTGTTTTGTAACCGGAGATAATGCCGGACAGAAATGAATATCATTCCGATCCGGCTAATCTCCAGTCGAATGGTACTCATTTCTACCTGTCATTTTTGATGCTATTTATAGAAACGGGATTACTCCCAGTTATAAAGGTTAATCGGGCTTTCTCCGATGCGTTGTGCTTTGACCACCACCTTTTCTTACAAAATCTGTTATGCTAATTTTCTTTATTTCTCTGGATCGCCTTAAAAGTCCTTCTGATCTCCCGAAGCTTTGTTATCTCAGTCTCAGGATAGAACACCGATAGAATTGTGTCTTTTGGTATTCCAAGAGCCATCATTTTATGCAGTTCCTCTTTCTGTTCCTTACTATAGCTCCACTGGGTTATCCGATTCATAAGGGTATCAGCACCTTCCAGTTTTCTTCCTTCATGAGCGGCATTCTTTTCATGTTCTGACTGCATGGTCTTTTCGGTATTCGCAACATATCCATACTCCAGCTCATTCTCCTGCTCTCTCTGCATACGCTCTTTTTGTTCCTGTTCATCCAAAGCGATAAATCGTTTTTTCACATCCACTTCGGTCATTAAAACAAAATCCTCATAGCTCAGTGCATCCATGTAAACGTTTCTACCATTTTTCTTTAACTGTTCATAATAGTCCACTGATTTTGAGCTGAGGATCTGATAGGGCTTTTCATCCGAAGCAGACGATTTCCGTTGCATATGGACATAAGCCTCACCACTCCCATCTGCAGTCTGGGCAAATGCCGGATGTACAAAAGGAGCAAATTTATTATCAATAATAGGGTCAAACCCACGGATAAAAATAAGACATTTCTTATTATCCAGCTTCCGGGCTTCATCCGGTGTCAGCAATTCTCTCCCAAGTACATCATAGTTCCGACTGGAGCTGCCCTGTTTTCCCTTTGTTTCACCACTGGATCTTTTATCAATCGTACCCTTTCCTAATAGCTCAGAAATGTATTTGTGGGTGCTCTGTTCGTTGCCGCCTAAGTAGACCAGAGTGTCGCAATTCCCTGGTATGGTTTCCCATGTATCCTTAAATAAAGCCTTGATCTGAGCCAAATTTTGGATGATGATGACCGAACTGATTTCCCGGCTCCGCATGGTGGAAAGCAGGGAACAATAATCATCAGGTAACGCCACATTGCTAAATTCATCCAACATAAAGGTGACGTGTATCGGGAGCCTGCCGCCACAGTTAAAATCTGCCTGATAATATAGCTCTTGAAAGATCTGCGTATAAAGAAGACCGATGATAAAGTTATAGGATTTATCGCTATCCGGAATCACACAAAATAACGCTGTCTTTGTTTCGCCATCGCCGTTTACCCCAATCCCTAGTTCTGCCAGATTCATATCATCTCTTGATAACATTCGAAGTACCTGCTTGTTTTCCAAAAATGCCAGTCGGGAATTGGCGCTGATGATAATGCTCCGCACCGTATCCCCAGCCCCTCTCATACATTTGTTGTACTGCTTCACAGCTGGATGATTGGCTCCCAGAGGTGAGTTCTCTTCCAGGAATTTCATTCGTACATCCAGCTTAGAGGGCTTATTGGGCTCTGCTACCTCGGCCTCAGACAACAGCCTAAGCACTGTCTCGAAATTACGTCTGACAGGCCGTTCCTCCATCCACACGTAATAAAAAATCGCCTGCAGGAATAATCCTTCTGCCTTCTCCCAGAACGGATCGGAAGGAGTTGCTCCCTTTGGAGTGGTATTGCTGATCAGGTTGGTTATGAGCTTGACAATATCCGTTTCTTCTCTGATGTAATAAAAGGGATTGTAGCAATCTGACTTATCCATTTCCAAAAGATTGATTACCTTCACGTTATAACCATTGTTCTTGAGCATCTGCCCACAGCTACGCAAAATTTCTCCTTTGGGATCGGTGCAGATGAAGGAGCAGTGATGGGGCATCTGCATAAGATTGGGCTTTACCTCATAAAATGTCTTTCCTGCTCCCGATCCACCAATAATCAGGACATTGTTGTTGAGCTTGGTACGTCTTGTATTTAATGACATCCGCACATTCTGGCTTAAAATGCGATTGAAGCCCTCATCCTTATCTCTCAGTATCCGGTTCACCATTTTTACATCTGCATATCTGGCAGTACCGAACTCTTTTCCCGGCATGAAATTCCGCTGACTGGTCACATACATTAAAAGAGCGATGGCATATACCATTAAGGCTATGACCACCGCTTTTGGGGTTGTTTCATTATAATAATTTTCAAAAGGTGCTTCGAATACCTGGTTCACTCGAATTAGAAATAAATTAAGATCTATCCCCACTTCCCATGCTCCACTCAAAAGATATCCACCGTATCCGCTAAGGATTGCTCCCATGACCACAAACCAAGGCGAAACCTTCTTCTTTTTTTGAATCATAGGCGATTACCTCTTTTTCGGAGCAGGCGCTTTTTGCTTTGCAGCAGCTGCCTTCTTCTCCGCTTCCTGATATCGTTTTCTGACTTCTAAGCCGACCTGGTCATAATGATTGTTGTAAAGTATTTCTCCTTTTATGGTATTTACCACACGGTTGTCAGCAGAATATACTTTGTAATCTTTATTCTTATCCAGATAGGTAAGCACTGTTTTCCCACTATGGATATCCATGATATCTTTTTTATTGGTCCAGATATACTGTGCATCTTTACCCCAGGTTCCGGGAATCCGTGTCTTTATGGCATGGTCATTTTCTTCCAGTATCAGTTTCTTGGTCACTGTGATATCAAAAAGGTCGGTATTCTTAGCCGCTGATATTGCCCTCATCCGTTCCGAAAGTTCATGATATCCCTTGATACGGTTTTCAAAGGCTTCCTTATCCATAATCACCTTCCGTTGTCCGTTTTCTCCTTTTGACAAAACACCGATCTTTTCAAGGTGAGACAATGCCTCCTCCGCCTGTTCCTTACCAATGCTGAAACTTTCCTTTACTTCGTCCACACTGATGCTCTGTTTCTCCATTGCAAAGATTCCGACCTTTTCAATCAGTCCATCCATGACATCATTGGCTCTGATCGCTTCCTCAGTGTGGACATGATCGTTTCCCTTTTGCTGCCCTTTTAAAAAGGATATCACCTTATCCAGTTCCTTTTCGTCCCCATTTTTCAGGTAGTCATCAAAGGTAGTGATTCTGCCTGATTTTAGTTTCTGGATCATCATATTGACCCGTGGAACCGCTTCGGTGTGGAAGATGATCTCGCTCTTGCCATCCGACTTGTTGATATCTGGAAGGACGGAATAAAGAATACCATATTTTTTTGCCATCTTTTCAACCTGCTTCTGGTCTTTGGTGTCAAATTGAAACACCTGCAAATCTCCACCTCGCATCAACAATTTCCGCATACTGGTCTTTCCCATGGCTTTCTCATGGTCTAATAGGGCAAATAAAAAGTCCAATGTCTTTTTTATCTGCTCAACGCTCCCGGTTCCCACTTTCATAGCAATTTCAATACCGTCATATGCTACCCGGATGATCTGTACCGCTTCCTGAATTTCTTCTGCCATCTTTCTCCCCCTTTTCTACAAACTGGCTTCTTTTTTGAACCAAGTCTTCATTTCGCCAACTTCTACATTTTTTATTTCTTCCTCGGATACTTCAACTCCATAAGCTGCAAGAACTTCTGTTAATGCCTTGATTGCCCTTTCTTCCTCTACCCTGTATCGCTCAAGGGCAATCAGTAAGTCTTCAATCTGGCTGATCCACTCTGGCTTAGTATCTACCATTGTCTGGAATTTCTGATAAATTGCCAGACTATCCTTTTTCGGTGCACACAGCTCATCAATTAACTTGCTGGTCAGCTCCATATCTGATGTGCGGAAGGCAAACTGGAGAATGTATTCTTTATCTTCATCTGTTAAGGTCGGTCTTGAATCTCCTAATAATTTCACAACTTCGGTCACTGCTGTTAATCCCATATGCTTAGACCCCTTTCTCTAATGCGTTTTCATAAACGGCTATTTTTATGATTTCTTCCATCTGCTCTGGTGATACGTTATTGTTGATCAGGAATAAAAGCTGTTCGTCATTAAGCCCCTGTTCAATTCCTAATCGTATCTGAACAAGCTGCCCAGAGGATAGATTCTTCTCCGCTAACAGACGGATGATGTCGATTTTCTTTTTAAAAAGAATTTGGGAGAAAAAAGCGGTAAGTGAATTTTTGCTTTTCTTTTTGGTTCCTTCCAAAGAAACCATCTGCACAATTCTTCCGCTTCGATCGACCAATGCTGTCTGATAGGTCATTGGGTATTTGATTGGTTCTGTTTCTGTTTTTGCTGGGTTTTCTGTTTTTGCTGGGTTTTCTGTTTTTTTCTGCTCCAATTTTTCCTTCTCCTTTTCCAGTTCATCAAATTGATTTCTCAGACGGGCAATAGTGACTTTTGCCTCATTAATTTCATTCTGTTGCTTTTCCAGTAGACCATCCTTTTCCTGTAGCTGTTTAAGCAGGTTGTTCTGGATTTCAGTATCAGACTGGGTGTTTTGCAGTTCCTTCAATTTTTCATTCAAAGCATCATACCGTTTCTCCTGGTACTCAATTTTTGACACTACGGTTTCAATTTGCTCCAGGAGTTTCTTGGCATACAGCTCCTCTTCTCCTAAAGCATTTCCGGTTGCCTGCATTTTGGTAAGTATGTTTTGGAACAACTTTCGCATGACAAAGGCTGTATTTTCTTTTTCAGATATGACCTTTTTTATAGTATCAAGGTCAATGCCCTTTTCATAAAACTCCAGCGCAATCGCCATCTGCTCTCCAGTAAGTCCTTCTGAGGTAATAATGTCTCTTTCCTCTTTTTCAATCCCTTTTCTTAAGCATTGAGAGTAGACCTGCATTTGCTTGATATCATATTTCCGTTCTGTATATTCCTCCGTTTCTTCCTTGGTCAGTCCAAAAGCTAAATCTTCCTGGACTAGCTGGATGATTTCATCTGTAAATCTTGGATTCTTCCGCATATTACTGATGCACGTTTTTAAATCCATGCTACTGATTGATACTCTTTCTTGCATTTATAACGCCCTTTCTTTTTTTACAAAACAAAAAACAGCCCTTTCAAGCTGCTTGTTTGTTTGTATTTATTAATTTTAATATACTCAAAGAACATGCTATTATTTAAAGCTACGTCTTTATTAAACACCCTTCAAGTCAAATAAATCCATTAAACGATTATTAAATATCTTCTTAATTTCCCGCAGAGCATTTAAATTCGAGTAATCAAAATTATATAGCTGCTGCTTTTCTTCTGCTGTCATTTGAATTTCAGAAAACTTCTCTGGAAATTTAAGCTCTGCCTGTTCCAACAATAAATCAAGAAATCTTGTTTTCTCAACATGAGACGGTTCTTGAAATTCAAATACTAAATCAAATCGAGTTTGCAACTCTGGTAGCATCTCTTCTTTGTATGTTTTCACATTGGGATAATTGGATGTAAACACTAGGATATAACCGTCAAGATCATATTCTCGAGCCATTGAATCCGTAAATTTTCCTTCTTCTAATAACTCCAGAAAAAAAGAAAACACCGGTCGAGTCGCCTTTTCAAATTCATCAAATAAAACAACCCCTACTTTGCTTTTTGTAACCTGCATACTTAGCTCACCATGTTCACATCCTACATATCCTGCCGGACTGCCAATAAGACTATTCAAAGCATCTTGCCGGCTATAGTTCTGGAAATTAATCTTTGGTAAACGACTGTCTGGATTTAGTCCACTTGAAATCAAACGCGCAACTTCTGTTTTTCCTATTCCTGATGCACCAAATAAGAAAATCGAAAAAACTTTTTGCTCCTTAACCCTGTTCAATGTAATAAAATTTTTAAGATCATGTTCAAATCGCTCTTTGAAATACTCATGTCCAATAAGATTATAACAAAATCCCTTTATAAATAAGTTAAACTCAGTCATCAATAAAGATGTAACTTTTTTTACTTCATCAACGTGATTATCTTCTAACTCCTCTATATCTTCTAGGTCAGGCAACAAACTTTTAAGCGACTGCTGACCTTCTATATATAAGGGAAAATACTTAATTACTAAATCAGCCTTTGATGTCAAAACAAGTAATTTTAAATTAGGAAACATTTCTAAAAACATTTCTACAGAATAGATAAGATTTTTATTATCCTCAATTGCATATGCTACTGATGTTAAGTCCACTAAAGCCAATTCCGATGATTTATTAAATTTTTCAAATTGCGTTTTTATATTGCCTGAAGCGCTTGAAAAAGTAGCAAGTGGAATGTTATGTTCATTTGCATATGCAATGATGGCTGTTATGTCATTTACATTGTTATATGTATATACTTGTTGACGTGTATTATTCTTATATGTAGATATAAGAATTTCATCCCCATCTATACCTTCTTCTTGATAATATGGTTCCTGGGAAGAAAATAAATGCGGAAGAAACCTTAAAGCATCATTTGCCAGCGATTTCTCTAAAATAATAACCGTTTCCTCTGTCATCTCTCGCAGGTTAAGATATGCCGCATGACTATTCTCTCTATTAACCCTTAATAGGTAGATTGCGGCGGATATATCTACGCAGCAATCTGGATTATCCTCTAATAGGTCATCAATTTCCCCAAAAACAAAAGGGATAACTTCCTTTTCTTCTTGAATCTTCCTTAATTGTTCTATGCTATCATAAGTATATATTGTGTAAAGAAACATAATCTACTTGCTCCTTAATTTTCTTATGAAAATCCTAATTTTATCCCACCAGTGGATTTTTCGAATTTGTGGTTCCTCAAGACTAAACGTAACATTTTGAATAATTGCAAGAGTATCAACAAAAAAATATTCATTATCTCTCTTAGCTAAAGTGGTTGATGACTCTTTTGGATTTGTTGCACTTTTCATTATTCTCGTGGAATCTTCTTCCTTGTTCTTTTGACGCAGACCAGCTTCCTGAAGAAAAGTAAATGTATTAGAAGATATGAATTCCTCCTCAACAATTCCTTTATATATGCCTACAATAGTGACATGTCCAATGAGCAAGTCATTAATACTATATTTATTTTCAAACTCTGTTTGAATTTCCATCGGAATCTTAATAAGAATTTCCCTCGAAATGCTTTTCTTTTCCCCATCATATACGGTACCCTTAAGTACATACGCATAGTCTTGAAGCATTGAACTAACTAAATTATTTAATTCCATACCTTCAATACTAACACCTTTTAAGGCATCTCTCCTCAAAATAAGAAACTGTCTCAAACTTTCTTCGTCTTGGAGTTCCAACTTAACATTGTCAATTTTGATAAGATCACCTTCAGAAGATTGATCAAATGTATAAATATTAGAACATTGATCAATGACTCTTCGAAGGAGTATGGATTTTGTTGTTTTCACATCCAATGTTTCAACTACCCTTGACGATGAAAATGATGTTTCCTTTGCGTCCGTTGAAATTGATGCTTTAATTCCATCAAGAAAATCTTTTGTTCCTTTTGCAGAAAGCGATGATGTAAAACCGTATTGTTCTTCAAAGCTTTTACTATGATCATTTTCTATTTTTGTGAGTATAACATTGTTTATCATCATTGCAATTTCATATACTTTTGTAAAATTAAGGTAGTAAATATTAAAGTCTTTAGATTTTTTTTCACTCAAATGTGTCAGTCCTTTCTGTATCATTTCGTCTTGGGTATTCTTATACATCTTTTTGTATTTTTGTTTATCCAATTGTTGTCTTTATTGTATCAAATAAATACTAAAAAATGAAGCACCAGATTTTTTCTCGGGTAGAGTATTAAATTTATTTGTCCTTTCTTCTACATTTTTCTCATTTTTGCTTTTTACTCACGTCGATATCCTCGAAACGTACAATTCCATGACGCAATTGCATAGCATATGTTTCTTCCCTTGTTGCATTCTTCTGCTTATTTTCTGTAAGCGAAGACTCATTTAATAAATTTTTTACAATCCGTGCTTCGCTAATTAGTACCTTTTCTTTCTGATACACCAATGCAATTTCATTCCGATAATGCTCCTTCAGCTTTTGCAGTTGCTCAATAGAATAGCCTTCATTCAATAGTTTGCCACTTAATATCAAAAAACGTTCATGCTCCTCTGCAAATAATGCCTCCCCCTTCTGATAACAGTTTTCACAGTCCTTTAGCTCAATGAGCTCTTCCATAATATCAAACAAAGGCTTGAACCCTGCACGCTCTTTATATATTTTGCTTTTCTCTCTTTGCACCTCCTTCTTTTTTACGGCCATATTCTCAGATAAGACTGCCAGCTCTGTTCCATTTAAAATTTCATATCTGGATAGAAATAGATATTCTTCTTGCAATTGCTGCATTTTTCTTATCTCGTTCCGGTATTTATATGTCTGACTATATGGACGTTTCTTCAACTGACCCGTTCGATAAAGTTTTGAAAAGTATCTTTTTTGAAGCCCTGATAGCTTTGCCCGATGATACCTTTTTATCCTGCATCGAACAATCTGTGGCATATCCTTTTGTTTTGTCACAAGTATATCTGATAAATTTTCTGTCAAAATACGTTCCCGAATCCGTTCCTCCATATAATTTGCTCCAAGGCTTTTACATCGCTTATAGCGGGTAAGCCCCATCGGCTTAATCGCTAAATGCTTTCCTTGTTTTATCTCATACCCCATCTCTGTTAGCAGTGAAAGAAAAGAATCATAGGTCGATGCCTGCATAATACAGGCATCCAAATCACGTTTTATCATATCAGCCCACACGAACTTCCCATTCCGAAAATCATTCCACTCATGATAATTCTCGGATGACTTTGCTCTATCCTCCGAGATATCAATCGTAGACAAGCCATATTCTTCACAGAGCCGATTCGTTATAGGTTGAATATATTTTGCCCAATCCCCCTTTTTGTATCTGTATTTGATTCCTGTACGAAAGCTGACGCTATTGAATACAATATGCCCATGAATATGGTCAGTATTGTCATGAACAGAAAAAACCGCTTCAAAATCTTTTCCCAAATATTCTTTGGCAAATTTTTCAATTACTTCAAAAGCCGTTTCTGCATCGACTTCCCCCTCAACAAATGATATCATCAAGTGATACCCCTGTCTTTGATCCGTCTTTCCAAATTGCACTTTTGTACTACGCATTTGCTCATAGATATTTTCCTGCTGACAGTTAATTGTGCCAATCCACCTTCCTCCACCAGTCTTTTCCCGAGCCATGATATAGTCAATCGCCTGCCTTAAATGCTTTCCAGAATAACCAGCTCCACAATCCCCTATGTAAAGTATTTTACTAATTGCCAATCTTAGTTCTCACCTCTTTTACCTGAAGATTGAGTTTCTTCATATGGGCAAACAGCAACTCTCTGTCCGATTCAGAATACAGCATGGAGTTGTGATTTCTGGTAATCTGGTTAATGTTATTACCAATGGCATTGACCTCATTGATAAGTTCTTTCAGAAGCTGCCGGATTTCAGGGTAATCATTTGGTTTCTGACTAAGCAACAAGCGCAAATACACTGACTCCGATACCTTTCGTTCTTCTGCCTGTTTTTTTAGAATCGTTGCCTCTCGTTTTGTTAGGCGAAACTGCTTTATTAC
>JAVBLX010000100.1:0-17168 GCA_031553075.1 Acetivibrio sp.
GTTCAATGACTGTAACACATAATTCTCACTTAAGGCTCCTTTAAATTCTGTAAATAATCGATTTCCTTCTGCAAATGCGGATGGTGCCAATAAAGCAAGCCTTCGCAGCAAACCAACATCGGCTAAATATAGTTTAAATGCTGCCAAATCATCATATGCCGAAATCTGCAATCACATTTTTATATGTTTTATTGGGATTTCATTCATAGTTTTATATCATTTTTTCGATTGCTTCCTCAATGCCTGATACAAAGTAAATGTGGTTTCCTTTATTGCATTCATAAATAAAATCTGCTAACGCTTTGCTGGTGTATTGAGAATAGTCACCGCAGATGGCAAGTTTTGTTTGGTAGTTGACAAATTTTTGCAGCACCTCTCCCGCAATTCCGCTGCTTAGCTGAAAGAACTCTTCCGTTACATTTTCTTTGCTTATGACAATTCCAATGCAATCGCTTTCGTATTTTGCAGTCATCATCAGGTCTAATGCGGTTTGAACGTCCTGAATTAATATTTCTTGACTTTCTATACTGGCGATTATGGTGCCGTTTTTTGTTATTGAATTAATTTTCATTTTTTTCTTTCTCCTATTCTCCTATCTGATATTACTTTTGAATATCAAATTCTTTCTTCCTTAGTACTTTATTCATTATCTTTTATTCCCTGCATGCCTTCTTTGAACACCCTTATCCACTCCAATTCTGCCTGATACAAAAATATAATGTTTTCGCATAGCATTCCCCAAATAAAGCTTTCTTGTTGGTTACGATCGGGAAAATATTGTTTTCTGCGCTTTTGCTCTTTATGGAGGGCAATCTGAGCTTGAATATTTTCTTCGTATTGATTTAGTATTGGATTTAACTTTTCCAGACCGATACTTCCAGCCCAGGCTAATTGAACCAAGAATAGCTTTTTAAACTCAGGCATTTCTGGCTCAGCGGAAGTGACCCATTCCATCAATGCGGTATGCCCCTTTTCTGTTATGCTGTATATTTTCTTGGAAGGGGAACCATCTTGATGTTTTACTTCATTGGTTACCATATCTTCCGCCAGCAATTCTACCAAAATTTTATATATTTGATTGTTATTTCCTGACCACGGGAAAAATGGCAGGTCCTGGATGGCTTTTTTCAAGTCGTATCCGCTCATTTTGCCACAGTCCAATAGGCCTAGAATCGTATAATTGATTGACATTTTATTTCTCCTTGTTATCATTTTATGTTATAAAGTATATATGTTATTATTAACATATATATCTTATAACACATGCACATGATTTTGTCAACTTCCAATAACATAAACTTGATTCCATTACTTCTCAAAAAATTGTAAGGCGGTGTATTTGCATGATTCAGCTGCCAATACACCGCCTTATATTAACGCTTTAAGTAATCCGAAAAAGTTGCTGCTGGCAATTTCCGGTTTTTGCTAATCATCTGCTGCCATATCATGTTCCCCTGCTCCTCAATAATTAGCCCTTTCTTCAAGCCTTCTGATAGAATATGTCCTGTATCCACGTGTTCAAGACTATACTTCTTAATATATGGCGCAATATCCCTCCAATTATTACTTGCCAAAATACCATTATATGTCTTGGTAAGTGCAATTCCAGCGGCTTCCCCTTTACCAATTGCTTTTTCTCCCCTTGATCCTTTTACCAACATTCTATAAAGCTGGTATTCCTCTTTATCTGTCTCAATCAATTGCACAGAAGCAATCAATTTATTCACCAATACATCTGCTCTATTTTTTATATGAGGTATAGATGGATTGGAAAGTTCCTGATACACGGGACCTGGAATTACTATTTTACCACCATAGAGTTGTTCTAGCAGATTGGTATCATTTATCCAAAGGAAAGCCGATAAGCAATCTGTATCAAAAAACAATTCCTCAGTCATTGATATCCAGCCCCTCCTCATTCAGATTGTAAACAATATCCGCTCGAAATGCATCAAGGAGCATTTCTTCTTTCTTTCCATTCGAAATCCTTTCTTTTTCAGCAAGCCTTTCTACTTTTCTGATATACTCGCCGGTTGTAAAATAACGCCTATTTTCTGACGCTGGTTTATACAGTTCTCCACCATACCCTAATTTTACGGCTTCAGCTGTTATCCTAACATTTTGAAATTCCTCCGCTTGCACTTTCGCCAAATAACCTTCCTCAAGCAACCGCAAAAGCATTGCCTGATGACTAATTTGAAAAAATTGTTCTGCTTCTATTACATCTTCAAGCTCCCACTTAGACTTCTCCTCCGCATACTGATGCAATGCATCATAAGGCATTAACAAATAAGCTGCAAACCTGTCTGCTTCTTTTTCTGAGTCGCTCTTATCTCCCCATAAATTCATATCGCATATCACTTGATGCATCTCATTCTCAAATAAGATATGATACAGTTCATGGGCTAAGGTAAATCTTTGTCTGCCATAAGATGTTCCCGAATTAATACAAATTACAATATCACTCTCAATTTTTGTACACATACCACTGACCCTGCTGGATAATGGATAATATACAATTGTGATTGCCTTCTCTCTCCACCCATTTACTATTGTAAAAATATCAATTGGAGAATACGCATCCTCTCCAAATGCTTTCCTGGTGGACAAAGCTAGTGTATTCAGTTCAATGTCTTTTCTCACTTTATTCATCTCCAATCATTTCATTCATAAAACGAAGGTTCATCGCAATTTTATTGATAACAGCTATACTTAGCAAATCATCGGCCTGTATGGAATTTGATCGGAAAGCAAAGTTTAATGGAATGTATTCATCCCTTTCTCCCATTAAATATTCTTCTGTGCAACAGAATAAACTACAGATTTTATCGACTATTTCTGTACTTAATGTCCTTGTTCCATTCTCCAATTTTGTCACCATGCTTTGGTCTATTTCCAGATAATTAGCCAACTGCTCTTGAGTCAGTCTACTTTCTTTTCTCAATTTTTTTAATCTTTTATTTAATGTATTGTCATTTTTTCCCATGGTGGTTCCTCCCTTCCGCTCACTGATAATAATTGCTTTTATTATATACTTATTTTGTCATATTTTCAATCTCTATTTGTATTAATTTTATGACAGCATTGTTCCATTGTTACTTTCTTAGTATTTTGTCTCTATTCTGTTAACCAAATTGTTACACATTCTTTACAATAGTATGTTTGCACTCACTGGCTCAATTCGATAGCATTTACTTGTAATATATAAATTGCCCAAATACTACCCTTATGCTAAAATATCATTACATACTTAAACCCTGATTAATTGTATCGTGATTGTGTTAAGCATTATAGAATATGGAGGAAATGAGAATGGCGTTTGATTATAAAAAAGAGTATAAAGAATTTTATATGCCAAAGAATAAACCGGTAATCGTTGATGTACCAGAAATGAATTATATCGCTGTCCGGGGGATGGGTGATCCTAATGAAGAAAACGGAGCCTATCAGAAGGCCATTGAGGTTCTGTACGGGATTGCCTATACGATTAAGATGAGTTATAAGGGGACCCATAAAATTGATGGTTTCTTTGAATATGTAGTTCCACCATTGGAGGGCTTTTGGTGGCAGGATGGGATAAAGGGTGTGGATTACAGTCGAAAAGATACCTTTAGTTGGATTTCTATTATAAGGCTTCCTGATTTTGTGTCCAAAGCGGATTTTGATTGGGCTGTGGAAGAGGCTTCGCGAAAAAAAAGAATGGATTACTCTGCTGCCGAATTTTTGACGATTCACGAAGGATTATGCGTGCAGATTATGCATCTTGGACCATTTGATGAGGAACCGGCATCTGTGGCAAAGATGGATGAATATTTGGTGCAGCAGGGGTATGTAAATGACCTTACGGATGTAAGAATGCACCATGAGATTTATTTGTCGGATGTTCGTAAGGTAGAGCCGGCAAAGTACAAGACGGTTATTCGGCATCCGATTAAGGAGGCTGACGATTGAGTTTATAACTCAAGGATGAATCCATACTAAGACTGCATCCGAATAAGCTTTCGTCAGTTTCTCTCCTAAGTTCACCAAATTTGATTTATATCGAATTGCCATTGGCACTGAAATTGTTTTTCCAGTTACAGATGAATGTTGGTTGTTAATTTTTATAGTAAAAAGAGCAAACGGAATCAAGCTTGTTAGCACCAATCCGGGAGGCCTTGAAATAAGGTCTCCCGGATTTTTTATTCGCTCCATTTAAGCTGCTCATCAGCAATTCCCAGTTTCCTGCATTCCTGACACACCTGATCTTTTTCAGTCTGGTTACCAATTGTATATTTTAGGATTCTTTCATGAAAGACAATGTATTTCGTATTCCCAGACTTAAAATCAACAAACCAGTTTCCATTTTCTTCGCCGGAAATCATTACTTTAGAAAGCAATTCCGGAAGGTTCCTCTCTGCGGAGGTAAAATAGAGGGCTGTCCAATACTTTGGGTGGCCGCCAACATTCCATAGCTCCACCTTATTTATAGAAAGATAGTCGATAATGCTGTCATCTTCAACACTTTCTTTCATTAGTATTCCTTCGAAAATCTCTATCTCTTTTTCCTTTATGGCATTCAAACCACAAGTGTGTACTTCTCTAGTTCTGTTTATGGTAAGTTCATCCCGCAGCAGCACATCAATTGTTACGCCAAAAAAATTACTTAAAATCATAAGTTTTTCTATTTCCGGCAGAGCAATATCCGCTTCCCATTTGGAAACGGATTGTCGGCTTACCTGACATAGTTCCGCCAATTGTTCCTGACTATATCCTTTTTCTTTTCTTAATATCTGTATTTTTTCAGCCAGCTTCACAATCAATCACCTCTGTTTTAATCAATTAGCAAGATTTCATTCTCCCCATATACCGCCAGTGCCTGCTGATCCGTTAAAGATATTTCTGTTTTCAAGGGATTTGCCAGTTCACAAGCGGTTTCACCTTTTTCACAGTGAACATTCAGTTTACTGTCTAATAAGCCTAGATTGTCCGAGAGATTATTAGCAAAAATAATACTTCCTGCACTGACGCCAACCACCACTCGGTTGCTTTCAATATACCTTAGCAGGATATGTCGAAAACCTTGTTCGTTGATTCTATTTAGTAAATATTCGGTGCTTCCACCACAAATATAGATTACATCATATTGCTCTGTTTCCTCATAGCTCATGCAATTATGCAGATCATACACTGTGATATTTTTCTCTGCTATTCCACATTTTAATAAATCCTCCAAACACTTGGGCAATACTTGTATGGCACCTGGATTAACTGCTGCCGTAGGGATAAATAATGCTTGCACTTGGCTTAATTCCTTATTTACCATTTTAATGAAATGATTCTTAATTCCATTCGTTTCAAGTCCTGCTGATGTTAATAAAACCTTCATAAAACCCTCCATATATTCTTTCTGTAGAATTATATCGGATTTATAAGCAAGCCTCTACCAACCACCAGGTGAGCTTGGGCAACCTGTAGTTGACCTTTCTATCATCACATCAACTATCACTTACAGTCCATTCACAGCAATAGCCGCACATGGTAAGTTTTCGGTTGGGAGCTTTCAGAAGCGTGTCTGCAAAGCACTGAACCTAGTTTAGCCGCCAAAATATATGCTTACACCACCAGCAATTACGAAGCATCCAAGAATTATGTAAAAAATCCTAGCTCCCTTTCTTCCGAACATATTCACGAAAATTCGAGCCTTGCTGCTGTTAATGAACCAATCATAATCCTTTGCAGCACAAAAAATACTGAAAAATCCTGATAAAACTAAAAATAATGATATCAAAAGCGTCCTCCCAATTGAAAAATGTAAGTTATCGCTTTTTAGTATATCTTTTGTCACCTGTTCTTGCAATACTCAAAAAATGATGTTGGTCGATAATTCCGTTACAAGGCTACTCACTCAATACTTCGCCAACTTGAATCAGCTCCTTACGTCGGTACAGAACAAAACCACCCAAAATAAGCAGAATCCCGGTCACAATCAGCAACACTTCAATTTTTATTATATCTCCAAGAGGACCAAACAGGACCATTCCCAACGGCATGGCAAGACCGTTGATTACGGCCACCGCACTAAATACTCTGCCCATCAGATGAGGAGGGATTTTGGTCTGCATGAGTGTCATGCTAGGTGTATTGTACAAGGGCATGGTGGCGCCGCAAAAAATCATAACCCCCAGATACACCCAAAAGTTTGGTATTATGCCGAATAATACCGTCGTCACGCCGAACAAAAACCAGGCCAGAATCATGGTATGCACCTTGTTCTTAAATCCGCCCCAGACAGATATCAGGATCCCGCCAGCCATCATGCCAACGGAAAAGGTAAGCTCAATTGCGGTCAGCCGCCAAACATCATCGCCGAATGTACGTGTCACCTGAAGGGGTGTCAGCATTGCAGCGGGCGATGCCAGCACACAAAATATCGCACTGAAGATAAACAACGTTTTCAGCCAAAGTTGTCCACCGATAAAGCGCAAGCCTTCCCCCATTTCGTGAAAATATGCTTTGGCCCCCGGTTGGCTTTTCTTTAAATTCGCAACACCGGAAACCTTTACAAAGAAAAATACCGTAGAGATACCGATGATAGCGGTGAAGACATCAATGAAAAAGATAATTTCAATGGGCAAAAAAGTCAGCAGTGCTCCCGCTGCCATAGGGGCAGCGAACATGGTCAGTGACTGCACCGTACTTTGAATACCGTTAAAACGGGTCAAATGTTCCTCTGGTACGATTTGCGGAATCAATGCACTGACTGCGGGCTGCTGCACCCCCTGCCCGATGCTTCGTGCTGTCGCTGCCAGTAACAAAAGACCAATGCTTTGGATACCGGACATATAAAAAATGGCAAGCAGTAAAGTGATAACCGCAATTGCGGTATCGGAGATATTGATCAGGTATTTACGGTTATACCGGTCCGCCCAAACACCGGCGAAAGGTGAAATGAATACCATTGGCAGCATCGTGGCACAGGTAAATACAGCAATTAATACTCCCGACTGCTCTCTGAGCGTAATGTGCCAGGTGATGGCATAGGAAACCAGCATTGAGCCGAACATAGAGATAAATTGTCCCATGATAAAAAATCCCGCATTTCGCTTCCAGTGGTTTGTTGTTTTTTTGTTTTCCATTAATATGTCTCCTTGTGATTTCACTTTTCTATTCAGGGTATGAACCAACGTCATTGAAGGTGCTCTGAGTGTACATCTAGAAAAATTCACTCACCTTTTCAAAACGTATATTAAGTATAAATGCTGTGCTCCATTTCTGCAAGCCTGCAAGTCTTTTTCGGTTAACCCTTTTATCCGGATTACATATACTTCATTTTTTCTCCCCTTCCGGAAAAATTATTTTAAAGACAAGAAAATAGATAACCATAGAAACACCACCCGTAATAAATGTAACGAGTAAATTATATACAGCCGGGGTAAAATATATCTGGGCAATGGGAAGCCATAACCCATTAATGGCATTGCAGAATATTGAAATCAATATCCAGGCAATGAAATACCACATAATCTGCCAGGATATCTTCCCCTTACTTTTAAAGGTAATATTTCTCTGCAACGGAAAGTTAATACACTGTGCTAAAAAAGCACCTGCTTCATAGCTTATGAAATATCCCAGTCCTCCACCAATGACTACTTCTCCAACTGCATTTCTAGCCACCTCATAGCCCAGCACATTCCACCGAAAATCATAACCAGCGATATGAACCGGTATCTGAGGCCACATAAACTCTGTACCTGCCAGCTTTATTCCCATGAGATATGGCAATAAGGTGAACATCAAATATTGAAAAATAGTAACACTCATACTGAAGATATAAAAGTAAAATATTTGATAAAGCAATTTTGCTGCCCTGGGATGATGTTTCTTAAATGGCATCCATTTTTTCATCCACCACCTCCAGGCCGTTTTGTTTTCTTTTTTCTTCATTCCCATTTATTCCACCCTTATCTCCACAGTATCCTCGCCCAGAACACTTTTCCCATGGACAATTATTTTCTCACTCTCTAATGGTCGGATAATGGCAAGAGCCTCACCATAATAAGTATCGGCGGTATCATCATGATATCCTCTTGGATAATAAGGGCTGGCACTGCCCAGACCAAGAAGCTCGCCACCTTCCACACGCACCTTGACCAGACTGCGTTCCAAAGGCTTTACAATACCTTCTTTATCCGTATATTTTATCCTTACATAACACAATTCCTGCCCTCTTCTTACCTGTTTCTGTTCCGGTTCCAGCGTCAGCACGGTTTCTTTTCCTGCTGTTTTATGAAATGCTTCCGCAACGATATTATCCTGCTTATCATAAGCAACCGCTTTTACCTCGCCATCATAGTATTTGATTTTAAAAGCAACCCTGCCGTTATTTTTTACTTTTCTGGTTCCTACTCTGTTTCCGTTTACATATAGCGAAACATGATCTGCTTTTGCATAGACCTCCACCTTGGTTTCCATCCCTTCACAACCTGTAAAAGACCAACTCTCCAAGGCATTGCTCATCTTCCAGGCCGATGGAGAATGGGGCTGCTTCGCATATTTTACCGGGACGACACCAATCCCTATTTTGTCCAGTCCAAATGCAACCCGAGTGTATTTCATTTCCGCCAGAGGCTTTCCGGTCAGATCAATTCTTCCAGCACCAGCCGATACCCAGCCAGGACCATGGGAAAAATCTGGTGCATAATCCCTGTATTCCCATGCCCCAATACCAAGCTCACCCAGATAATCCATACCTGCCCAGACAAAATCTCCGATGATTCGTTTATTTTTCTGGGCCAGTTCCCAGAACCGGGAAGCATCAGAGCAGAAGGTTTCACTGCCTAAAATCAGTCGCTTTGAATATTTTTTTAAATCCGACCGATATCGGTTAATTCCATAATTGTAGCCTGCTATATCCATATTGGCAAACGCAGCTCTGGTTTTTACATCACAAGGATAAAGGCTGGCACCAAATTTCATAAATCCTGAGCCAAAAATACCTGCTATCGTATTAAAAAATTCACTTCCGACTTTTTTCTTCGACTTTCCGTTTTCCCGGCTGGCCTTTTTATCACTATATACACCGAAGCCCATGGAGCTTAAAAAGTTAAAGAAAATATTTACACCGCAGGTTACTGGTCGTGATGAATCCAACCCATGTAGATATTCTGTCATTTCACCGCACAGCTTAATGCCCCGTTGATAGGCGGTTTCTGAAACTTCATTTCCTGTGGAATACATCACCACCGACGGATGATTGTAGTCCTTATCTACCATACTTTTCAGATCGTCCTGATAGTTGTTTTCTACATAATCAGCATAGTCATATCTTGTTTTATGGATGTACCAGCCATCTACATATTCATCCACTACCAGCATTCCCAGTTCATCACAAGCTTTAAGGAGAGCCTTTGAGCAGGGGTTGTGGGCAGAGCGAATGGCATTATATCCATTTTCCTTCAATATGCGGACTTTACGTACCTCTGCATAATCATAGGCACATGCCCCCAAGAGTCCATTATCATGGTGAATACAGGCTCCTTGCAGGATGACCCGTTCTCCATTAATGCGGAACCCTTCTACATCATCCCACTCAATCAGACGGATACCAAAAGTTTCCTCCTGCATATCCTCACCATAGGTAACACGACAGCTATAAAGCTTGGGATTCTCCACGTTCCAAAGACTGACATTCTGAAGCTCTATTTCCTCTGTAAGCCTTTCTTTGGCCATTTTCGTTTCCGTCCAAATTACTGCGTTTTCATCCAGAATCTCTACCTTAACCGTTCCCGCTCCGGTAAGCAGAACATCAACCTTAATTCGTGGCTTCTGATAATTCAAGGTCGTAATCCGAATGCCTTGAAGCCGGATATGTTCCTGCGGCAGAACATACATCCATACCGGGCGGTAAATGCCGGTTCCTGAATACCAGCGGCTGTTTGGCTGGTCATGATTAGTCACTTCCACCTTTATCTGATTATCCATCCCATATCGGAGGGCATTTCCCGGTTCCACATAAAATCCGGTATAGCCATACTCATGTGACATTATTTTCTGACCATTTACAGAAACCACTGCATTGTGATAAACTCCTTCAAACTCCATGATTATCTGTGTATTCTGATAGGAATCCGGTATAAAAAGCTGGCGGGTATAAATATAATCCTCCGCCTGAATCCAGCCGTTATTTGTTCCTCCCGCACTGGTATGGCTTTTGGCATCCAACAGCATGGCATCATGAGGAAGGGTTACAGGAAAGGAATTTTCTTCCTGCCCCTTTTTATAGCAAATCCAATTTTGATTTAATGATACTTTGTCCATTTCATACTTCCTTTTAAGAGATATTATTCACTTACTGATATTTCTCCCGTGAGAAAAATGCCCCAATTATGTTAATAAATATTACAGCCAGCATGGCGACCAAAGCCATCATGATACCGGAAGCCAGGCCATCCTGTGATATCCCCAGTAATCCAGTCGCAAAGTAAACAAATCTTCCTTTGATAAACATACCAAATATGGCTCCAGATAATATTCCAATAACAATTGCTCCCGCATCACCAAAATCCTTTATCATAAATATAATGGTAGCTGCGATTGCCCCAATATAAAGTATCATTACAATGGCGTCATATCCATAGGAATCATTGGCTGCAGCCATATAATTTAAAAAGCTGTACAAAGAAAGAATCAGGGTTATCAGCGAAAAATAAAAACCTGCTCTTTTCTTCTTAATAAATTCTATCATCTATACCACCTCCTGTTTTTTTCTGGCTCTGGCAAAAAATGCAAAGCAAAAAATTGATAATCCGGCAAGAACTACATCCACCGTTATTAGGGCTGACTTCCACCATGGAGTAACATCCTTTATCACCACATCATCCGAAACACCATTCATCATCATACTATTTACATTGACAAATAAGATTCTATGGCAGGACTCCCGTATCGCCTGCAAAAGGGCTGCATCCTTGGAAATCACTTCCGGCGCCAGTTGTTTCTCATATCTTCCTGGCAAAAATACCAGAAATTTATCTGTTCCGTAGGTAATCGAATAACCATACATATATGGCATTATGGCATTATCTGTAATAACAAAACCATCAAATCCCCACTCATCCCGCAGGATAGTATTTTGCATTTCGCTGCTCATTCCCACCCAGTCACATCCAATACGAGCCAGTGTTGACATGATATTCTTCCCCTGTCCTACTGCTATCGCACCCTCAAAACCGCGCAATCCATTTTCCCGGGCTGTCTGCTCATTCAAAAAGGTGGAAAGTCCAAACCGGTTGGTTTCATAGTCGTTGAAGGCATAATGCTTGGGAGCCGCTACAACACCTTTTATCTGGATACCGGCTACCTGCTGGGCTCCCAGTATGTATGTCATCATACTATCTTCCGAATAATATTCAAAGTTTCGACCAGAATAAGGTGAGCGGTGCAAATTTGCCCCAGGGGTCCAGATAGTATTCTGTTTCGAATATAACCCATCCTCACCAAACATTTTTCCAGTTTCATAGGTCAGCTCCTGATTATAAGTTGCTGCCAGCACGCATTGAGAAGGATACATTCTTGGGTTTATGGAGCTGTATTTATTAATTCCGTCATAGATCGTGTCATTTCCGTTATAAGCCGCCGAGTAATTCGTCACAGGTCCACTTGGTCCGTCATTTTCAACCGTTCCAGGGTAGCCAATCCCAGGCAGAGGTTCCGTGGCACTGAAATCTTTCCCTACCAATGACATCATATCATTTAAGGTCAACTGATTTAAAATTAAATCCCAGTCCGGATCCTCATAGGACTTTCCTCGCATCATGGAAACCTGATAATTTGTATCAGCACCAGTTATAATATCACTGGTATCCTTGCTGCCGGGTTGGTAGATTTGAGCTAAAAGATGTCTTTTCATCTCATCCGTAGCTGCAAGGCTGTCATAGGACTTCGGCCAGGTTCCTTCCCAGTCACTTCTGGAAAGATAGGTAATACTATCTGGAATCCAGGTATTCAGATCACCACAATCCAATTGGTTGGTAATAACCGTATCTGTAGAATTATGAATCGTTCCAGCACCTGTGGTAAATCCGTCCTGACTAAATTCCGGCTTTTCAAAGGTTCGAAAGGTTTCATTTCGCCACTCATATGCCTTGGAATTGTCGCCATTATAATCCATACCATCGGCAACACTTTTCCCTTTTGCCGATAGAATATGATTCAAAGCATCATGAGCACTATTTCCAATCGCAAAGTAGTAATCGCCATCCTCAAGAATCCACGTTTTTGCTTTATTTGCATCATAACTGCAGATATTATAAAGATCCATCCTGAGGGTGAGAAGCTGCGTTTCCCCAGGCTGTAAAACTTTAGTTTTACCAAAATTCACAAGCTGGATTGCCGCTTTTTCCACCTTATTTTCCTGATCATACTGCGTATATGGGCTCTGAACATAAAGCTGCACTACATCCTTTCCTGCTACAGTACCGGCATTTGTAACCTTTACTTCCATTTGTATCACATCATTGTCCACCTTCGATGTCTGGATTTCCTGTGTGAAGTCGGTGTAGGACAGACCATATCCCATACTGTAGGATACTTCCTCCAAATAACTCCACCCTGCTCCTGAAGCAAACGCTCCAGTTTCAGAACCTGCATTTCCCTGGCTTAGCACACAATCCTCATAACGGGTTTCATAATATTTATATCCTGTATAAATTCCTTCTGCCTGAACCAGATATTTCGTATTATGTTCGGATGCTTTATTATTAGATTGATTTAAAATCTCATCGCCATTGGCATAGGTAAAATCGCCGTAATTTGCTAAAGCTGGGCTGGAAAGAGAATTGACAGCATAGGTATCGACCAGATGCCCGGAAGGATTTACTTCTCCGTTTAAAATCTTTCCAATAGAATATGTTCCATTCATTCCCAATCCGCCTGCAATTAAAATCGCATCAATTTGTTCATCCTGCTTTAAATCCTCAATCGCCAGTGGAGATGGCGAATTTACGATGACTATGACCTTGTCAAAATTGCTTTTTGCTTCCTTTAGTAAAGCTCGTTCTATGTCACTTAATTCATAGTAAGCCACACCGTCACCAAATTCACCTGTCGGCGCATCATTACTTTCTCCGGAGTTCCTTCCAATTAGTACAATACACGCATCGGAGTAATGGGAATATCCTCTTTCTTGTGGATATTCCGCTAATGGTACTTCACCAATCTGGTAAATTTCACTACCTCCCATGCCGCCAGAAACCCGTATGTATTCACTTTTCTCATAAAATTCCCACAAAATGGGATTTACTGCAAAACCGGCTGCTTCCAATCCTTCCTTTAAGGTAGCGTTAATGCCAGTTCCCACATTGCCAATAATTCCGGCTCCTGATGCACCTGCATAAACTAAATCTACAGTTCCTCTACCAAAGCATGTCAAATTTTTTTCTTCTCTTAATGGAAGAGAACCATTATTTTTTAACAATACAATTCCTTCATCTGTAATCTGCTCACATAATTCACCTTTTGCCCTAAGCATTTCATCAATAGAGCCATATTCACTTTTATAAAGCATAAGCTCCTCTGCATCGGTGGCTTGACCATTTTTATTCATCACTTCAGCCGATGCGATACCCATAAAGCTGTTGATTTCTCTTGTAAAAGAATTGGTTAATAGAATAATGCACAGAATCATTGCTGTAAGCGAGCTGAACAGGGTCGTAAAACCTCTCCATCTTTGGATTTTTCGTCTTTTCTTTTTCATTTCCCTTATCCTTTCATAAGTAATTTTGTGTATCGGTTACTCCTTAATATATTTTGGCATAATGCAGCTATTTTCTTCAATTACCCCATCCCTTTCTCACGCAAAAATCCTTTCCTTATCCGACTTCTGATGTTATAATGGGAAAAACATGGAGGAATATATTATGATGAAAGGACAATAATATGGTGGAAGACAATATTATGTTAGAAGACAATATTATGCCAGAAGACAATATTATGCCAGAAGACAATATTATGCCAGAAGACAATATTATGCCAGAAGACAATATTATGCTTGAAGACAATATTATGCTTGAAGACAGTATTATGCTTGAAGACAGTATTATGCTTGAAGACAATATTATGCCAGAAGGCAATATTATGTTTGAAGACAGTATTATGCTTGAAGACAATATTATGCCAGAAGACAACATTATGTTAGAAGAATACTTTCAAAATGCTATTTTTAATCTAGAAAATAAAAACTTTTATTATGACTTAAATGGAGAGCTTGATTCCACTCATCTTTTTCCTCAAAATAATACAATTAGTATGCAAAGGTCTATTACCATGAATCTCTGGTATATTGATGAAAACACGCTATATACTTATGTGAATTCCTCCGAGCACCCCGATCCTTTTCTTGGCAGCGCAGTTATTCCTGATATGTTGCAGACCTTTTCTCACCGCCATGCCTTTATTGAGCTTGCTTATGTCATAAAAGGCACACTGCATCAGGAAATCTGTGGGGAACAAATCGTGTTTCGAGAAGGAGAAGTCTGTCTGATTAATCAAAATGCTTTGCACAGCGATTACATTGCTCATGGTAAATGTATGATTTTATTTTTAAGTATGCAAAATAGCTTTTTTCAGCATTTGCTGGAAAAGGATACTAAGAATAGTGCTTTCTTTACTTTTCTCAACGAACTATTATTTTTAAAAAAAGAGGCATATCAATACTTGCACTTTACGCCCAAGGGCGGAGGCAGCATGAAGACGCCTCATTTAATCCAAATGTTAGCTGGTGAAATTATGGAAAAGGAGATGGGCTATTATCAAATCTTAAGCGGGACGATTATCCGTCTTATTTCCTGCCTTGGGAAAGAGTTTCAGCTTTTCTTGAAAAAAGAAGATTGGAAGCGATTTGAAAAAATGGTGTTTGATGATATTGTTTCCTATATTCAAAACAATTATAGAGATGTTACGATTGTTGATCTGCAGAAGCGGTTTCATTATAATGAAGATTATTTTAATCGAATCATAAAAAAATATACCGGCCAGACCTATCAACTGCTCCGTCAGGATATTCGCCTGGAAAATGCAAAATACCTGCTGGAGACTACATCCTTGCCAGTGGACGTAATCTCAAAGCAGGTTGGTTATGAAAATATAGGGTACTTTTATCGACGCTTTCAGAAGAAATATGGACAGACTCCTGGGGAATTGAGAAAGAGGTACTCTGCTTTTTAAATCTATGGGTAAGTTAGCCAAAGGTATCCTGCAAGTCTTTTATGGTTACTCTCGATTCACTTTGATAAAATGGTTACCACCACCCAGGGTTCCAATACTTCGCGCTAAGCGTTTTGTGTCTTTTAGAGAGCGGTAGCAGCGTATCTGGGTCAGGTCAAAGTTCTCCTGACGGCCTCCCAGATATTTATTCCGGATGGGACATAGTGGGCGGCTGCATCCAAGGGGTTCTTCTGTTATTAGTAGCCTCACAGCAGAAATATGGCTATTGGAAGATAGTGACATCACTACATTCTACTTCTTAAAATAAATTCCGTCTTTGCATACAATCATCTCATCATCATACAATCGCTTTAGCCATACTTTCATTTGTCCCTTGGCAACATTAAACCGTTCCGCTGCTTGATCAAAATCCAATCCGTTTCCAATGTTCTCTACAATATGATTTTTAACAACATCATATATATCTTGCTCACATCCACTCTCCCGTTCCTCTTTTTCCTTACAATTATATGAAAGTTCTTCGCAAACTGCTGAAACCCTGTTTAAATCAGAAAAATCCAATTGACTATAATTAATCACTTTTTTGTCATAACATCATATATTTTTTCTTCCGTTAACTCATATGGTATTGCTCCTCTTTCAATAAGCTTCAAATTCCCACCATACTCTTTATGATCCCAAACAAATTGTTTGGTCCAATTATTCTTTATATTTTCTACCGCCCCCGACCAGGTGCCGCCCTTATTATAATCCGAGGAAACCACAAAAGCTCCATAAGCCGCTGCATATATATATTTATTTCGGTTCATAGCCCGAGCCGCACTAAATCCAACGTCTGGATTCACATCAGAAATGAGCAACAATTTTCCTTGTAAAATACTTTGCAAGGCCTCTCGTTTTTTGATTTTAGCACTTAACGAATCGGCAATAAAAGAAACCACTGCACTTCCACTTTCGATTGCCGTCTTTTCTGAAATCAAATCAACTCCCTTGGCTCCACCGGAATATACAATTAAACGCTCTTGGGATGCTCGCTCAACAAGCTTTCTGGTAAAATCCATTCCTTCTTGATTTACATCCCTTGATCCAACTACTGCAATTCCAATTTTTTTCGCCAAATTTATATCTCCAACATAAAACAAAACGGGCGGTGTTTTTCTTTTTAACTTTCTTTTTAATAATACTGGATAATCCATATCAAACAAGGTTATTACTTCTATCCCTTTATTTGACAAATCATCTAATTCAAAGGCAACAGCTCCTCCCCGTGACACCAAATTGCTTATACGTTCAATATCATTACTACTATACTTTAGTGTATTTAATATTGACAGATCATTACTTAATATCACACTAGGTTCAAGTTTCATTTCAATTACCTTGTCTAAAAATTGATTCCATTCTCCCAATGAAAATGGTTTCAACGAATCATCTTTCTTTATTATTCCAATATAACTGCATAATAAAATTGCACTCATTGCATTGTCCGAAAACTTCATTTACTCATCTCCGTTCCTACCAGCACTATTTGCTAATGCAAATGGGAAAACTTTTCCACTTCCATACGCTTTAAGTTTATACCCACACACGGTAAATGTCCATCTGGAATCAACCATATCATCTACTAATAATAAATTTTCACTCCCCATCCAGTTTTTTAAACAACCAACTGGCGCTTCCATTCTAGAACTCCTTGTATTGCTTCTTCTTGCCCTTCTCTAAAAGATGCTTCTTCTCCATAAGCATTTTTTTACTCTAATAATAGTTCCCCCATAATTTCTCCTCAATTTGTTCTTAAAATGTAAATTTTGCTGTAAGCGCTTCAAAAGATGGCATCATTCCCAATACCAGCAAAGAATGCTATTCTTTCTAAAAGATTATTTTTAGGAGGAGCTAATGAGTACAGATAACATTTCCCTTTGGCGGAAGCGAATTATTGATAAAGAAGCTAGCGGTTTATGCCT
>JAVBLX010000030.1:0-20210 GCA_031553075.1 Acetivibrio sp.
CTGGTATCCTCTGCAATATCTTCAATACCATGATAAATAGCATTTTCGATAATGGGCTGGAGGGACATTTTGGGAATTTCCTGTTTCCATAAAATATCCGGCATATTAATGGACAGATAAATCTCATAATCAAACCGGAGATTTATAAGCGCCAGATAGTTTTTAATATAATCTACTTCTTCCTCCACCGTAACATTCTTGGACACCCACTTCATACTGTAACGAAGCAGCTTTCCAAGCGCCATAACCGCATTGGAGATACTGTATTGCTCTTCAATTTCTGCCATCATTCGGATGGACTCTAAAACATTATATATAAAATGGGCATTAATCTGATTTTGAAGGGCCCGGATTTCGGAATTTTTAACCAAAACCTCGCGGTTAATGTTGTCCTCCATCAGCTGCTTGATCCGGCGAAGCATCTTGTTAATCTGGATGCTCAGTTCACCCATTTCATCCGTACTGACCGTCTGGATTTCCACATCCAGATTTCCTTTCTGCACTTCCCGAACACCTGCCATAATAACGTAAAACTGACGAAGCATAACCGTAACAATTCGTCTTACCAGAAATACCATTACAACCAACAAGACAAGAATGCCCACCAGAAACCCCAGACGAAACTGATTCACAGAACCAATTTCTGCATGTAAGGATTCCAGCTGTATGTATTTCCCGCTTAAACCTTCGATGGGCTTATAGGAAAGAACGACTTCTTCTCCGCCAATTTTAGTCTCAAAGCTGTCACGTACCTCATCCTTATCGGAAATGCTTACGATTTCATCTGCAAAAGCCGACCATTTTCCTTCTCTATCATAATAAAGTTTTCCCGTACTGTCAACAAAGCACGACCAGAAAGTATCGGAGGAATTATATATTTCCGGAAACAATTGTTCCATCTCAATCGCAACTTCAACCACCCCAAGCTCTCCTAACTTTTTATCCACAATAGGAGTAATCAGGGCCATAAGATGATTTTTATCATTTTTGTCAGCAAACTTGGGGAAAATCGTGTCTTCGTAATCAAAATACCAAAGCCCACCCTGGTAGTCCGTATCCTTCCATTCCAACCGTTCCATCCGGTTTTTCCGGTAAAGGATTGGAATCATCTCTGCCATAGTTTTATGATCCACATATACTCTGGTCTGATACAGATATGGATTTGAATTTCCCATTCGCTCCAAGGCTCCGATTTCATGGGTGTAGAAGGTCAGTACATCAATATAGCGTATTGGGTCTCCATTCCTTAGCTTTTTTAAATAGTCCATCAGGTTATTATTGTTTACAAAAACCTGAGTAGTCATATTACACATTTCTATACTCTTTTGAATTTGGGCATTGTTTTGGTTGATTCTTGCCTCGCAGGTACGTACCTTCTCATCTACTACATTGTTCCGCATATTTTGAATCAGCGTCAGGGAAAGTATCAGCATGGGTACTGCAACAATGGATACAATGGCAATTACAAATTTATTATTCAGCTTCAGCGTTGAAAAACTGCGATCCTTTTTTTCTTTCCCTCTTCCCATCTGCACAACTCCCATCTGCCCACATTCATCTTTTCTAAATGACCACTTTTTCCTTTCCTAATTATATATCATTTGAAAGTAGAAATCCATCAAAAAGGAGCTATGAGAAATTTTTCCTACATAGCTCCTGATCTTCATTGTTTTATACAATTAATGTCATGATAGTATGAGACTCAATTGAAAGTCTGGTTCCCGTTTCTCCTTCTCTAACGCAGAAATCTACTTTCTTTTGCGAGCGGTTTAAAACCACCATAATTTTTTCACCATCCGGATTTACAAAGCCAGTCACTTCCAAATCGGAAGTGTATCTGGTAAGAGCAAAGCGACGTGCACCTCTTTTGATATAACGACTGAAATGACCAATATAATAATAACTCAATTTCTTCTCAACCGAATTAGTTCTGGTGTCACACATAATTGGTGCCGCACAGAAATTGCCAACATGGTTTGGTCCCCCCTTCTCATCCAGAAGCAGGTTCCAATCAATCACTCCACTGGTTCCCTCATTTAGGTTCCCAATCATGTCATGAGCATACATTTCTGCCTTTGTCACCTCATCTGAATCTTCAAAGCGGCTGTATTCCACACAACCCTCGGTGAAGTAAAGCTTTAAATCAGGATAATGCTCCTGTAAAAGCCGCAAGCTTTCAAAATGGTCACCCGTGTACCAATGAAATGCAACTCCGGTTACATATTCGGCAGCCTCTTTATCATCCATAACACCTTTGGCTCTATCATAGGCGATTTCCTTGTTATGATCCCAGATAAACACCTTGATATCCGCCAGACCAGCTTTTTTTAGCGCCGGACCTAAATGTTTTTTCAAAAATTCCTTTTCTTCCTCAGCAGAATAGATACATGAATCCCATGTTTGTACGGCTTCTGGCTCATTCTGAATGGACAGCATCTCAATGGGGAGATCGTTCTTTTTATATTCCTGAATAAATCGAACAATATATTCTGCCCACATATCACCAAACTCTTCTTTCAGCTTTCCACCATTGTTCATTTCACCATTGGTTTTCATAAAGGCCGGCGGACTCCATGGAGTTGCCAGAAGCTTCAATTCCGGACTAATTTTTAAGGCTTCCTTAAGCATGGGAATTATATACCTAAAATCCTGTTCCATGGAAAAAGTCTTAAACTCTTTATCCTCCATATCCTCCATATAAGCATAGTTGCCAAGCCCAAAGTCACAGCTGTTAATGTGGGTCCTGCCCATATTATATTGCAAACCATCCTCTCCAAAATAAGCCTGAATTACCTCCGCTTGTCTTTCGGGACTAAGGAGGGTCATATTATAACCTGCTGCCTCTGTAAATGCTCCACCAAACCCATCCATTTCCTGATAAGTAAGCTCTGGATAAATATGAACCATTTTCATAAAATCAATGCCATCTTCAAACTGATTAAATTCTTCCCAATATTTCTTTTCTTTGTAATTTGTTATATAGGCTTTCATTGTCCTATCGCTCCTTCTCCTGCTTTATTTATCACTCTGCTTTATTTATCACTCGTTTTACGTTTACATGGTCTTGACTAAAAGCTTACCCGAATTTCAGACACCTTACCTTCTCGCACCTTAACTGCCTGTGCACCGGTAATCTTATGACCACTCACCGTCTCTATTCTGCCATCTTCCATGGTAAGAACATACTGTCTTACCGGCGTCCTCTGCGGAGATAATTCATTTCTTCCATCCAGTTCATAGATTACTTTGATCCGTCCCAGGAAGGTTGCTTCTACCTGCTTCTCTTCTCCGATCAGATAAGAAGGAATATAGGGCTTAAGCTCCAATGTAATTTCTTCTTCCATGGTAAACGGGTTCTTACCAAACATTAGAACCTGCCACATTTGTAAAAACTCTGCAGTAGAACCACTTAATCTGGCTACAAAGCCCTTTCCATGTATCCGCTTATCTGGATTTGCACTGCTGGCAATAAACGAAGAATTTTCCAGAATACTTCTGCCATACGTTTCCGCATTTAAAAATGGAACTGCAGCATTTTTAAAGTCCTCTTTAAACTGGTCATACATTCCATTCTTTAATAACTCCAGAAGATATTTGTACTCCATGTGCAGCCAGATCGACTCGTTCTCCAACCAGCCAGGTGTAAATGCTTTTGCTCTTCCCAGCTCAAAGGAAGCCTCCTGAATAGAGGCATTCACCTTATACATACACAGGCTTTTATCATATAGCTGGCTACTCTTCACTTTTTCATAAGCAGCCATTTTTTCCTCCATTGAACAATCCAGCTTAAAGTAACGCACCGGACCCTCCAGGAAATAAGGGAGAACCTTTTCACGGAATTCAAGTGCCTTAATGCCTTTTGGCGTTTCTTCATACCTGGTTACTTCGTAGTGGAAATAGGTTGGACAGATTCCATTTCCATACTCCACAGCGCGCTTAAGCCCCTCTTCCACCCGCTTCATAAAGGCTTCAAAGATGCTTTCCAGTTTATCAGAGGACATAATTGCTTTTCTACCGGAGACTCCCTGGCATACTTCTTCCCGATAGGTTTCTTTACGATCATTTATTTTATCCCATAAAATAAACTGGTCGGTTTCCTTTGTGGTAATTTCATATACATCCTGAAGGAATTCTTCTACTTCACTAAGAAGAGTAACCTCTCTTTTATAAGTGCCCGTTATTTTTACGGTATACGCTAACATTCGGAAAAGTTCACAGGTTTCCGCAACGGAAGAACCCAGTAATCCTGGGAGACCATTTAGGGCATCATACCAGCCAGGTTTTCCGCCCTCCATCTCAACCCCCAGACCAAATGGGTCCAGAGCCGAATATTTCGTGAGACAAAGGAGAATCAGTTTTTCTATAAGCGAAGATTGTATTTTTTCTCCTTTTCCAAATTCACTGCGAAGACGTGTACTTTCCGGCTCTCTCTTTTGCGTGGAATGGTACTGACGGATTCCCTTTTCCGTTTTTACATACCGTTTCCCTCTTGGCAGCACTGTTGCTCTGGATTCAAAATAGTCATAGGAGTTATCATCAAATAGCAAATTCTCTTCTTGTTCCGGATAGACACTCAAAAAGCTTTCAATCAAATCCAGATTATAGGTCCAATGATCCGTCCAATAGCCCTCACCAAACTGGCTGTTTACTTCATAATCTGCTTCCGAAACTACCAATTCTAAAAAGTCTTCCTGAGTAAATCCACCCGTATAGGTATCACTTTCTGTCTGCTTCAAAAGCTGTCCCGGTGTAAAACCAGCTGTGAGAAGTGTCTTTAACGCCTCCTTGTTTCCGCTGTTAATCAGTTCCAGTAGCTTGTCGACCTTTTCTGCTTTTACTGTATAGGTAATCTTTTCCACCACCAAAGGATTGTAGCCATCAATTTGAATCAAGCTGTAAAAAGTTTTGATATTTTCATCCTTTACATAAGGAGCAAACAGCACATCACTTCGCCGGTTCTGATTTACATCCCTAAAGTTTCCATTGCCCTGGGAATAATATTCCGGGAGCATTCTAAAAAAGTTGTAATCCCGTTCGATATCACCATGTTTTCTGGAATACAGGTAAAAAATCTTTCCCCCCAGGAGAATTGGATAACCTCCTCTGAGTACGTTATCCAGAAAAGTCTGCTTACAATATTCATCAAATATTTTATTTCCAGTTTTAGTTTCTATTACCTGGCACAGTTCCCGTGTAATCTCTATCGCACGATTATATTTTTCTTCAAAGAATTTAACCTCCCTGGCTTTTTGAGCAAGCGCTCTTTTCTTTTCCTTGGTAGCAGCTTCTCCTACCAAAGTGTAAAGGATACACTTCTCCTTTGGCGCCAGCTCTATCAGCTTTCCGGTGAAACAACAGGGAAGCTTATTCTGAGTCACCTGATGACTTGAGAACATGGTTTCTAAACTCTGCTGCTCTAATACAACCGGCCTTTCATAAGATGTATCATAATCAAATATATTTACAGGATCTACAATCGCCGGAAGGCGTTGACCCATTTCGTCCACTGTAAAGTAATAGTAACCACCAGAAATCTCTTTTACCTCTGCCGTGTCCTCCATACTGGCTCTTACTGCAAAGAAAGGAAGACCTTCCTCTAAATCCTCTACCTGCATCCAGGCCATTGACGTTTGTGCCATCTCCTTCATAGAAGCAAGGCTTACTCCATTTGGGATCAGTGCCGGCATGCCATCTAAAATTTCAAGCTTTACAGATGCTTCACCTATATTTTCAATGGTCAGCTTTCTCACCAAACCGGCTACTGGCTCCTCAGGCAGGGTATAATAAAGCACATTTGCCTTTAAGCCTCTTTTTTCATCTATATTTTCTACTTCCAGCTCATTCATACCAATATACAGGTTCATCTGAGTATCCGTGTCCGTAAATAACTCCGTACAAGTTCCATCTTTTTTTACGAATGTACGGAATCCCATTCTCGATGTATGGGCGTATGACTGCTGTGCCGGAAAGAATTCCATAATAGAGTGGTTTTTGTCTTCTACTCCAAAGCATGCAATTCCTTGCCCACGATTCACGTAATAACACCACATGGGTATCCCCATCTTCCCACTGATTCCAGGAAGAAAACTGGAAAAGGGAGATTTTTTCTCATAATCCCTGATTACAAAACGTTCCTTTTTGTCAAACATATCTCGCTCCAATCTGTCTGCTTCATTTGCATACGCGCTTTATTAGTAAAACTCTTTCATTTTAAAAAAATTATAACAGACTTCCCATTCTTTCAATAGGGGAATATTTTCATTGAGGGTGTTGTTTTTTTAGAAAGAAGAGGTGTCAGATATAGGCACAAAAATAGGGAGTAGAATTCATATTTCGAATCTACTCCCGTCAAACTATTTCTTCAATCATTTAATTTTATAGACTTAAGTTTCTGGTGGTCTATACCTCTCTTTCGTTATATTGCTTTCTATATTTACTCGGCTCTCTTCCCGAGTTCTTGAATTATTATTATGTAGTACCTATACTCAATATCCTTTCGTATTCAATACCTGTATTTTTAAACGATTTCTTATTACTTTTACCCGGTATTACTTAGTATTTTGTATGTTTACTACTTAATTCTTCTTTGGTATTACTTATTTGTATTGCTTGTTGCTTTTTATTACAATTCTTATTACTTGTTACTTTTTATTGCTAATTTTTGTTACTTTTATTTCTAATTTTTGTTACTTGTTATTTATTTGGATATTACTTGTTTCTTATTTCCTATTACTTATTCATTTTTGAGTTCGGCTTAAGTTTTTGGTGGACTGTACCCCTCTTTCTTTGTATTTTTAAAATATTATCTTTCTGTAATTTTTTTGCTGTGTACCTTCCTATACTTAAAATCTTAATTCAATTAAACCGCTAAAACTTTGTATCAACTTATCTTCTTATTATTGATATTTATCCTTCATATTTATATGAAGAGAGCGTTATTGGAAATCAACCATAAGTTTAAGGAGATACGAAACTGAATAGTACATTGGAATCAACTCCCTTTCTTTTTGATAAGCTTATTATATTATAGCATGACTTTTTTGTCAATACTATTTATAATTTTTTTATAATTTTTCTGTTTAAATATTTTGAATTGTCAAATCGTCAGAATTATTTTGTTTTTTGTTTCTTTTTAAACACATTGTCCAATGCACTTATTGTAATCCACTCATGGCAATAAGCTTTAAATAGCGAACATGCAGATGTCTAAGCTCCTCCCCGGACAAAGACAAATATAATCATCTCCTTAAATCCCGATAATATTCTCCATATTCCCAAGTAATGAGCTTATGGTGTATTAGCTGGTTCAATACCTCATGGAAGATTTCTTTGGAAATATCTTCTCCCGCCAGGCTGGTGAGAAGGACTTTGATCTTGTCCTTGTATTCATTGGTGGTAATTACCTGGTCCAACCACAAAATATGAGTTCTGTATGCCATTTTAAAATAATCATCATACATTGGGGAATTGGTAATGCTGTCATTTACCTCAATATCCACCTGAAGCATATCAAACGCATCCCTCACAGAATGGTTCGTCAGCTGGATATCCGGTACTATCGTATACAGATTCTTATAAATCTCCATACGACCATTATGTTCAAATTCATGATACTGAGGCAAATAAGGTGAAAACAGCTTGGTAACCAGTCCTGGTTCCCTAAAACTCTCGTAGTCAGTCCGTGGTTTTGCCTCTACCATTTTGTCATATTGAATACTTTTTATTTTTTCCAAAGGAATGCTTATCGTTCGTGGTTCCTCCTCCAGCAGCAAAAAAATCAGCTCCTTTCGCTCACGCCACATAAATGCAGGACACTGGCGAATCCGAAACTTGATACTAAGATCAATGATAACCTTTTTGTGGTCTCTTTTTACCTTGAAGGCATGCATTAATTTTTTTATTTCTTTATCTGTATATTCATTAACTGATTTTCGCTTTTCTTCCGGTTTTTCTATTTGCGGTTTTTCTATTTGCGGTTTTTGTATTTGCAGTTCTGTTTGCGGTTCTATTTGCGGTTTTTCTGTTTGAAATTTTTCTATCTGCTTTTTTTCTGATTTTTTTATTTTCGTTTTTTCGGGCTTTTCTAGTTTCGCTTCTCTTTCCTTTTTTTGCGTTTTTGATTTTGTCTGAACTTTTTTTGCTTTTTCTTTTTTTACTTTAGCAACCTTTACTTTTTTATTTTTTTGTTCCTTTGTTCTTTCTTCACCATTGATGTCATTCTCCTTCTGCTTTTTCATAAAAACTGCTGGCATTGCCTTAAAAAATGTTAATTCTGAAAGTTTAAATCCAGAGAACTTAAATTCCGATATTCTAAAAGGAAATTGAAACCTTCTCCTACGGTCTCTCCCCTCCTCTGGTTTGTCATTTTCCGGTCTGTCATGGTTGAAAAAATCTTCCATTTTAGCGGAAGCCACCAACTCTTCTCCGCTTTTCATCTTTCGAATCTTTGCTTTAACATCTGCCTCATCCTTTGAACTAGTGTTAATTTTTTCGACATATTCACTGTCTATGACTCTATTTCTCTCAGCTTTTTGTGCCTCCCGGATATCTTCTCCTTCCTTAATCACATCACGAAAAGAGACGGATTGGAATACTATGACTCCTAACCCGCCAAAAAACAGAGCTATCCCTCCCGTCACCACAGAGGCGGATGCCACAGCACCAATGCCGCAGCCCAAAGCTCCCATAGCCAGAAGGATAATCGTCCACAAATATTTTTTTGTTTTCCCGGTTCCATACAATAAACTATTGATTATCTTTCTCATTGAATTTATTTTCTCCCCGTTGAACCAAATCCACCCTCTCCCCGGACGGTATCTTCCAGTTCATCTGCTTCGATAAATTCCGCTGCCAAAAATGGAGCAATTACCATTTGAGCAATTCGCTCTCCTGGCTCCACTGTCGCAGCTGCCTTTCCATGATTATGAAGAGCTACCATAACTTCTCCCCGGTAATCGGCATCTACCACCCCCACCTTATTCGCTGGTGCCAGTCCTTTTTTAGAAGCCAGTCCACTTCTGGCATAAATCAGCCCTGCATAGCCTGCCGGCACCTCCAATGCAAGTCCCGTTTTTATCAGTAAGGTTTCCTGTGGTTCGATAATAACCGGAGCATCCAGGCATGCATATAAATCAGCTCCGGCCGCAAATTCACTTCCATAGGTGGGAATTATCGCATTCTCATTTAATTTTTTTATTTTAACTTGTGCTCTTAACATAACTCATTTACTCCTATCCCATAATACGATTTTATTTTCTCCCAAGGATTCCTGTACTTTGATAATTCGTTGATTGGAAGAGCCTTTAAAATGAAGGGTTAAATCCTTTTTTTCTACTTCAAATTCTCCGTCCACCAACACATCAAGATAAGATAAAAACTCCCTCGTCTCTTCCCATTCCAATACCATCTTTGCCAGGATATCTTTTTCGAAATCATAACCCGTGTAACACCAGATTGTCTTGTTTGGATAAGTGCTTTTCACCTTCCGTAACAGTGGTAGTAGCCCCTGCTGATTGGATTGTTCCATCGGCTCGCCGCCAAGAAGACTTAATCCTGCAACGTGTTCGTTTTCCAGATATCCGATAATGTTTGCAATGGTAACATCTGTAAATGGTTCTCCATAATCAAAATTCCAGGTTTCTTTATTGAAGCAATCTTTACAACGATGTGTACATCCACTTACGAATAATGATACCCTAAGACCCGGTCCGTTGGCAATATCCAATTTCTTTATTGTTCCATAATTCATACTAATCGGCTCCTATTCATTTACTTTTGCATGGATTTAAATGTCATAACGCTTGGTGTGATGTCCTGTTATGATTTGGCTAATCCCACTACCTCCACGCTTGAAATAAGGCCATTGCAATGCAACAGCCTTTTTCTTTTATAAGTGAACCACTCTTGAATTGATTTCTTTTGTCTTACCCACGTTCCAGAAGTTTTCCCCCAGATAACCACAGGTTCTTCTGGTCACATTCATTCTTGCATGGTCTTTGTTTCCACACTGTGGGCATTCCCATTCCAGCCTGTCATTGATTGAAATTTCTCCATCAAAGCCACATACATGACAATAATCAGATTTTGTATTAAACTCTGCATACTGAATATTATCGTAAATATATTTTACCATTTCCTCCAGTGCTTCCAGATTGTGAGCCATGTTTGGAATTTCCACATAGGAAATGGCTCCACCGGATGAAATCACCTGGAATTGGGCTTCAAAATCAAATTTAGCCAGAGCATCGATTTTTTCTCTAACATCCACATGATAAGAGTTTGTATAATAACCCTTGTCTGTAATATCCTTAATGCTGCCAAATCTTTTTTTATCTATTTCAGCAAAACGGTAGCACAGAGATTCCGCTGGTGTACCGTAAAGACCAAAGCCAATTCCGGTTTCTTCTTTCCAGGTATCTGCGGCACGGCGAAGACGATTCATCAGACGTTTGGCAAATTCGATTCCACCTGGTTCCGTCTGACTAACTCCGGTCATAAGCTTGGTTACCTCATATAAACCAATATATCCTAAGGATATGGTAGAATATCCATTGTGTAGCAGCTTATCAATACATTCACCCTTCTTCAGACGGGCAATCGCTCCGTATTGCCAATGAATCGGGCTGACATCCGATAAGGTGCCTTCCAACGCTCGATGACGACACATCAGAGCTTCAAAACAAAGCGATAGCCGTTCTTCTAACAGCTGCCAGAAGTTTTCTTCATCTCCTGCTGCCATAATACCAATTTGTGGCAGATTAAGACTTACCACTCCCTGATTAAATCTTCCTTCAAATTTATAATTTCCATTTTCATCTTTCCAGGTAGATAAGAAGGAACGACATCCCATTGGGCTGAATACATTGTTCTCATAATTTTCCCGCATTTTCTTGGCAGAAATATAATCAGGATACATGCGTTTTGCAGAACAGCGAACGGCAAGCTTGGTAATGTAATCGTATTTGCCACCCTTTAAGCAGTTATGCTCATCCAGAACATATACCAGCTTAGGGAACGCAGGGGTTACATACGCCCCCTTCTCATTCTTGATTCCTTCCAATCGCTGATTAAGGATTTCCTCGATAATCATAGCATTTTCTTCTATGTATTCACTACCTTCATCCAGGTTAAGGAATAAGGTAACAAAAGGCGACTGACCATTTGTAGTCATCAGGGTGTTAATCTGATATTGAATTGTCTGTACACCGGATTTTAATTCATCCCTAAGACGGTCAGCAATAAACTCTTCCATCAACGCCGGGTCCATGCGGTCACCATATCGACTCATATAATGCTCTCTATATTTGTCACGGCTTCTTCTTAAATATTTTCCCAAGTGCTTGATATCCACTGACTGTCCGCCATATTGACTGCTGGCTACAGCAGAAATAATCTGGGTCATAACAGTACATGCGACCTGAAAACTCTTTGGACTTTCAATCAGCTTTCCATTCATAACGGTTCCATTTTCTAACATATCCCCAATGTTAATCAAACAACAGTTGAAAATAGACTGAATGAAATAATCTGCATCATGGAAATGTAGTACACCATTATCATGCGCATCTGTAATCTTTTCTGGAAGAAGAACTCTTCTGGTTAAGTCCTTGGAAACCTCTCCGGCAATCAAGTCTCTTTGTGTGGAAGCAATATATGCATTTTTATTGGAGTTTTCTTCCATTACATATTTATTATTATTATGAATCAGACTCATGATAGAATCGTCCGTGGTATTTGCCTTCCGAACCAGCTCTCTGGTATAGCGGTAAATAATATAGGTCTTCGCCAACACAAATTTACCTTCTGCCATAAGCTTTTGCTCAATCATATCCTGGATGTCTTCAACCAGCATGGTATCCCGTCCCAGATGCTCTATGCTTGCTACAATGCCTTCAATTTTCTCCTCCGGCATTTTATCATAGTCTTCTACTTCTACATTTGCTTTGCGAACTGCAACAATAATCTTATTGCGATCATATTCTGCTAATCGCCCATCTCTCTTAATTACTTTCATTTCCTTGCTCCCATCTTCATACTTTAGCAAGCTAGAGCTTCTCTTCCCTTGCCTGTGTCATTATAGCACATTCACCATATTCTGTCCATATATTTACACACAAAATATGGGCATTTTTTCAGCCATTCGCCTTAACCGCCACTATATATAGTAACCAGGACTTTCGCCCTAAAAGTACTTAAAACCGAAAATCCCGCTCCCCTGAGGCAATTTTCTCGATTCTATCTTTGGCCGTTTGGTATACTTTTGGGTTGGTAATGGATTCCAGTTCTTTTAAAATAAGAGCCTCACCCTTTCGTCTGGTATCCTCTGATGCATAATCCTCCAGATATTCTTTCAAGGTCATTAATGCATTTGGCTGACAACAGTTTACGATCTGGCCGGATTTTACCAGCTGCATAAAGCGGTCGCCGGTACGTCCTTCCCTGTAACAGGCTGTACAGAAACTGGGAATCAGCTCCATATCTAACAGCCAATTAACGATTTCATCCAGAGTTCTGGTATCTGAGGTATCGAATTGAGCAGAATTCTCTTCTTCTGGTTCTTCTTCTGCGTATCCTCCCACACTGGTACGTGAACCACCACTAATTTGGGAAACTCCAACCTTCAACACTCTTTCTCTGGATTCCTGAGATTCTCTGGTAGATACAATAATACCGGTATAAGGAACTGCCACTCTTAAAACAGCCACAATTTTTTCAAAAATATCATCGGAGATACCATCATCAAAGTCATCCGGATTAATATCTTCTGCTGCCCGGATTCTGGGTACACTAATCGTATGAGGACCGACCCCCATTGCTGCCTCTAAATGTTCCGCATGCATTAGCAGTCCGGTAAAGTCATAGCGATACAGATTAAGACCAAACAATACTCCCAATCCTACATCGTCAATTCCTGCTTCCATGGCACGATCCATAGCCTCTGTGTGATATGCGTAGTTATGCTTTGGCCCGGTTGGATGGAGTTCTTCATAACTCTTTTTATGATAAGTCTCCTGAAATAAAATATAGGTTCCGATTCCAGCGTCTTTTAACTTTTTATAATCTTCTATCGTAGTTGCTGCGATATTTACATTTACCCGACGAATCGCACCATTTTTATGTTTGATGTTATAAATGGTCTGAATGCTTTCCAAGATGTAGTCCAGCGGGTTATTTACCGGATCCTCTCCTGCCTCTAAAGCCAACCGTTTATGCCCCATATCCTGGAGGGCAATCACTTCCTTTTTTATTTCTTCCTGGGTTAACTTCTTACGACAAATTGTTTTATTCTTTAGATGATAAGGACAATATACACAACCGTTAACACAATAATTTGAAAGATACAAAGGAGCAAACATAACAATTCGGTTTCCATAGAATTTATCCTTGATTTCTTTAGCAAGCGTAAATATTTTTTCGTTTTCCTCCTTCAAATCACAGTCCAACAAAACCAGCGCTTCTCGGTGGGAGATCCCCTGATAGGACTTTGCTTTTTCAATGATTTGATGAATCAGTTCCCTATTATTTTTGTTGGCCTCTGCATAAGCCATGGATTCTTTAATTTCCTCATGGCTGATAAATTCTTCTGCTGTTTTTGATTTTACATTATACATGTTAATTCCTCCGCATCTTATGATTTTTATCTTTTCATACTGATTTAAGCTATCATCTTAAATACATTTTATTATTTCTTGTCCTTACCCGTTTTAGCAATCATGGATTTTACGTTAATGCCTTTCACCATACCTAATTTTCCGCACAAAGCACTGATTACGTTATCAGGTGCATCCAATACAATAGAAATAACATTCACGCCCTTTTCCCGATAAGGAATTCCCATTCTCCCCACCATATACTCGCTATACTCATGGAGCAAATCATTCACCGGTTCTGCACCACATATATCTTCTACAATAATTCCAATGTGAGCTAATTTCGTTTCCACGTAACCTCTCCTTTCATACAAAAAGCGCATACTCTTCCGAATATGCGCATAAAAAGCAGTAAGCTTAATCTCACTTATAAATCCCGCTTCTTTCACTCAGGCGTACCTTAAGTATTCAGAAATGAATTCTATATTAATTTTAGATGTGTTATCCAGTAAAACAGACGAATCTCTTTTTCCGGATATTACTTTAATAAAAGTATAGCAAATTTCTGTTTAGAAATCCAGCTAAACTTCTTGTCTGTATTCATTACCATGCTATCTTCTTATCAATAGCTGGCAGTTAATTACTCACCTTTCCCAGTCTTTACGCCATCTAAAGACAACTTAATCATATCCTCAATTTCGTTCACAGACAATCTGGTATACTGGGAAAGCTCATCAATAGTAGCTACGCGACCCAGCTCCTTGGAAAGATATATGGATGCCTCATTGAGTAAGTTACTTTTTCCTAAAATAGTATTTTCCAAATCGTCCTCCGACTGACTTTCTTCAATCGCATTTTCCAAAGCTTCCTTAATGTATTCTTTAATAAATTTCTCACCTGCTACAATCTCTTCCAAGGCAATCCATTCTTCCACCGCTCCAAGTAGACCAATGTTTCCTTCCTGAATCAAATCTTCCAGAAAAACACCACGATTTTTACATTTTCTGGCAATCGCCACGACCTTCGGAAGCCATCCATTGATTAACTGCTCCTTTGCTCGTACATCTCCTGCTTTTACACTTTCGTACAGCCTTTCCCACTGGTCTTTCTCCAGTTTATCCAGCATCCCAAGCTCTTTCATATACATTTTAAGATAAATGGAATCCTCTTCCCGAAGATTTTCTTCTTCCCCCTCAACTTGAGCATCTCTTGGAAGCTGATACACAAAGTTCTCTACCCTAACCTTATTTTCACCCAGATAATTATAGATATGAGTAAAATGATCCTCTTCCAATTCCATTTCATTAAAGTAATTCTTTATTTCATCCTGGCTCAAAACATTGTCCTGAGTTCTGGCAATTTCCGTCAAGTCTTTTAGCATTTCCATAAATTTAATCTTATCTAACACAGTTTCAGCTCCTTAAATACATAGTAAATTTAATTATATCAAGTGGTGCAACCAATACTTAACCTGCTTTTTATCAATGCAATCAATACACAATTCCCAGTTCCTTCAGTACTTTACAAATTTGGGCAATGGGGAATCCCACAACATTATAATAATCCCCCTCCAGACCAAGAATATACGGTGCAAATTTACCTTGAATCGCATAAGCACCTGCTTTGTCCATGGGTTCTTTCGTGGCTACATAAGCCCTTATTTCTTCTTCCGTCATAGGCGCAACGAAAACCTTTGTACCTACTGAAAAATTCTTAATCACTTCATCTCCCTGCTCTTTTTTAATAATAGCAACCCCTGTGTATACAAAATGGGTTTTTCCAGCAAGATTTTTTATCATCTGGACAGCATGGTCTTCATCCTTGGGTTTTCCTAAAATCTGGTTTTCAAATGCCACAACCGTATCCGCTCCAATTATTACTACATCGCCAGCTTCTTTTCCACTGATATCCAATGCCTTCATAAGCGCCAGCTCCTTCACCACCGCTTCCGGGTTAGTGCTGGTAATCACCTCTTCCTTATCACTTGGTTTCACCTCATATTCAATTCCAACCTGCTCCAATATTTCCCGGCGTCTAGGTGATCCGGATGCCAAAATAATCTTCATCTTTTCCTCATTTCTGCTTTTTAAGTGTGCTTTTTCTTTTCTCCACTTTATTGCTTAATTTTCTGCGTTTTTATTGCCTGATCATCTTCGCTTTATTGCTTTATTTCTTGATTTTCTGCTTTATTGCTTGATTTTTCCCTAGCGTGAGTTTCAGACTTTTTTTAAAAACCCTGTTAAATCCTTTATTTTATAGTACTTCAAAGCTTTGAATATAATGTAACTTTATGTTGAATAATAAAACAAATTGTTGTTTTTTGTTTCAAAATTTACTATAATGTTAAGTATATTTAAATATTACTAATAAAATTATTTTTTACCAAAACAAAAAGTTACACTACAGGGCAGAATCTCTGAATGCTGAATATATTATGCATTCAGAGGTTTTGATGTTTAAGCCTGAAACTCACGCCAGCGCTATTTGTACTTTTCTCAAAAATAAATAACTCCTTATAAAATATACGCCATTTTTCTCATTTTGTAAAGAATCGGATATTTCCATTAAAACAGCAAATACTAATCTAAATTCAAATCAAATGTACTATCTATAAATTTAATCATAATGAATGACTGGAGAATAGCCTAACATGAACAAAACAGAAATTACCCAGGTTATGGGACATGAAATATTAGATTCGCGGGGAAATCCGACTCTGGAGGTAATCATCACACTGGCTGATGGCAGCGTAGGCCGTGGAATGGCTCCCAGCGGTGCTTCTACTGGAAAATATGAAGCACATGAATTAAGAGACAAAGACCCAAAACGTTATCATGGGAAAGGAGTGCTCACCGCATCCAACTATGTCAATACAGAACTTTCCCTTCTGCTCCTGGGAGAGGACACAAAAAATCTTTGCCATATCGACCGTTTGCTAATTAAAGCTGACAAAACACCAAATAAAAGCCGACTGGGTGCCAATACAACATTAGCTATTTCCATTGCTTCTGCAAAGGCGGCCAGTGCTTCCTTAGGCATCCCTTTATATGAGTACCTGGGAGGAGCCTCTGGCAATACTCTGCCAGTTCCCATGATGAATATTTTAAATGGAGGAGCCCACGCCTCTAACAATATTGATATCCAGGAATTTATGATTATGCCGGTAGGTGCCCCAAATTTTCGAGAAGGGCTTCGCTATTGCACAGAAGTCTATCATACCCTTGCTTCTCTGCTGAAAGAAAAAAATCTTTCAACCGCTATCGGTGATGAAGGCGGTTTTGCCCCCACCCTTTCCAAAGACACCGAAGCCCTGGACCTTATCATAACTGCGATTCAGAAAACCGGTCTACAACCAAAAAAGGATATTTGTCTTGCCCTGGATTGTGCTTCCAGCGAATGGAAAAGCTCCGTACCCGGAAAATACCTTCTGCCTAAATCTAAGAAAACTTATGACACTTCGGCATTAATTGATTTTTATACTTTAATCTGTGATCAATATCCCATTGTTTCTTTAGAGGACCCATTGGGAGAAGAGGACTGGGATGGATGGCAAGAGTTGACCTCTCTTATGGGAAACCGAGTTCAATTGGTTGGGGATGACTTATTTGTCACCAATGAAGAGCGATTGAAGAAAGGAATTTCATTTCAGTGTGGGAATTCCATACTGATTAAACCAAATCAGATTGGAACACTAACAGAGTCAATGGATACGATTAAATTGGCAAAGAAAAGCGGGTATACAACGATTGCTTCTCATCGCTCTGGTGAAACAGAAGATACCAGTATTGCTGATTTAGCTGTAGGATTAAATACAGGTCAGATAAAGACCGGAGCTCCGGCTAGAGGGGAGCGGGTAGCAAAGTATAATCGGTTACTTCGCATTGAAAGTAGTCTCGGGGAGTCGGGGCATTATCCTGGGGAGAATTGCCTGCCTAAGTTTTCAGGGCGATAAAATAATTCTCTTGGGAGTTAGTTGTTGAAGTAGGTTGGGAAAACCGGACGCAGCCCAGGAAAGGTTCGACGAGAACGTGGGGGATGGGATGGAAAAAAATCCACCTTCGCAGGGCAAGAAGGTCTAGGGCAAAGCATCTGGACTGTGGCTGGTTACGGACCGGGCTCCATGGTGCATCCGTGCACCAATCGCCCTGTCTCGGCATCCGTGCCTCGACTCCCTACGGTATCGAAGCTTTGCCCAAGACCTTCTAACCCTGCTGCGGAATGGATTTTTTTCCATCCCATCCCCCACGTTCTCGCCGAACCTTTCCTGGGCTGCTGGTATTCTCAAACGTAAGGTCTACAACTAACGGAGGGCGTGTATGTATGTGGCTACCCGGAAGTTCTTGCATAAATTGTTGTAGATAAAAAAAACTAATTGTAAATATCTTGACCGCAAACCGATTCTTGAATCGCTGCCTGTCAAGTATTTACAATTAGTCTTGTTTTTTTATCTTTTTATCTTGTTTTTTATCTTGTTTAATTAATCTTTATTCAATTAGTAAACTTTTAATCTGAGAAAATCAGCTGGATGAGGGGCAATGGAAAGGGCGCAGAAAAGAGACTTGGTGGTGGAAAACACTCCATTTGGAGCAGGTTGTCAAGTAGATAGGCCTCTTACGAGACCTACCCCTCACAGAACCGGACGTGCGGCTTTCCCGCATCCGGCTCTTTACAAGGCTAATTATTCAGCCGTTATCTTGAATATACACTGACATATATCTTCGGTGGTTTTAATGGATATCTTACCATTAGTTTTTCAAACCGTTCCCATGTATAACTCCTTCTCTGGCTCCTTCGATTCAGCCAGTAGAACAAACTTCTACTAACCCTGTTCTTGAAGTTATTTATACTCCGACTATTGTCCGTGATTCCGTAGTAATGGTAATATCCAGTTAATATCTGGTTCAACTTCTCAATTAGCTCCCGGGTATCGTCATGTCTATGTCTCTTTATCAACTGATGTACTTCCCGGCATTTCTTTGCCATCTTTTTCTTACTGGTCTTCCTCTTCACTCTGAACTTACCGCTCTTACTCTTCGAACAGTAGTGTGTAAATCCCAGAAAATCAAAGGTCTCCGCTTTATCTCCTCTTCTCCGGGTTCTTTCTTCTGCAAATCTCCCGAATTCTATCAGACGGCTCTTTTCTTCTTCCAGGCTTAGTCCAAAGTTTCCCATCCTACGTTTCAGGTGTTCATAGAATAGTTCTGCATCCTCTTTGTATTGGAAGCATACCACAAAATCATCTGCATATACAACCAGCCCACTATACCCTCTCAGCAGTGGTTTGAGTTTCTCATGATACCACCATATCAGCACATAGTGCATATATATGTTGGCTATTATCGGCGAACACACCGAACCCTGGCCTGCACCGGATTCGGTCGCTGAGTATTGGTAGTCTTCCATGATGCCAGCCCTCATTGTTCTTCTTATCAGTCTGATTATGTTGGGGTCTTTTATTTTTGATTCTATGAACCTGATTATCCATTCATGGTCCAGGTGATTGAAGAATCCCTTTATGTCTGCATCCAGCACATAGCTAGTTGCTCTGAACTCTATCATTGCATTCAGCTTCCGAATTGCCTGATGGCAGTTTCTGGCTGGTCGAAATCCCATCATCTCATCATAGAAATGTGGTTCGAATACTGCCTCCAGAATTTCCTTCAGTGCCTCTTGTATCAACTTATCTTCGTAGCAGTAGATGCTCAATGGTCTGGTCTTCCCGTTCTCCTTAGGTATTTCCACTCTTCGGGCTGGCTGTGGTTTGTAACTTTTCTTTTTCAGCCTTTCCATTAGATTCTCCAGATTTTTTTCCAGGTTATTTCCGTAGGCTTCCTTGGTGATCCCATCGATTCCTACGGCTTTCTTCCCATCCATCTTTTCGTGGCACGCCTTTAGCATCTCTTTATTGATGAGGTGACCTATTGACGTAAATACCATGTTTGGATTTTCTCTTGATAACTGTGATATTCTCTCCAATTTCGTTTCCATTATTTCTCCTATCTCTGGGTATAGATAATGTTTCCTCTTTGATATGACCTTGCATAGCAGGGTCTGCGAGAAACACAGACCCCTCTCGGCTTCCCTCCAGTGACATTACTCACCTTCATCGGTACTATCCGGCTATCCGACTGCCTGGGTCCCGTTTGCCTTCCTTCCGTGTTAGTTGTCCGGCATACCCTGTACTTACACAATACAGGGAGGACACAGGCCCTCCCAAGTTGACGCAATATCATTGTATAGCATGATTGGTTCTCAGACACCGCAGCAGTATGAGCAATCTCGCCCATAGTGATTTCCCATATGTTGCCTTCCGTTCCTCTAACGACGTCGGCCTGCTGAATTAATCTAAGATTTCGGTGCTCAATGGCAACCCTACTACCTGGCTGTCTACGCTTAGTCTGTAACATTACTGTTACAGACCCAAGACTCGCTACCGATGGCATGGCTGATGCCTTATCGGACAGGATTTCCACCTGTTAAATATCGCGCCCTTAACTTGGCGCACTAGGGGTTCTTTGACGAATCTTCGATAACCTAGGGGAAAATGCCCATGGACGGGCATTTTAGAGTGAGTGGACAAGGATGTCCATCGAACTCGACCCGCAAAGGGCCACTGTCTAG
>JAVBLX010000116.1:0-9078 GCA_031553075.1 Acetivibrio sp.
TGAGACTCTGGGGTATTCTGGAGCCGCCAAGGCGAGAGAATTCCCCGCTTAGAGGCTCAATGGAGTGGGTGGAGCGTGGGCACTGGGAGGGATTGGAAAGACGCTGGTTCAGGCGTTCGAAGTCTATATCCAGGAGCGTCCTCTCACCACCTAAACACAAATTTATACATATTTACTCAGTGCATCTTGCAGGGAAAGGTTCTTATAAGATTGAATGGCCGTAGGGGCTTTGGAAAAATCACCAATTCTTTTTACCATGCGAGTAATTCCCTGCCACTTGCCAAATTTAAAGGCTATATTTTCTTGCTGGGCCTCGATAATAAAGCCCAGGCTTTCATGAAAGCGAAGGCTTGCGGGATTTTGGCTGGTGACTAAGGCGTAGAGGTTGTAATAACCCATGGCTTTCATGATGTCAAAAAGTGTCAGGTATAGAGCGGTTCCGATGCCGTTTCCATGGTATGTAGAATCCAGGTAGATGGAGCAGTCACAGTCCCAGGCGTAGCCTGCTCGGGTATGAAAAGCAGAGGTATAGGCGTATCCAATGATGATACCGTCTTGTTCATAGACTATCCAGGGGAAATTTTTCATGATAGAGGCCATCCGGTTCTGGAAGTCTTCCAGAGAAAGGCAGTCATATTCCAGGGTAATGCAGGTGTTTTCTATGTAAGGGTTGTATATATCCAAAATTCTTTGGGCATCCTCCAGAGTCGCCATACGAATGTTGTTCTGTGCCATAAGTTGCCTCCCATGCTGTTTGTCCATATTAAGCGACAAAATAAATTTTTTAATTAATATAGCATGTTACTATAAAATTGTAAACATAATTATTAGCCTTGACCTCATGTAGTCATCGACATTTTGTAGCAATGATAGGAATAAAGTTTGAGAATAATTTTACATTTTTCGCCTTTCCTGGTTTACTTGAAACCATGCTCTATCTTTAGTATAATAGATAATAAAAATGACCGTGTGTATCCTTCACACAGATAGGAGTTTTACCATGATTGGAATTATTGGTGCAATGGATGAGGAAGTTGCTAAGATTAAGGAACATATGACTGAGGTTATGGTACAGGAAAAGGCTTCCATGGAGTTTTTTAAGGGAAAGCTGGCGGGAAAAGATATCGTAGTGGTTCGTAGTGGAATTGGAAAGGTAAATGCTGCTATTTGTGCCCAAATTTTGGTGGATCAATACCAGGTGGATGTGCTAATTAATACGGGAATTGCTGGTTCTTTGAAAACGGAAATTAATATTGGTGATATTGTGATTTCTACGGATGTATTGCATCATGATATGGATGCGGTGGCATTTGGCTATGCTCTGGGACAGGTTCCCCGGATGGAGGTTTTATCTTTTGCGGCGGATCAGGGGCTTGTGGAGCTGGCCAGGGAATGTTCTCAAATGGTTAACCCGGAGATTCAGACCTTTTTAGGTAGAGTGGTGAGTGGTGACCAGTTTGTTTCCCGCAGGGAGAAAAAGGAGTGGCTGGTTGAAAATTTTGATGGTTACTGTACGGAGATGGAAGGTGTATCCATTGGACAGGCAGCTTATCTAAATAAAATTCCGTTTGTAGTAATTCGGGCGATTTCTGACAAGGCTGATGACAGTGCTCATATGGATTATCCTGTTTTTGAAGCATTGGCAATCGAACGTTCCGTAAAATTAATGATAGAAATGGCAGGTAGATTATAATGGAGAAAATAGCAAGCTTTACGGTGAATCATTTAAATCTCTTTCCGGGAATCTATGTATCCCGAAAAGATCATGTGGGTGTGGAGGTTATTACTACTTTTGATTTGCGTATGACGGCTCCTAATCGGGAACCGGTTATGAATAATGCGGAAATCCACACCATTGAGCACCTGGGGGCTACCTACCTTAGAAATCACCCGGAATATGCTTCGAAAACCATCTATTTTGGCCCTATGGGTTGCCGCACGGGTTTTTACTTATTACTGGCGGGTGACTATGAGTCCAAAGATATTGTGGAGCTGATAACCGACCTTTTTATTTTTGTTCGTGATTTTGAAGGGGAGATTCCTGGTGCTGCTGCCAGAGATTGTGGAAACTATCTGGATTTGAACCTTTCTATGGCAAAATACCTGGCTAATCGATATCTGGAGGAAACCCTAAAAAAAGACCTATATTTAACTTATCCAGAATAAAGTTGATATTACACCCATGACGAAAAAAAGGATGAATATAGAAGAAATAAACTTTCTTCTATATTCATCCTTTTTCATATTAAGTGGAGCATTTAAAGTCATCGTTCCTCCATCTTTTTGCGAAACTCTGCCGGGCTTTCCCCCACGTATTTGCGGAATTTCTTGTGAAAATAGTCGACATTTTTGTAGCCGATTTGTTCTGCAATTTCATAAACTTTGAATTTGTTTTCCAGCAAAAGCTCTTTTGAATGTTCGATTCTCAAATGGTCTACGTAAGAATTAAAGCTTTCGTGAAAGGATTTGCTGAAAATTTTGCCCAAGTAAGCGCTGTTATAGCCAAACAGGGGGGCGATTGTTTCCAGTTTGATATTGCTTCGAAAGTTATGATTAATATAATGAACAATATCATCCAGGACACTGTCACGGGAAGGATTGCCAATGGCATTCATAATCATCTCAAACTGTTCGGAGAGAAACTGGATGATTTCATACAAATAATACTTTCTTGCAATCAGATCAATAATTGCTGAATTGGTGGGAAACGGAATCTCGGCGGCTGTGTATACGTGATTTATCCTTTCCTTAATCTGCAAATATAAATCAGTTAAAAATAGCTTTACATCGGAGATATCATTGTGGACGTTATATAAATAGTCCTTTAGCTGGGAGAGTGTCTCGGCTGTTTTATTACGACTGAAGCTCTGAATATAGTCGGTGAGCTGTTCGCTGTAGTAGCCCAGTCTTTCACCGGTGATTTCGTTGCTTTTCTTTTCTAAATCGGGTAATTCCTCGTAGCTTAAGGTGTGCTGCCCCTGAACGCAGAAGAAACGACGCTTCATAAGAGCATGAGCCTCCTGATAGGAAGTATGGATATCAACGAGGCTGTTAACGGGATGTCCATAGGCAATAAAAAGGCTGTCTAAGGGGCTTCCTTTCTGAGGGCTTTGTTCATAATGATCCAGAAAATTTTCAAAACGTCGTAAAGCAAAATCACCTTTTAATAAGATGATATCCTGCCCATCTTCGTTTAGGTGCTCAAAGGTATGATTTCCTTTATTTGTTACCTTTAATAAATCGGAAAAATGGTAGATTATATTTGTTATGTCATGATTAAAGTTTTTGTATATCAATATCTGATAGACATTGGCCTCCAGATTTATGTCAGAAATATCTAAATGATTTAGGTCTGTGTTACCCAAGATGATATCTTTCAAAATACTGTCTTTGGCTTTTTGTTTATAACGGGCCATGGAATTAGAGCTTGTATTTTCATGCTCCAGTTCTTTTTTTACCTGTAAAACGGCAGGAATCAGTTCATCTTCATCAATGGGCTTGGTAAGATAGGAATCCACACCGTATTTGATTGCCTGCTGGGCATATGTAAAATCAGAATAGCCACTGAGAATTAAAAAATGACCCTTGAAGCCATTCTCTCTTGCCGCCTGAGCCACTTCGATGCCGGACAGGCGGGGCATACGAATGTCAAGAAGTACCAGGCTGGGGTTCAAGGTTAAAATATCCTTTAAGGCATCTTCTCCATTGCCGGCTTCCCCACAAAAGGTAAAGCCCAGCTCTTCCCAATCCAGAATGCATTTCAGACCCTCCCGGATACCGGATTCATCATCGGCAATGTATAAGGTTTCCATAAATTTGTCCTCCTCGTAAGCTGATAATCTTCTACCAATCATGTTACGGAAACATTCCGGCTTAAGTACATCGCCTTAATAAAGTGGAGAAGATATAGGTATAGGATACCATATTTTGAAAATTTCGTATAGGGAAAATGTAGTATGTGGTATAATCAAAATAAATTCATCTGGCATGAATCGGATTTAAAAAACTGTAATTTTTAGGGTGAAAAATCAATAATTTATCGGGTAGGAAAAAATAAGATTGCTGTTATAATTAATATACGGAGGATTATATAATGAGATTAATTGATACGCCTGTCGAAACGGGCATACGGAGGCCCCTAATGAGGGGCTTATGCTCTATTTTGCTTAGTGTAGTATTACTGGTAAATGGGTGTGGGAGTTTAAGTCAAGATGAGGAAGCCTGCCCTTACGATGAATTTCTGGTTGTGGATGTATTTGATTCGCTGGCCAATTATCAGGGAATTCAGTCTGGCTGGTTTGGAAAGATTGTAAAAGACAGATTTAATATGCAGCTTAATATAATAGCCCCTAATGTAGCTGGTGGTGGTGATACTTTGTTTGAAATTCGTTCTGCGGCAGGGAATCTGGGAGATCTGGTTATTTGCAGCGGTGAAGAAGGAGATTTTGAAAACCTGGTAAACAGCGGACTGCTTCTTGACATGAGCAGTAGGTTGAAGGGGAAGCAGATTATGCGCTATGAGAGTGCGATTATGTCTGAAAACAGCAGAGTCTCAAAGGAAGGGATTTATGGGATTCCCAGCGAAGTTTCTCTTTTATCACCCATAATGCCCAGTGAAGGTTCCGAATTGACCTTTGGGCCTTATCTTCGATGGGATGCTTACAGTGCCATTGGATATCCTCAAATCAATACCTTGGAGGATCTGCTTCCAGTTTTGAAGGAAATGCAGGAGCTGATACCGAAAAGTGACAAGGGTGAGAAAACCTATGGTTTTGCTTTTTTTAAGGATTGGGATGGTAATATGATGACCAGTGCCAAACAGCCAGCCTGCTTATATGGTTATGATGAGCTGGGATTTGTTTTGTCAAAGGTAGATGGCAGTGATTATCAGGATATTTTGGAAGAAGGTTCTTTCTATTTGCGAAATCTCAAGTTGTATTTTGATGCCAATCAGATGGGACTGGTAGACCCGGATTCCCCTTCCCTTAATTATGAGGAGATATTTGCCAAGTATCAGGACGGACAGATCCTTTATTCACCATGGCCCTGGCTGGGGAAATCGGCTTATAACAGTACGACCCGGATGGAGGAAGGAAAGGGCTTTATGCTGGCACCCATTCAGGATATGCAGATTGTTTCCTATGGATGCAATCCGGAAGGAAATCAGAAGACCATTATTGGCATTGGCAGTCAGACCAAGGATCCCCAGAGACTGGCAGATTTTATTGACTGGCTTTATTCTCCAGAAGGAATTCAAACCTCATGTGCTCAGGCTTCTGGTCGGACCGCAGGGCCTGAAGGACTGACCTGGGAAAGACGTGAAGATGGCTATTACCTCACAGAGTTTGGATTTGAGGCATTGTTTTCCAGTGATGCAGATATTCCGGAGGAGTGGGGGGGCGGCACCTGGAAAGAGGGTGTTTGTCAGTTGAATTATAAACCGGTATCGCCAGCAGAGCTTGACCCTGATGGCCATCCTTACTACTATCTCATGTGGGAATCGGTAAAGGATAATCAGGATACACGTTTGGAGACAAATTGGAAAGAGTACATGGAGGTGGATTCAGACCTTGATTATCTGGAAAAGAATGGACAGATATTGGTGGCTCCTGGATGTGCCTTTGTAATACCTGAGATTACTTCGGAAATTAATACTTTAAGAGCCCAGTGCCGAACCATCATTGTGGATTACTCCTGGAGAATGATATTTGCCGCAGATGAGGAAGAGTTTAACCAGCTGCTGGGGGAAATGCGTTCGATTGTCAAGGATTTAGGTTATGATACGGTGGTGGCAACGGATTTGGAAAACGCAAGGCTTCAGAACGAAAGTCGTGCACAGGCTCTGGAGTTATACTTAGATGGCCTGGGTAGTTCGATGCAGAAATGAGGGAGATAAAGATATGTTGGAAAAAAACAGTGTTCTGGTAATGATTGGAGATTCTATTACGGATTGTGGAAGAAATTATGATGCCCCACCAGCGGGCTGGGGATCTTTTGGCGACGGCTATGTAAATCAGGTGAATGCCCATTTAATGGCATTTGAACCGCAGCAGGAGATTATGGTTATCAATAAGGGAATCAGCGGGAATACCATTCGGGATTTGAAGGAACGGTGGCAGAAGGACGTGTTAGATTTGGAACCGGATTATGTGAGTATTATGATTGGAGTCAATGACGTGTGGCGGCATTTTGACAGTGCGGCATATACAAATTTTCCTCAGGTGAGCAGAGAAGAGTTTGGGCAGATATACGAGGAATTAATTCAAAAAACATTGCCACAGGTAAGGCAGGTGTACCTATTATCACCATTTATGATCGAACCCAACAGGGATGAACCCATGGGAAAGATGGTGCGGGAGTATGCTGGTGTGGCAAAAATACTGGCGGAGAAATATGGACTTGTTTATGTGGATGTACAGGCGAAGATGGATGTTTTTTTGAAACATAAGCATTCCTATGCCCTGTCTTCAGATCGGGTGCACCCGGCGTTGCAGGGGCATGTTATAATAGCGAAGGCATTTTTAGATGCCATTGGGATGGATTGGAGGAAGTGATGCAGGAATATCTTAAGAGGATAGAGGCAGTAATCGAAAATGGACCATACAAAGCGGATTGGGCTTCTTTTGGTGATTTTGAAGTGCCTGGGTGGTTTGAAAAGGCCAAGTTTGGTATTTTTATCCACTGGGGACTATATAGTATTCCTGCATTTAACAATGAGTGGTATTCTCGGAATATGTATATACAAGGAACGGAAGAATATGAATATCACCGGAAGACCTTTGGCGAACACAAAGATTTCGGATACAAAGATTTTATTCCCCTGTTTACCGCCGAAAAATTCAACCCCGAAGAATGGGTAGAGCTGTTTCAGGAAGCCGGAGCAAAATATATATTTCCGGTTGCGGAGCATCATGATGGTTTTCAAATGTATAAAAGCAAACTGTCACATTTTAATGCCTTTGAAATGGGACCAAAGCGGGATGTTCTGGGAGAACTGAAGAAGGCGGTTGAAGAGAATGGTCTTCCGTTTTGTACTTCTTCCCATCGGGTAGAGCATTGGTGGTTTATGGGCAACGGGAAGGAGTTTGACAGTGATATCAAAGAGCCCCTGGCAAAAGGGGATTTTTACTGGCCATCTGTGATGGAACAGCCAGAGCAGCATGACTTATTTGGAGAGCCTTATCCGACCGATGAATTTATGGAGGACTGGCTGCTTCGGACCTGTGAGCTGATTGATACCTATCGCCCCAAATTATTATATTTTGACTGGTGGGTACAACATGACAAAGTGAAGCCTTATTTGTTGAAATTTGCAGCCTATTATTACAATCGTGGTATCGAATGGGGTGAAAAAGTATCCATCTGCTATAAGCATGATGCTATGGCATTTGGAACTGGAATTGTGGATGTAGAGCGGGGAAAGTTTGCTGATCCCAAACCATACCACTGGCAGACGGATACTGCTATAGCCAGAAATTCATGGTGCTACACCAGCAGTCTGGACTATAAAACCAGCTATGAGATAATCTGCTATCTGATTGATGTAGTGAGTAAAAATGGAAACCTGCTGCTAAATGTTGGACCAAAAGGCGATGGAAGTATCCCGGAAGGTGACCGGCAGATTTTAACAGATATGGGGAAATGGCTTAAAGTCAATGGCGAAGCCATATATAACAGTAAGGTATGGCGGGAAAGTGGCGAAGGTCCAACCAGGGAAATAGAAGGACAATTCAGTGATGGTTCTGTTAGGGAATATACCAGCAAGGATATTCGTTTTACCGTGGCTAATGGGGGATTATATGCAATTTTTTTAAAGTATCCGGAAGATGGCAAGGTGGTGATTACCTCTTTGGGAGATACGACGGATCAGAATAAGCCGCATTTTCACGGGTTGATTGAAGCAGTGGAAATTTTGGGCTTTGATGAAAAACCAGAATGGAAGAAGGAGCAGGAGGGACTTATAATTCAGACAAAGATGGTAAGAAGTGAGTTCCCGGTAGTGGTAAAAATAAGGACAAAATGAGGAAATCAGGCAACGAACAATATTATAAGGGAGGGCTTGCTATCAGAAAACACATTACTTTAGTCGGAATGAGCATTTTGTTTACAGCTCTTATCTATGTCTTCATCTGTATGCCAAGAAACTATTCCCATATCCAAGCAGAAAATGGAGTGATGGATTTAAGAGGAATTGAACTCTCAGAAACGATTTTTCCCTTATGGGGCATTTGGGAGGTTACATTTAATAATGATTATCACACAACCTTTAATATTCTTACAGACAAAGACTTTTTTTTGAAAAGCGGTTATGGAGTTGGTGATACCGCTGTATATACCCTAAAGATTCTGACAGACGAAGATCTTCCATTTGACTTTTTTGTTCCGGAGCTTGTCGACTCCTGCGAAGTGAGAATCAACGGTGAAACTGTTTTTAGTACGGCTGGAATGAAGAATGCAGTCGTGAATTTTACACCGCAGAGTGGTGTTAGTGTGATAGAAATCATGACTACCTGCCATGTAGAAATAGACAATGGCTTAAGAGTATTACCAAAAATCGCACTCTCACCATACCTAAATAATACAGTGGTAACGCAGCGCATTTCGGTCGGATTCATTTTGGGGACGTTTTTTATGCTGGGAATTTATCATTTAATACTATATTTCCACAGCCGGAAAGAAAAACTATACCTTGTCTTTGGTATACTGTGTATCATAGGGGTAATCCAACTGCTGTTTGAGACCAATGGGTTGCTGTTGTGGCTTCTTCCGGCGGTAAAAATAGTGTATTACCGAATTTATTTTTTATCAATTTGTTTATACGGGGTGTTTTTATTCGCTTTTACGACACTTGTTTTTCAACTACAATATAATTCTTTAGAAAAAGGTTTATTTACCATTCTATTTGCCGGACCGACTCTGTTTAGCGTTATTGTTCCAATGGAAATGGCAGGAGGTGTAATTTTACTGGGATATTTCCCGATGCTGGTATACATGTTTAAAGCAACAAAGGCAAAGAAGTTTAGAGGGAATCCTCATTTACTTATGTTTTATGTCAGCATCCTTTTATTTATGCTGAGC
>JAVBLX010000201.1:0-30250 GCA_031553075.1 Acetivibrio sp.
GTTGGTGCTGTTGCAATTGTAGCTGTAGTTGTACCATCATACACCTTTGTTGCAACAGTTGCGCCTGTGCTCCATGATAGCTGCTTTTTAGCAATGGTGAATGGGGTTGAAGCAGATGAAGTTCCTGTATGGGTTGTACTAGCAAGTGCTGCTGTAACAGTGTATGTTCCTGGGTTTGTTGGTGGTGTTGCGCTTGAATATGCAATGTTTGAGCCATCGCTAAGATTACCATTATACATATACGAGAAAGTGCCAACATCACCCGCCGCCGCTGTTGCGGATGGCGCACCAAGCGCTGTGCCATAAGTAACATTTGACGGTGGGGTTACTGTTACTGTGGTTGGTATTTTCGCTGTTGCCGTTACTGTTACAATAATCATATCGTCTGCGTAATTGTTGCCACCGTTGATTTTAATATAAATGCTGTCAGTCGTACCAGCAGCTTTTGAATGAACGTTGTAGCTCACTACATTACCTGTAACAGTTGTTGGTAAGGTAGTATTAACCAAGTTTCCAATTGCTGATATGACAGCACCATAGCTACAACCGTCTGTAGGTGTTGGAAGTGTAAAATCTATGTCGGTTTGAGCAACGTTCTCTCGTACCCAGTCTGCCGCTGTTTTCGCCCCAGGGTAGTCGCCCTTACCAACCGTAACATTCACATCTTGTGTTTTCGTATTATAGTTTGTTGAATCCGTTGGGGTAAAGGTTAGCTCAAACTGGTGTGTTCCTACCGAACCAACAGAAATCGACCCCTCTGCAAAGCTAAAAGTTCCTGCTCCCGAACCGTTGCCAGGCAAAGCAACATCAATTAAAGTCCACCCATACTTGGCAGTTAAGCCTGTAGGCCAAGTAATAGTTGGGTCTTTTTTCGCAATCTCTACTGTTAAGTTCGTTGGAAGTGTAACGGTGTAGTTAGCCGCTTTAGCTCCGCCTAATGCAACTGGTGTCAGAGTAACCGCTTTTCCTGTGCCTGCATCTGCACTTGCAATCGTTCCACTTGTTGGAACGCCACCTGTTACATCGCCACTATCCTCAGGGATTACACCCACAAGATTACCGCCTGTTAATGCAACGGTAGTATTTCCTGCCGCATAATCACGATTTGTAGCTGTCAAGCCTTCTATTGTCAATGCTTTTTTATTTATGGTGTATGTGGCTGTTTTTGTGCCAATGTTTTTGTCATCCTCGTATGTTGCGGTAACTGTATAAGTGCCTGCACCTTGAGGTTTGCTGTTTGTACCCAATGTTCCTGTACCTGCTTCGTAGGTATAAGTCCATGACGGATTTACTCCTGCTGAAATTCCGCTGATAGTGGCGGTTTTATATTCTTGTTCAGAAGCAGTATATGTTGCCGAACCGTTGTTAAAGGTGATTTTGCCGCTGACATTTGTTTTTGGTAAAACTGATTTTGCATAGAGGGCTACAGTACCTCCATTTTTTAAGGTGTTTCCTTGGCCAATCGCACCAAACGACAGAGACGACGAAGCCGAACTATCAGCTCCGCCAACAAAGGTTGCGGTAGAAGAATTGTTTGTTATGTAAACAATCGATCCGTTTGCTGTACCGCTGCTGCATTCGGCTGTTACCTTTGCTCCGTCAGCAATATTTAAGTTTGCACAATAGATGCCAAAATTCCATGCACTGCCGCTAGATTTTGCCGAAACAGTTGCTGTTGATGCAATTGTTAAATCGCCAGCGCAATATATTCCTCGTGTATCGGGGGATGCACCTGCATTGATTGTAACTCTACTGTCTCCTGAGATGGTAAGATGGGTTGATGTTTTAATCCCATAATTAGTACCTGAGCAGTTATTTGTGCTTAATGTCAATGAACCTGCCTCGGTTGAGTGAATAGTAATGGCACCATTATTACACTCTATCGCCCTTTGAGGAGTTGTAGCCGTACTTGTTATCGTGTTCGTACCCACCAGTACAATTTTTGTTCCAGCAGGAACAACTAACGGTGCAGCTGCACTTGTTTGAAATTTAAAGTTATTTAATGTCAAGGTTTGAGTTGATTGAGTCCATGTAGCCGAACCGCTAGCTCCTGAGACAGTCCAAGCCATGTCAGGTGTGTTACTAGAAATCTCCATCTCGCCCGTTCCACCCAAAGTTACGTCTAACGCCTGTGCCGTTGTCGGCAACAAGCCCATCACCATCACCACCGCCAGTAAAAAGCTTAATATTCGTTTTGGTTTTTTTGTTATTTGCATTTTGTCTTTCCTCCTCGAATTTTCTTGTTTAGACTTCATTCTTATCATCTGAATATCAAATATCTTGATACCGCAATTTGCCCATAGCCTGCACAACATGTTCTCTCCGGACAGGCTTGCGCAGATAATTGCTGGCATAAATACGCCACGCATCCATGACATACTCGTCTGTTTCGGACACAAAAACTAAATTCACACTTGGGTTAAGCTCCTTGAGTTTTTGTGCCAAAAACAATCCGTGCATCAGCGGCGGTTTCATGTCCATATCTACAAATGCCACGTCCACAGGATGCCCTCTGGCATATTGCAAGGCTTCGATCGGCAACATAAAGGTTTTTACTTCTGCGTCAGATTTCACAAACTTTTCAATTGCACTCTTTAAGCTGTACAATGTAAGCCGCTTCTCACAAACGGCAATAATCCGCATAATATCCCTCCTTTTAAGCCGAAAAGCACCCGATATACGGATGCTTTTGATTTGGCGTGAAGTCTATTTATTTATTATACTAAATCAAAAATCAAAAAAGCTGAACCTTGCGAAAAAACAAGATTCAGCTCATTATTTTTTATTCCACCTGTGATTCTACAGTAAGGCGGTATCCCTTACCGCGGATTTGCTCAATGCTGATTTCGTGATTTGTACCTCCGTCGTCTAAACCAAGTTTCTTTCGCAAACGAGATATGTGGGGATATAAGGCACTAACGTCCTCACTAGCGTCTAACCCGGAGGTCTTTGCGTACAACTCCTGGGGAGTGAAATAAACACCTGGATTGCTCCCAAGAAAATAGAAGATAGTATACTCGCGCGGTGTCAAAAGTGTATCATGGCCGTCTGCATATACTCGTTTGGCTGTGTGGTCAAAGGTAAATGGCCCTAAACGGTCAATTGTTTTTGGCTTGATTGCATCACTGGGAGGATTACGCAAACGACCGACCTCAAGAGTAATTGCCTCTGGTTTTACAGGCTTCATAATATATCCGCTTGAGCCGAGGGAAAATGCGTCCACCGCATAGTCAGAATAACCTGTGATAAAGATGATGTTAATTTTGTCATATATCTCTTTCAAATGTTCGGCAAGAGTCAGACCTATCATGCTTCCCATCTCAATATCCAAAAAAGCGATGTCTATGTTAACGGTCTTGGCATAAGCAAGAGCTTCCTTTGCCGTTGTGAATCCTGCAAGAGAGCATTCCGGCAAGGCTTTTCGGATTGCTTTTTTAACCAAATGCAAAACCGGCTTTTCATCATCTACGGCGATTATATTCATTGATTTTCACCTCTAATCTTTTTGGGAATTGATATGGTAGCTGTTGTGCCTACTCCGGGGACACTGATGATTTCCAATGTACCGTCGCACATTGCTTTTAATCTACTTCTTACGTTTTCAATGCCAACGTGAGTGCGTTCGTCCTTCTTTTTTTCGGATACATCAAATCCCACACCATTGTCAGTTACCGTAATGCGCCAAAACTCTTTATCCTCAAAAGAACGCACCATAATTGTTCCGCCTTCATCACGTTTCGTAATCCCATGCCTAACGGCGTTTTCTACAATGGGCTGAAGGGTAAGCGCAGGCAATAAAAAGTCAGTGACAGGTGTATCATACTCTGTTTCTATCCTGTCTCCAAACCGCCTTTTTTCCAAGGACAGATAGAGGTTTGTATGCTGCATCTCCTGTGCAAAAGTAATCAGTTCTTTTTGCGTTAATGAATCCATGTTTCCCCGAAGATATTCGGAAAAATCCTGTACAGCAGATGCTGCTCGTTCCGCTCCGTCAATATCACACAAGTATTCAATAGACGCCAGTGAATTGTATAGAAAATGCGGCTGAATTTGACTTAACATTATCCCAATGCGGTTTTCCATAAGTTCCAATTCCATCTGTCGTTTCAGTTCCGCTTGGACGTTCACATAAATGATGCAAAACGTCAGCGTTGCCCCTAAATCCGCAAGCCATAGACCAGGGATTAGTATCTCAATGATGTAAAAAGGTATGGGCACGATGAAGTAGAGCAACAGGGAAAAGAACTCTTTTTTACTGAGTGTTCTGGAGTACCGCAAGACCAACCCCAAAAGCGGCATCAGCACTGAATAAATCAGTACCGCATAAATCCAAGAAGTGTCCTCGTTTGCGTAATAAACATTCTGTTCGTCGAAGTATCCGAACAAGCTATTACTTTGTGCAACCGCAGTAAATAAAATTGCCGCAAGACAGAACCATTGGAGATAACGAATGAGTTTCTTTGAGACTTTGCTCTTTCTGTTGATCAATTCATAAAAGTAGTAAGCAGCGGCAACAACCTGAAGCAATGGCCCGGCATAGCTAAAAAAATCAAATATGCGAATGACAACGTTTATTATTGATCCTGTATGACCTCCTAATAGGTAAATAATCCATTCATTAAACGTAAGCCCAAGATTTAGTATTACTATAACAAAAAACCAAAAAAACACTCGTTCTTTTAGGTTGGTGTGGCAGACCAAAAAAATAATCAGCATAACAGTTATCACAAAGGCGCATGTGCTGGCGATTATATTTGTCATTTCCACTGCCGTCAATATCATAACTGCACCCCCATTGGTAATTATTGAGTATCTTGCCCAGCCATTGCACAGCGATTTAGTTCACTCCCAATTTTATCCCTTAATATCGTCCTCTTCAAATTGGACAATAACATAAAACCCGGTTTCCTTCTGCTGAATCTCCTTCACAACCCCTGTATCTGCTTTAAGTCTTTCGTATTCAAAATAGCACCCTGACATTGCCACTGCCGGCTCAATAATATAATGATAGTTTACTGGTGAACTTCGTTCCAGAATTTCTACCACATCGCCTTCCTTTACCAGTCCGGGGCGTTCCATTTTAAATTCCATTAAACGCATGGTTTGTTTCCTCTCCTGATGTCTTGTTAGATTTCAATCAGCTCATACTCCATGGTACCAATTCCCAGCGTTTCGCTGTGCTCCATACAACTTCTCCAATTTGTAGTTGGATGGTTATGATGGAAATGGTCTCCTTCGGAATGGTCATGTTCTTTTAAATGGTCATCCAAACGACTTCCTGGTACAACTGGCTGACGATTTACGGCATCGGCACAGGCTACGTCAAGAGCAACTGGGTCAAAGGAGGCAAACATTCCTATGTTGGGTACGATTGGAACGTCGTTTTCGGCATGGCAATCGCAGAATGGAGAAACATCGATTACCAGGCTGATGTGGAAATGTGGTCTTCCATTTAAAACGGCCCAGCTGTATTCGGCAATTTTCTTATTAAGAACATCATTGCTTTCATCGCTTGCTGGTTCAATGGCGTCTGTTGGACAGACTCCGATACAACGACCACAGCCTGCACATTTATCATGATCGATAGTGGCTTTTTTCTCTGCTATTATTGGTGCGTCATGTGCACAAATTTTAATGCAGCGACCACAGCCGATGCAATATTCCTGATTTACAAATGGCTTTCCCGCACTATGCATTTCCATTTTTCCGGCACGAGAACCACAGCCCATTCCAACGTTCTTTAAGGCGCCACCAAATCCGGTTGCCTCATGTCCTTTGAAATGGTTCAGGGTGATAAACACATCTGCATCCATAACGGCACGACCGATTTTTGCTTCTTTTACATATTCACCATTTTCTACAGGGACCAGTTCCTCGTCTGTGCCTTTCAAACCATCGGCTATAATAACATGACAGCCGGTCTGAAGTGGGGAAAAGCCATTTTGATAGGCAGCATCCAGGTGGTCCAATGCATTTTTTCTGCCACCTACGTACAAGGTATTGCAATCAGTCAGGAAAGGTTTTCCGCCTAACTCTTTGATGATTTTTACCACAACGGCTGCATAATTGGAACGTAGGAATGCCAGATTTCCAGGCTCACCGAAATGAATTTTGATTGCAGTATATTTTTTATCAAAATCAATTTCTCCCATCCCTGCTGTCTTTATGAGGCGTTCCAGCTTCTGTGGAAGCGTTTCCTGAAAACTGGTTCTCATATTTGTAAAGTATACTTTTGATTTGCTCATAATTTGCCCACTCCTCAATCAAAAATAATTGCTTGTATTGAGGCACATGCACAAGAGTAATAAATATGTGCATGCATTTTCCCTTTCTTGTTTTTTCTTTTACGCTTCATTTTATTTATTCATACTTTTTATAAACGCTATCATGTCATTTAGCGAATCAACCCGGGCCGCCAGGAGTTTTCTGATTTCTTCTTCTGGTTCGGACAGGTCTGGTACCATGATGGTTGGAATCCCTGCGCGTACTGCTGATAGTACTCCGTTAGGAGAATCCTCCACGGCGATACAATCCTCTGGATTTTCACCGATTTCTTTACAGGCATATTGATAAATATCTGGCATTGGCTTGCCGTTTTCTACCATTGAGGCACAGATGATTTTATCCAGTTTATGTAATATACCGATATCGTTCAGGTATCTCCCGGCGCGTTCTTCATCTGTTGCTGTCGCAATCGCTGTTTTAATGCCCTGTTCTCTTAAGAAATCAAGGAGGTCATCTACTCCTGGCTTTTTTTCTATTCCTGCCTGGGAAAGTGCTTCTTCCATAAGTTCTTTTCGCCGGTTTCGAATCTGATGATAATCAAACGCTTCGCCAAAGATTTCCTTTAATAGAGGCTCGGCAAACTTTGCTGCCAGGCTTCGAATGAGAAGTCCATGCTCTGCTTTCATATCAAAGCCTGCTTCCTTTGCCGCCTGGCACCAGCAGGCAACCAGATGTTTTTCCGTATCAATCAATACGCCGTCCATATCAAATATGACTGCTTTTATCATGTTGTTTACATCCCTTTATTATATTTGATTCTGCCGTTATCCTGCATTCTCGATTGCTTCACCAATAATTTCGCTTACTGTTGGATGAGGATATATTACTGCTGCCAGTTCTTCTCTTGTAAGACCATTGACAATGGCTTGCCCCAGCCCTGCAATCATATCGGTGGCATGGTCACACATCAGTTGTGCTCCCATCAATACTTTGGTATCTTTATGGAAGAGTAGCTTGGCATACCCCCGATCACTGGATGAAAGAATCGATTTGCCATTTGCCAGGGTTGAGGCTTTTCCGGTTATAAGGGGGATTCCTTTTTCTTTTCCTTCTTCGCTGGTAATTCCAACACTGGCAATCTCTGGCGAGGTATATACACAAGAGGGTACCACGTTTAAATCATATACTGTTTTCTGATTAAACATAGCACAGACTGCATTCACACCTTGAGCCGATGCCACATGGGCGAGTTGGATGCCCCCTTTTACAATATCACCAATTGCATATATATCTGGCTCTGTTGTCTGAAAATTTTCATCGGTAATAATCAGGTTTCGTTCCGTCTCAATGGACATAGTCTCTTCCCATAGGTCTTCTATGTTGCCGGTTCGGCCAATGCATACCAGGACCCCTTCGGAGGTAACGGATTTCGACTCTCCTTTTACGGAATAACGGCAAAGAAGACCCTCTTCTGCCTGCTCCACCCCTTCCACCATAGCACCTGTGACAATTTGAATTCCCCTCTTTTTAAATACCATGGCAAGACTTTGGGAAATATCCCGATCCATAGTTGGAAGGATTCGTTCTCTTGCTTCCAAGATGGTTACCTGACATCCGAGATCATTGTAAATACCGGCAAACTCTGCTCCTATTACACCTCCGCCGATAATCGTGAGACTCTTATAAGTGTGCCCTTCCTCCAGCAATTCATCACTGGTCACGACACCTGGCAAAGAGAGTCCGGGAATGGGTGGACGACTTGGGCGGCTTCCTGTTGCAACCAGAAGCTTTTCCCCGTGGTAAACAGTATCACCTACCAAAACCTTGTTCTTTTCTATGATTTTCCCTGTACCCTGAATGAAATCTATCTTATGCTTCTGAAACAATCCTTCAATTCCACTCTTAAGCTGGTCTACTACCTTCTGCTTTCTTAAAAACATCTCTTCGATAGAGTAAGTTGGATTATCACTATAAATTCCAAATTCTGCACTGAAATTCATCTGGCGGAACAATCCGGTAGCATGGGTCAGTGTTTTGGTGGGGATACAGCCTCTATTCAGGCAGGTTCCCCCTACTTCACGGTTTTCAATCACCGCTATCTTTTTCCCCAGCTTTGCTCCATGTATGGCTGCCACATATCCTCCAGGCCCGGCACCAATCACAATTAAATCATATTCCATATTTACACCAAACCTCACCAAAAAGCCGGCTTTTTCATATGTGAAAATACCTGCATTTCCATTTGAGGTACAAACACAACAGAAAGTATATGTGCCTGCATTTTTTCCTTTCTGATTTTTCACTCATACTTTCAAACATATCAGTGGACCTAAAAGCATTTTTCAATCAGGGTACATATGTCCTCTTTCATGCTTTCTTCATCCGGTCCGCCTGTCTTGGCACTCCTTACCTTGTTACACAGCTCTTTTCGATCAAAACACAGGTCAATCAGTTGATCTCCCAGATTGTAAATAAACTCGGTTTCCATCGCATCAGAAAACAGCTTGGCATTTTTCACTCGTCCGGCCTCACTGTAAAGATGAATCTGTAGCTCTCCCCAGGAGAACCGCTCTTCCTTTTCTATTTCAAATCCTTGTGCTCTGCCAAAGCACCATTCCCAACTTTCAAATTTTTTCCGTAATTGATTCAGCATTTCTTTGTCGAAATAATCCTCCTGGATTTCTTCCACCTTCTGCTGATAGACTTCACCAAAAGCCTCAATTAGTTTTTCTTTTAATCCATTAATGGTCACATCCTGATTTAGTTCCTGCAGGTTGACCATGCGCGCCGGCACACTGGCTACTCCTTTTGCTTTCATCTTATCTGCCGATACATTCAGATATTTTTGCAGCGTTTCCATATTTACATTTACCAGCAGAGTTCCATGATGAAAACAGCTTTCGCTGCTTTTGTAAAATGCATTTCCAGAAAACTTTCGCTCCTGAATGGTCAAGTCATTTCTGCCACTTTTTTCTCCCACAATGCCAAATTTATCAAGAGCCTTTAAAATCACATCCAGCTGCTTTGACACGTCATAATCTTCCCTGTTTATAATAAATGTAAAATTCAGATTACCTAAATCATGAAATACAGCCCCACCACCAGATAGTCGGCGGGCAAGATACCCGCCGTCATCCTCTATCGCAGCTATTTTGCATTCACGCCAACAATTTTGGTTTTTACCAATTACTACTGTTTTTTTATTCTGCCATAAGTATAAAATACACTGATCCTTTTTCAGATTGTGCAGAAAATATTCCTCTATGGCAAGATTAAAATGTGGATTGGTTCCCTCACCCTTGTAATATAGTAATTTATTTACCATTCTCACTCTCCCTGTTACAATTAATTCTACGAAAACAAATAGCTTGAAATTCTTGTGTAATAAATTAAATGTTGCTTCCCTTTTCGTATCTTAACTTTGGATTTCTTGCTGCACCTACTTCATCCAGTCGACGCACGCTGGTGTTAACTGGCGCTTCCTGTAGTGCCTCCGGATTCTCAAGAGCCATTTTATGAATTTCTTTTAAAATCTCAATTGCCTCATCCAGCGTCTCCTTACTTTCTGTTTCCGTCGGTTCCACCATAAGGGCTTCATGAACAATCAATGGAAAATACATGGTCGGTGGATGAATGCCTCTGTCCAGCATCGCCTTGGCAACATCCATGGCTGAAACTCCCTTTTCCTTCTTTAGCCCTTCCAATGTCATGACAAATTCATGCATACAAAGACCATCAAAAGCCATGTCATAATAATCTGCCAATTGGTGCTTCATATAGTTTGCATGTAGAACTGCATTCTCGGAAGCCTCCTTTAGCCCTTCTCGGCCCAAGGTATAAATATAGGTCAAAGCTTTTACTGCCACCAGAAAGTTCCCGTAAAATTCTTTTACCCGGCCAACCGACTGAGCGGGCTGGAAGAATTCATAACCTCTATCCGTTTTTCTGGTATTATCCTTCGGAAGAAATGGTGCCAGTATTTTTTTACAGCCGACCGGACCGCTTCCTGGTCCGCCTCCTCCATGAGGAGTTGAAAACGTCTTATGAAGATTCAAATGAATCACGTCAAAGCCCATATCACCTGGACGAACAACACCCATAATCGCGTTTAAGTTAGCCCCATCATAATAGTTAAGTCCGCCTGCTTCATGAACGATTTTCGTAATCTCCAAAATATTCTTATCAAAAATCCCTACTGTATTGGGATTGGTAAGCATGAGTCCTGCTGTATCTTCCCCTACCACTTCGCGGAGTTTATCAAGATCCACACACCCTTCCAAAGTAGAAGGAATATTTATAATTTCATATCCTGTCATATTGGCAGAGGCCGGATTGGTTCCGTGGGCTGAATCGGGAACAATGATTTTATTTCGTTTTTCATCTCCACGTGCCTTGTGATATGCCTTGATCAGCAAAAGTCCGGTAAACTCGCCATGCGCTCCCGCTGCTGGCTGAAAAGTCATATCTTCCATACCGGTCACTTCACAAAGTGCATCCTTAGCCTCCTCCAGAACCTGAAGACATCCCTGAACGGTGTGTTCCGGCTGTAACGGATGAATCCGGGCAAACCCCGATAATGCGGCAATCTCTTCATTTATCCGGGGATTGTATTTCATGGTACAGGACCCCAACGGATAAAAGCCATTGTTTACACCATGCACCCGCTCTGACAACTGAGTGTAGTGGCGGCTGATATCAATCTCCGCAATCTGAGGCAACTCCATGATGGACTTACGTCTAAAGCTTTCACTCAGGCCCTTTTCCGGTACATCCAAAGCTGGAAGTAAGGTCAATCCATGGCCTTCCTGACTTTTTTCAAATATTAGCTTCACAATCCACCACCTCCTTAATTGCCATAATCAGAGAATCAATCTGGGTCTTGGAATTCATTTCCGTCACACACCATAAAATCCCATCTTCCACGGGCAGTCCGCCAAGGATTCCCTTTTCCTCCAGGCCTTTCATCAAGACTTCTGCCGGAATGAAAGTACCTGTTACAAATTCGTGAAAGAATTCTCCCTGAAACTTAAGCGAAAAACCTGGAATTCTACCAATCTCTTCGGCCGCATAATGAGCCTTTTTATAGCAAAGCTCAGCCACTTCCTCCATTCCCTTTGGCCCCATAGCTGACATATATACCGCTGCTGTCAAAGCGCATAAAGCCTGGTTGGAGCAAATGTTAGAGGAAGCCTTTTCTCTGCGGATATGTTGTTCCCTTGCCTGAAGAGTAAGAACAAATGCCCGTTTCCCTTCAATATCTGTAGTCTCTCCAACGATTCTACCGGGAAGCTTTCGAACCATTTCTCTGGTTGCCGTCATGAATCCGAGATATGGACCGCCAAAACCAAGCGGCATTCCCAATGGCTGGCCTTCTCCAACGGCTACATCTGCCTTGCATTCTCCCGGTGTCTTTAGCAAACCACAGGCAATCGGGTTTACACCCATAATAAATTTAGCACCCTTTTCATGAACGATTTCACCCAGCTTTTCGCCGTCTTCTATCTGCCCAAAATAGTTGGGCTGCTGCATATAAAAGCAGGCTGTTGTTTCATCTAATGTCGCTTTCAGTAATTCATGGTCCGTAATGCCATCCCGCACCGGAATCACCACTAATTCCACATCAGCACCGTCGCAATATGTTTTTATCGTATCTGACACCATGGGATTGACACCGGCAGAAATCAAAACTTTATTCCGCTTCCGCTCTCTGCACATAGCAACGGCTTCTGCAGCTGCCGTTGCTCCATCATATACGGAAGCATTGGATACTTCCATATCAGTGAGCTGGCAAATCATCGTTTGATATTCAAAAATAGACTGCAGGATTCCCTGGCTGATTTCCGCCTGATAAGGTGTGTATGCCGTAAGAAACGGTTCTTTGGAAACCACACTCTTGACAATCGCAGGAATATGATGATAATAGGCTCCTGCTCCACGGAAAACACTGGTAAATACTTTATTCTTATTTGCAATCCCACTCATTTTTTCCAATACTTCCAATTCGCTCAAACCCGCCTCAAGCTTTAGTTCCTTTACCTTCATCTTCTCTGGTATAGACTGAAAAAGCTCATCAAAGCTTTGGAGACCGATGGTATTAAGCATTTCCTGACGTTCTTCCTTCGTGGAAGGAACATAACTTCCCATCTCTTATGCCTCCTCGTTGCAAGCAGCCTCATATTCGTCTGCATTTAACAGATTTCCTTTATCCGTAACCTTTACTTCCACAAGCCATGCACTGTAAGGATCATTGTTAATCGCCTCTGGTGCATCCAGCAGGCTCTCGTTTACAGCAATAACCTCACCCGAAACAGGTGCATAAATATCCGATACCGCTTTTACCGACTCAACATCTGCAAATTGCTCACCCGCTACCAGTTCATCACCCTCCAGCGGCAAACCTACATATACGATATCACCCATTGCATCCTGTGCAAAATCAGACAGGCCGATCTTAGCCGTTCCATCTTCTTTAAAAAGTACCCACTCGTGTGATTCTGAATATTTTAGTTCCTTTGGAAATTCCATAAAAATACCTCCTGTTTTCATTTTATTTTTGTCCTTTTTTGTAAAACGGCATTGGAACAACCTCTGCTTCGATCCGTCTTCCCCGTACTTCTACTTCCACCTTGTCTCCAAGTGTGCAGGCTCCTGCTTCAACCATGGCCATTGCATAAGCACCACCAAGATAGGGACAATGTGTTCCGGAAGTTGTCATTCCGATTTGACGGTCACCTTGAAATACTGGCTCGTGTTCTCTAACAATTCCTCTTCCTGTTACCTTAAGACCAATTCTGTTTCGAGTGAGGGGGAGCTTCTTTTCCATTCCATTTTTACCGATAAAGTCTTCTTTATTCCTCTTAACAGCAAAAGAAAGTCCGGTCTCCAATGGTGTAACGGAATCATCCATCTCGTGGCCATATAATGGCATGGACGCTTCCAGGCGAAGGGTATCCCTTGCTCCAAGTCCACAAGGTACAATCCCCATATCCTTTCCGGCTGAAAGAAGCAAGTCCCAAAGCTTCGGTGCATCTTCGTTGGAAAGATAGATTTCATAGCCATCCTCTCCGGTATATCCGGTTTTTGAAACAATGCAGTCCATACCATGGATGGTTATGTTAGGAATAAAGCTGTAATACTTCTCTGGCAGCGGCTCACTGGTAAGCTGTTTTAATACCGCCTCTGCTTTTGGTCCCTGAAGAGCTAATTGGGCCACGCTGGAAGAAATATCTTCGAATACAACTTCCCCCAAAAGATGCTCCTTCATCCATGCTACATCCTTTTCTCGGTTGGCGGCATTGATTACAAGCATGTATTTTTCCGAATGATAACGATAGACGATCAAGTCATCCACCACCCCGCCCTCATGGTTGCACATAGGGCTATAGCGAACCTGTCCATCCACCATATTGGTAAAATCATTGGTCAATAGGTGATTTAAATTGGCAAGGGCATCCTTACCTTCATAAATCACTTCTCCCATATGGGATACATCAAATAAACCAACTCCATTTCGTACCGCCAAGTGCTCGGCTATGATTCCACCAGGATATTGAACCGGCAAAAGAAAACCAGCAAAGGGTACTATTTTCCCGCCAGCTGCCACATGGCAGTCATATAACGGTGTCTGTTGCTCCATAAGTTACCTCCTTTTATGCAAAAAGCGGAGGCGCCCCGCTATAAAACAGTGCGTCTCCAACCTCTTAATAAATTATATTCAGTATACCTAAATGACGGATTGGTTGTCAATGGATTTTACCGCAAAACCCGATCCAATTTTGTATACACTTCGCTTAGCTCAATTGGCTTGCTAATATGGTCATTCATGCCACATTCCAGGCACTTATTTACATCCTCCACAAAGGCATTGGCAGTCATGGCAATAATCGGGATTTTATTGGCATCCTCACGCCCAAGACCACGGATTTGTCTGGTCGCTTCATAGCCATCCATAACCGGCATGGAGATATCCATGAGAATCACATCGAAATAGCCTGAAACAGAATTTTCAAATTTATCAACCGCTTCCTTTCCATCTTTGGCACATTCTACGATTGCTCCGGTAACCTTCAGCAATTCATTCATAATCTCCGAATTAAGGTCATTATCCTCTACTAAAAGGAACCGTCGATTTCGGTAATCTTTTCCTTTTAATCCAGCATTTCCATCTTCGTTAATAAAACTGCTTGAATTAATATTCTGGAATGCATCTACCAGCGAAGATTCAAAGAGTGGCTTACTGATAATGCCATTGGCTCCGGACCGGATGGCCTCATCATAAATCTCGGCCGGATCATATGCCGTTATGAGTACAACAACCAGTTCCTTATTCTGAGCAATCTTCCTGATTCTTCTGGTGGTCTCTAAGCCATCAATATAAGGCATTTTCCAATCAATCAGACAAATATCATAATCACTCATCTGATCGCTTGCCCTTTCAATTCTGGCAACAGCCTCAAAACCATTGTCAACCCAGTCGCTCTTTACACCAATCTTATCAAGCAAAAGAGTCGCCTGTTCGCAAACCTGACGGTCATCATCCACAACCAGAACTTTTAAATGTCCAAAATTTAATTGTTTTTTTACTTCTTCTTTTCCTTCAAAAGGAATATCTACTGTAAACAACGTACCTTTACCCAGGGTGCTGGAAACGGTTATATCCCCACCCATGAGCTGCACAAATCGGCGGGATATGGATAAACCTAAACCAGTTCCCCCAAACTCCTTGGAAATCTGACTATTTTCCTGCTCAAAAGCATTGAATATCTTTTCATAATTTTCTTCTGAAATGCCCATCCCTGTATCTTCCACTTCAAAACGCAGCCAAGTCTTTTCGGCTGCTTCTTTTATTCTGGAGATCCGTAGATTTATCCGGCCATCCCTTGGGGTAAACTTCAGGGCATTGGAAAGAAGATTATTAATAATCTGGTTTAACCGAAGGGAATCCCCAATTAAACGCTCTGGTACATCACCTACCAGGGTTGTATCATAATCAATCCCCTTATTTTTGGCCTGTGAATAGAATACATTGGTTAATGCCTCGACAAATACCCGGAAATCAAAGCTTTCTTTTCTTATTTCAATTTTTCCGCTTTCAATTTTAGACATATCCAGTACGTCATTAATCAAAACAAGGAGCTGCTTAGAAGAAAAACTCATTTTTCGTAAACTGTCAACTACCTTCTGCTCACTTTGAATATTTTGCATGGCGACCAGAATCATCCCGATAATTCCATTTAATGGTGTACGAATTTCATGAGACATCCGGGAAAGGAACTCACTTTTAGCCAAGTTTGCCCGCTCTGCACGATGCAATGCATTTTCAAGTCGCTTCTGATTTTCCAGCGTCTTCGTTTCATCCGTCAGTACAGAAATATTCTGAAGCCGCCCATTGTTATTGGCCGTACTGGTCTGCACCGAAAAAATCTGCTCCCGCATAGTAACCGGATTCTGAAAATGAATGGTTCCCCTATGCGGTTCTGAGAGTTTCGTTCTGGTCATTTCATACAGTTCATCAAGCTCTTCGGGATGAATATATTTCTTGAATTCATCAATATCATTCATCAATACATCCCGGCTTATTCCCATAATCCGATTTACATTTTCCGATATGTAGTCTTCTTTTTGAGTATTCAAATCATATACAATAATTACATGGTTAATGTTCTGAGATACCAGATCAAACATGTAATTCTTTCCCACTATCTCACTGTCCTTTTTTTGAATGATTTTTTGAAAGAAAAAGATAACAATAAAGGTTACAGCTAATATTGACAGGGACAATAACATGGTGGTGGTACGAACGTCTTTTGCCTTAGCCTGGAATCCGTCAAATCTTGTTTTGGCTGATTTAATGATTATCTCCAGGTCATTTTCCACGACTTCACTGGCCTCCATGACCTCTACGTAACCATTATTCATAATATCATACGTGGTTCGGTTTCCACCACCCGCATATTCCAGTAATTCTTCCTGCTTTTCCTGGAGCAGTGTCAGGTCTTTATCCAGTCTTATGTAATCACTTTTCAAACCCAAATATACCTGGTCGATTGTCGACATTGGTGTCTTCATTTTTTCATAAAGTGCATCAATACTATACTTTACATTTTCAACCGTTTCTTTTGAGTTTTCATATAGTAAACGCTCTACCTGCACCTGCATATTCTGGCTCTCGTTTTTTATATCAACCACCGCCAGAAGCACTCGCAGGGGATGTTCTGAAATCATCGTCACATGACTCATTAATCGACTGGTATTTAACACAGTTGTGATAAAGAAAAAACTGATTAAAAGAATCAATATTCCACTCACTACCCCAGCAATACCTGCAACCCCATCTTTATACCAACTTCTAATCCTTTTTTTCATTTCGCCTTCACCTTTTACTATTATCTTTTGGTTTGTAGACTACGTTATCCCTAGTGTACTGTATCATTCATAATTAGCTAAACAGCACTGCCTATTTTGCCATCTGCCGCGTTGTCATCAGTCAGCATAGCCCGCTACGCCTCCATCTTCCGCCTTGCAGCTGACAAAATATTCAGCACTGTTTAGCTAAAGATGAATGATACAGCACACTAGATGGATTTTATATTTAATAAATCCATCACCATGGTATATAGTTCCTGTGCGTTTATGGGCTTTCCTACATGTCCATTCATCCCTGCGGCAAATGCTGCCTTCACATCTTCTCTAAAAACATTCGCTGTCATGGCTACAATCGGCACTTCTTTACTTCCTGGCAGACCACTTTCTCTTATTCTGGTAGTAGCGCTATAGCCATCCATAATCGGCATCTGAATATCCATGAAGATAAAATCATAATCCTGCGAATTCTTTTCAAATAATTCCACTGCGGCCAATCCATTTTCTGCTTCAATAACCGAAGCCCCTGTTGCTGTTAATAGAAAACGGGCAATTTCTCGATTTATCGAATTATCCTCCACAACCAGAAAACGCTTTCCGCTAAAATCCGGACATTTTCTACGCTCCGGCTTGATTTTCCCGCTTGTACTCTTACTGATTTCGCAGAATAATTCCTCCAGAGAGCTTTCCAATACTGGCTTTTGCAGAAAATATTTAATCCCTGCTGCTCTGGCATTTTCCGATAGCCATAGCATCTCACCCATAGACATTAGCACTAGAATTGGAGACGTTTTCATTTGATTTAAAAGGGTTGTTGCTATTTCGATTCCATTTTCACCATTCACATCATAATCTACTGCAATCAGTTGGATTGGGTCTTCCATTTCCTGTTCTTTTATGATTTGAGCCGCCTCTTCCTTGGAGGCTGCTACATGACACGCTATATTGTGTTCTTTTAAAAGATTGAAAAAACATACTCCAAACAGCTCCCCCTGGTCAATCAGCAGGACCCGGCCGGGGTTACACCATCTTTCAGACTTTACTTCTTTGCCAGCCTCCAAGCGTACGGTAAAGGTAAAGGTACTTCCTTTTCCCACTTGGCTTTCTACATACATTTCGCCACCCATTTTTTCTATAATTGCCTTGGAAATGGTAAGCCCCAGTCCAGTACCGCCATATCGCTTGGTAATACTGCTGTCTGACTGGCGGAATGCATCAAATATAACGTTCAAATTGGCCTGCTCAACTCCCACGCCTTCATCGGTTACAGAAAACTCCAGAATTGTCTGAGGTTTTTTCTGTTCTTTCACTAAAATATTGAGAATAATCTTCTTTCCCTGGTCGGAAAATTTAATGGCATTAAACATTAAATTCATAATGACCTGAGAAAGACGCATGGAATCTCCAATAAACTGTTTGGGAACCTTTTTATCAATTTGAATCAGAATTTCCTGCTTTTTCTCATGAGCCTTGACGCCTACCACAACCATCATCTCTCTCAACATGTTTTCCAGATAGAATGGTTCTTTGATTATTTCCAGATTGCCAGATTCAATTTTGGACATATCCAGAACATCATTTAATAAATTAAGCATATGAGCCGAAGATGTTTTCATCTTGGAAAGACAGTTTTGAATCAACTCCATATCATCAGACTGGCTGGCTATATCCAGAAGCCCCATAATCGCTGTCATTGGAGTACGAATTTCATGGCTCATATTTGAGAGGAAATTACTTTTTGCTTTATTCGCACGCTCTGCGGCATCTCTTGCCAAAGAGATATCTATTTCTTTATTTTTCGTATCGGTTATGTCAATGGATTCCTGCATATGAACCAATCGCCCATCCGGCCACTTCACCAGCTTTTCAATATGCTTTAAATATTTTTGATATAATGGTTCATAATCCTCCCATATAATCACTTCATTGGGATTCTCCACTAACTGAGGATTCTTACACCTTGCACACCGACCGGATTCTTGGCGAAAAACCTGCCAGCAGGGCATTCCAATGCCAACCCCATTTCCTTCCAAACCGAATAAAATTGCCGCACTCTCATTGTAAAATAAAATCTCATCCGTATGAACATCGGTTACAACTACAACCGAAGAAAGACCTCCCAGCAGTTTATAAAACATATCGGTATTCTTTTCCAGCAGGCTGGTGCGTTCCGTAATATCCACGGTCATACCAATCATACGGTCAGGCTTTCCGTCCAAATCATAGGACATTTGGGCAGAATTCTTAATATATTTTACCATACCATCCGGAAACTCCAGAGTAGCATTGGTTACCACCCGCTCAATGGAGCCATCAAATTCTCTTAAAAACCGAAAGAAATCGGCATATTTTTCATTGTCCAAAATGGGAGTCAGGTAATCTCCCCATTCAGCCAGGGTAAAAACCGGATTTCCCTCAAAGCGAAACACTTCTTTAAAATTATTCTCATAGTAAAGCATTGGTACCGGGTCTTTCATATCAATGTACCAAATTCCAGCATCCGAGCTGTCAAGCGCCACATCCAAAAGGATGCTTCGGTCAGCAAGCTCTTTCAGCATAAATTCTTTTTCTTTTTCCCAATCCATAAAGTCGCCCATTTGTAAAATCCCCTTCATTTTAATTCGCACACAGAAAGGTTGCCTGTTTTAAGGCAACCTTTGGAGAGTCTCAATTTCTGTATCACATACCTGCTTTAGCCAACCTGATAAATTTATTATACGAAATTTCCCCCATCTTTTCAATATCATAAAGAAATACTTTTTGATGGAAATAATAATATTGAATGAAAAAATCTGTATGCATTGATTGTTTGTGCTGCAGGAGTGGCATGACTGGAAGTGATATGCGCAAAAGAGCAGCGCAGAAATGAGGATAAATATGAATCACTCAATATGGAGTTCCACAGTAGAAATGGATTCTTTCCCAAAGCTTGAAGGGAATATAAAAACTGAAGTATTGGTAATTGGTGGCGGAATTGCCGGGATACTCACCGCCTATTATTTGAAAAATGCCGGAGTAAATACCGTACTAGTGGAGGGTCGGCGGATTTTTAACGGAGTTACCGCAAATACTACCGCAAAAATCACATCACAGCATGGCTTGATTTACCAGAAACTGTTAAGCAGTCTGGGACCAGAGCGGGCAGGGATGTATCTGGATATCAATCAACTGGCATTAAAAAAATATCAGGAATTACAAGAAAAATTCCCCTGCGACTTTGAATCAAAAAACGCCTTTATCTATTCTCTGACAGACCGCACTACCATAGAAAATGAGATTTCTGCCGTAAAGCAATTAGGATTTTTGGGTGTTTTCCATGACCAAATATCTCTTCCCATTAAAATAGCCGGTGCGATTGAATTTAAGAATCAGGGCCAGTTTCATCCGCTAAAGCTGCTAAAGGGATTGGTAAAGGAGTTAAACATTTACGAAAATACCTTTGTTCGAAAGATAGAGAATCATACTGCTTATACGGATCATGGGAAAATAATCGCAAAACACATTATTGTTGCTACTCATTTTCCTTTTTTGAACACCCACGGAAGTTACTTTTTAAAAATGTACCAGCATCGTTCCTATATCATTGGGATTAAAAATGGTATGGAGGTAAATGGTACCTTTTTGGAAGAAAAGGAGGATGGACTTTCCTTTCGTAATTATCAGGATTATTTACTCATCGGAGGCGGTGACCATCGAACCGGAAAGCAAGGCGGTAATTTCGATGTCATCCGTGCCTTTGCTAAAAGGCATTTTCCCAAAGGTGAGGAAGTCTATGGATTTGCAACTCAGGATTGTATGACACTGGATGGCATGCCTTATATCGGCCGCTATTCCATGAATACGAACCATATGTATGTTGCCACCGGATTTAATAAATGGGGAATGACATCCTCCATGGTATCTGCCATGATTTTATCTGATTTGATTCTGGGAAATACCAATGTATATGCCGATTTATTTTCTCCCTCACGCAGTATGATAAAACTGCAGCTCCTTAAGAATACCGGACATGCCATTGGAAATCTGGCCAAGTTTTCTACCAAACGGTGTCCTCATATGGGATGCACCCTTTCCTGGAATTCGGCAGAGCATACCTGGGACTGTCCCTGCCATGGCTCCCGATTTGAAAAGGATGGTCTGCTGCTTGACAATCCGGCCATGAAAAATCTTAAACTTAAATAGTTTTTTTCACCAAAAGACTGTAATTTTCATATAATAGTGATAAAGTAAAAAAATAGTTAGGAGTACTAAATGATCAGCCAACAACAGTACGTTACCTTATCTCTTGAATTACATCTTTTTTTCGGACGTATCATGAAAGAACATGCCTTATTTCTTGAAGCAGGATTTACTCCTGCAAATGCCTCATTTTCCCAGACAGCTGACCAGTTCAAGGAACTATTTGACTCTGTTTTAGCCAATGCCGTACATCTTGGAAATGGAATTGTCAGCACGCAGGTAATTGCTTCCGGCGAAATCGTTACTGATTATACCTTTGGAAGCGAGCAGAAAACCCAGCATTTCACTGGCATTACAATCAACACAGCACTTACCCGAGTAGAAGGCAGAATGTTTGGAAACAACAACCCACAAGTATCTGCTGAGCTTGCTGACAGAGTTAAAACCCTCAACGAATATGCTTTACAGTATCTCAATGGACTGATTGATTTTAAGACCAGAATATTAAATGAGGTTCTTTCCTGTAACATGTTTACCATGAATTATCCCCTGCTGATTGAACACATTCTTCGGGAAGCAAAGCTATATCGGAGTCATCTAATGAATTTGGAACAAGGTCAAAGCATTGATGAAAATATTAGAGAAAACGAACTATTCTGGAATCAGATTATGATGGAACATGCCCTATTTATCCGAGGCCTCCTTGACCCAACTGAAAATGCGCTGATTGTTGATGCCAATGACTTTGCTATGGAATATGCAGATTTACTAAACGCCACCAGAGCGGCAACCGATATGACTTTACAAGGTATTACCCAGTCCACCTTAGAGGAAACCATGAAATATCGTGATTTTAAACAGGCCGGAACCGTTGGAATCAATGAATGCAAGATTCGTTCCATTATTGTCCCCCTTTTGGCAGATCATGTTTTACGAGAATCCAATCATTATATCCGACTGCTTCAGCAGTTTGAAATGCAGTCATAATAAAAACCAGAGGAATGATTCACATCCTTCCTCTGGTTTTTTTAATACTGCGATACGTATATGACTTAATGATCACTCATACTCTTATTTAAACGAAGAACGGTAGCTGGGTCGGTCGAGGAGTTTATTTTTATTGCAAAGGAATCTTTGTTTTTTATATCCTCATCCGTAATAATATGAATATCCAGTAATCCATTCACATCATATCCGGTCTTTAAGAAGTTCATCCGGGCAAGAGCCTGGCTCCAACCTTTCAGCCACTTTTTAAGAAGTTTTTTCTGTTCCTCAGCTCCACAAAAATGAATCAACAGATCAATATCACTTCCCATACGGCAGTCACCCGCGTCTGTACTTCCAAATAGATAAATTCCCTTCACACCAAATTCATCCATCTCCATATTATCTGCTATCTGCTCAGCCATATACTGACGCCATCTCCAGTGATCCTGTGTATTCTCACCACTCACCTCGACATTCTCAGGAGAGTAGTCATGACGTTTCTTTGGAGAATTTGCTTTTACCGGATTATCTGTAAAAAATGCCACTGCCTTTTCCAGTTCAGCATTCATGTAAATAGACAGGGTTTTACCCATACATGTTTTTGAAACATCAATCACGCGTAACACATCACTAAGATGTGCATATTCTGGCAATATCTTTGAAAGAACATTTTCCGCAGAAGAGAAAAATCGCTCCTTGAAAATAATTTCACCTTGGTTTGACTGGTTTGGATAGAGCGGTATATAAGCGATATCTTCTTCAACAAGGTCTTGAAAAAAGTGCGTTCCGAAAGATAATTCCGGAATATAACCATGGTTTTCCTTGGCGATTTCAATCAGAGCGGCTGTATTACAAATATCAGAGTAAGTCACCCTCACTCCTAACTTTATATCGCCTCTGCTCCCCCATCGTCCAGGTCCCATGAGAATATATCTCCTCCGGTGAAACAAATCGTTAAGCTGTCCTACCGCTTTCCCTACATCAAGCAGAAGCTCTCTTGTGGCAAGGGCATTATACTCGTCCGCATCCACGTAAACGATGTGTGTGATGCCATCAATCTTTGCGTTGGAGATGAAACGCTTTGCGGTAAAAAGAATATCCTGCGGATTAAGCTGCTGAGGAATGGGCGCTGGCTGATTCTGGGTTCCGCTGCTCTGCGGTCGGCACTGAAGAAGGTAGATATTTTTTCCGTCATACGCAAATTCAATATCAACGGGAGTATCCATTTTCTCGGATAGAACCGTGAGCATTCTCATAATCTTCCTGGATACATCCGTTCCAGATATCACTCCCTCAAAAGTTACAACAAGGTCATCCTTTGAAAAATTTATGTCAAATGAATTTTTGTTTTCAATCTGAGACGGGGTATAAACGGAAATAATTTTTCCTATTTCACGAATATCTTTTCCATGGTTCTTTAAAATAACATTAATATCCGTGGTTTCAAGTGTTCTGGTTTCAAGATTTATCACATCAATATATTTCTGCGAATAATATTTTACATCCGATGGACTCTGATTAATGCGCAAGCCCGGCTGTCCCGGTGAAAAGAGAAGCGGGTAATCATCGTTCACCCGGTCAACGGCACGTGTACCCATTCCCATAACAATTCTGACAAGGCCACTGGATTTTTCAATACGTGATGACCATCTCAGCACATTGTCAGAAAAAGCCACACCCGCATATAGTGGCATATAATAAGAACCAATTTCACATCCCACGACCTCTTGAATCAAAATCCCCATTTGCTCCGTAAAATAGATGAGTCCTCTCTCCTTACGGTACTGCATGGAATCAGGATTGTACATGGAAGAATATACTTCAAGAATTGCGTCTATGAGTTTTTCCAGTTTTTCCTGCTTGGTTCCTTTGTTTGCCAAAAAGAGACTTTTATATTTTCCACTAAAAGCAGCATTTGTATTGTCTTCCAGCAGAGAGGATGATCTGACGATGATCGGCGTATCACTAAGCTCGTCCAGCAATAAGCTAAGCATTCGTATCGTATGCTCAGGAAGGGCGGCACTCTTAATTTTAGTAACGATTCCGTCATAGGTCAAACGCTGATGGTCAATCGGATTGTATTTATAAAAATTCAGCTCCTCCAGATTGTTATAATGAAGAAAATCAGGAAGCTGGTCCGCAGCAATATACCAGGTTCTTGGAATTTTAATATCTTCCAGAAGAGGATCCATTTTGGCAGCATCTGCAATAATCTGTTGAGCGATAAAGATACCAGCACCTTTTCCACCAATATGGCCCTTACTTCTGGGAGATGCGATAATTCTTTTCAAAATTGATTCAAAACCGGATACTTGAAGCAGGTCTATAATACGTGAGATAAGATATTCGTCATTTGTCAGAAAACGGTGGGCAAGCTCGGATATCAGCCACGTTTCGGTTATGTTATTGCGGCGATTGGTTTTATTTACCGCATCGGAATATTTCTTTATTGCGTTGAGAATTTCAGACACACCGGCATCTGCGCTATCAGCAATCTTCACAAGAGAAAAAGCATATTCATCCTGAATCCATTTTGTGAAGAGTTCAAAAACCTCCGTTTCCGGCATAATTCTGGAGGCACTCTCAACAAGCTTTCGGTTTATGATATCAATATTCAGCTTTTCCTTGTATGTGAGAGGTGAATTGGTCTCACCGTACGCTGGAAAAACCATGAGGTCGATTTCCTCAAAAATGGTATCCACTCTATTTTTGATACTTTTTGAGTAAAATGTTTTCATGTGAAGTCTGAATTTATCATAAATACGTCGAAGCATATTAGGATCAATTTGCTGCAGCATATCAAAAAGTATGGAAAGCTCTCTCTTTGACTGTGAATCAAAGTGAGCGATTCGATTGGCAATTGTTGTCAGCAGTTTTATTTCGCTTTGAAGAATTTCAAGATCTGCATATCCATACATTGATTGAATATATCCGACCTTAATCTTTCCGATTTCTTCTGAATCAGTTTTTATGGGAATTCGGTACAATATTTCACTCTGACTGAAATCAGAATTTGCGTAGGTATCTTCATTCAATCTGATACATACACGACACGCTTCCGGGCAGGAAAAACCCGATGGGATTACTTCAATCAGCTTTTTCATCGCTTCCGGTTTGCTGAACTGCAGATTCTGAAGTATGTCATCAACCGTATACATACATTCCAGCTCTTTTGCTCGTTCCGACAATATCCACATATCATCTCTGTTCATATCATGGCTCCTTTTGATTCCAGATTAAAAAATTACCGTAAAATCAATTCCCGTTTCGGCTTTTCCGAGATAACGTGAATTGACCGTTACGGTAATTCTCATGTTTGTTTTAATCTTCAGTCATTTTATTAAATTGTAACTAATTAACCCATCCACGAAGCTCGACAGCATTTACTACACGGTTTATAGCTATTATGTACGCTGCATCTCTCATATATACATTACGTTCTTTGGAAAGATTGTATACAGCCTTAAATGCATTTGTCATCGCATAGCTAAGCTTCTCAAGAACTTCTTCTTTACTCCAGAAGTAGTTCATATTACACTGAACCTGTTCAAAGTAGCTACAGGTAACTCCTCCTGCATTGCAAAGGAAGTCTGGAATCAGCAGTATGCCTCTTTCCTGTATAAGTGGGTCGCAATCTGGAGTTGTTGGACCATTTGCAGCTTCACAGATAATTTTAACTTTATCTGAAATCTGTGGGAATACGGCAGGTGTAATCTGATTTTCAAGAGCAGCTGGAATCAGAATATCAACTTCCTCTGATAACCATGCATCACCAGGAAGAATTTCATAACCAAGCGCCTGAGCCTTTTCTTTATTAATGCTTCCAAAGCTGTCTTTTATGCTGACAAGTTGGTCAATATCACATCCATCTTTTTTGCGGAAGGTGTATGCGGTGCTGTCTGCCTGATCCCAACAGGATACGCAGATAACTTTTCCACCAATCTGAGTGTACATTCTTGCTGCATACTCAGCCACGTTTCCGAAGCCCTGGAAGCTTGCAGTTGTTGTACTTGGATCAATGCCTTCTGCTTCGAGAAGTCCATTCAGTGTATAAATCGCTCCGTATCCGGTAGCTTCTGTACGTCCCAGGGAACCACCCATTCCGACTGGCTTTCCGGTGATAACGCCTGGGTAACGTCCGCCCATGAGGGTTTCATACTCGTCCATCATCCACAGCATATGCTGACCATTTGTCATTACGTCTGGTGCTGGTACATCAACGTTGGGACCTAACTGGCTGTATAATTGACGTACGTAACCTCTGCATAAGCGTTCCTGTTCTGCCATGGAAAGATTGTGGGGATCACAGATAACTCCACCTTTTCCACCACCAAGCGGAATATCTACAACCGCACATTTCCATGTCATCCACATAGAAAGAGCACGTACCGTGTCAGCACTCTCATGAGGATGGAAACGGATACCGCCCTTTGCGGGACCTCTTGCATCACTGTGCTTTATTCTGAAAGCTTGAAATACCTTTGTTGTACCATCATCCATTTTTACCGGAATGGTAAAATGAAATTCTTTCATCGGCTGGCGAAGAAGTTCTCTGGTACCTTGTTTCAGATCTAGAATCTCAGCCACTTTATCAAACTGGATCTGAGCGTTTTCAAATGGATTATAAACCATGCTGGGAATACCTCCAAGTTTTTATTTGCATATAGTATATTTTAACTGCCGATATTTGTCAATAAAAATATAATAAATACAAATATTGCAATATAAATATTCAAGCTTTGCAGAAAAAAACTTTTTTTTTAAAAAACTCACCAGAAACTTTTCTCCTCTTAAAGACATCGTGGGCACTCAAACATACCTGTTCCATCTGCGATTAGGGTCATAGAATTTATCCTCTTTACCCTGTAAATATGATCAACCATTCCCGCAGCTCTGCAAACCTCCACGTCTTCTTTAAAAACATTTGCTGCAAGCAATAATCGGAATCACTTAGGAATTGAGCGCTCCACCAATTAATTTTCATCTTTTATTGTATCATTGATTATCTTTAATATTATATAAAAAGCCTGATCTAAACCAGCGAAATCCATACTTGTTACATAAATTTCTTCGATCTTATCATGTACAGCCTTTTGAGCATTCATCATATTCATCGCTTTTTGAAGCAGTTCCTCAAAGATTCTTTTATTGTAATCCTGCTCTTCATCATATTCCTTTAGCCAATCCATATCACAAAATTGCACAAAATCAATGACTCTGTCAATCTGCTGCGCTGTACTATGATACTCATTTAGAGTGATATAAGCCAGATTTTGCTCCGGGATTAACAAATGGTCTATTTTTTCTGTATCTAAGGTACATAGACAGCTTTCCGTGTAATATCCCCGGCTATTTGCCATGTCACGAATAGCAGTCAATACCAGTTCCATACCCATACCATTTTCACCCTTTAACGCAACAATCGTCTTCCCTTTTATCAAATCATCCAGGTAGCTAACCATTCCCTGCGGCGAAACTGCACTGGCAAAAAAGCTTCGGTTCAGACCAGGACACGCTGCCAATGCCTCTGAATAAAATAATCCAACTTCCTCCTCAATGAAAGCCTTTAGCTTCACTTGATTAAGTGCCTGCCGATTCATATGGATATTGTTTTCATAGATTTTACAGGCTGCATTTAAATAACGATATGCCTTTTGATAATAGGGTTTCTTCTGACCTTGTAATTTTAACAGCTCACCGGCATGTTCCTCCACATAATCCCGATTAATAAAATCTGCAAGATTAAAGATCTCATCAATGGCAACTGGTACTGACGGATCACAGACATGAGGTGCCGTTGCATCCACCATGCTGATGCCCTTCTCTCGAATGCAGATACCATCCAGATCCGTAACATTATTAGAGCAATGGATATAATCAACCGCGATCCCCCTCTCCTCAAAAGTTTTTGCTACCTTTTTCATCAATGTACTTTTTCCACTGCCTGATGAGCCTTTCAGATAAATTATCTTCTTCGCTTCATCCAAAAATAAAATATCTCCAAATCTACCATAAAAACCATTGGGTGTATTTCCTCCAAAAAACATGTGTCTTGCCATCTAATCACTCCTAAATAATAAAACATTATGCTTTAAATATATTAGCAGTGTCTCCATTTTAGCATAGTTTATCATGAAAAATGATCTCATCCGTTATCCCATAAAGCCTTTTGGCATTTTCTGCATTGTATGATGCATGGGCCAAGTCTAGCGGTTTTCTCTCCCTAAAGGCTGAAAACTTGCCTGCTGGCAGATTGTCTAAGCGATGCGCAACCATCTCCGCTGCTTGTTCAACTGTTTTTCCGATGATTTTATACATAAATTTCATTATGGGGCTGCCAAACATCTTCATCATACTAGGTGTTTGCACTGCCCATGGGTTGTACATGATGTATTTAATCTTGCCAACGCTGTCATTTTGGGCAAACCCAGCTCCCAGCAAATCATTTAATCTGCTTCCGTGCATCATGACTTTTTGCGGTATGAAAGAGTTTTTGTACTGTAAATCGTCCCAGTTGACATCCCCTTTCATGCCTGAACCACAAATATTCAAAATTACAGGGTTATCCGTTTTTTCCAAAGTTTCTTTTAGCCCGTAGCTAAGAATAAACCTGCTCAAATAATCTAGTGCAAAAGTAGTCTCTAGTCCATCCTTGGTTTCCGTATAGACCTTGCTATGTTTTGTGGCACAAAAGACCACTGCATCTAATGACTGAAATCTATCGCTTATTTCTTCTACAATTCGCATATTTTCACTCACTAGGCTCAAATCTGCCTGTATATAAACTGCACGCTCCTCTGCCCCCATCAGCTTTGCTTCCTTTAGGAATACCTCGCCGTTTGCCTTTGAACTTCCAACAGTAATCACTTGGCTGCCATTTTTCAAAAGTTTCATGGCAATGCCTTTTCCCAGCCCGCTGGCACCGCCAGTAATAAGTATTGTTTTCATAATCATGTTCCTCCATTTTTTATTGACAATTTTATTGTAACATGGTACTTTAAAAAGTAAAGTACGAAAAAATAGTAAACCCACTTTACTTGATTACACTACATTGGAGGTATAAAAAAAATGAATCCTTTAGATGACACACTGTGTCTAGAATCCATTAAGAAAATTATGGAGATATTTGGCGGCAAATGGTCGTTTCTGATCATGGGGGAACTGCATACAGATGCAAAGCATTTTAATGAGCTAGGCAGACGTTTAGGCATTAGCACAAAATCCCTTTCTGATGCTCTAAAAACCCTTGAGTCTAACGGTATCATCCTCCGAACTGTCCACCCCACCACCCCTGTTACGGTGGAGTATGCTCTAACCGAAAAAGGACGTGATTTCGAGCAGGTTTTTTTAGAAATGAAAAACTGGGGAAGGAAATGGCTTTAGCACTCCCTTCCCTTGTTTTATTATTTTGTTCCCCATCTGGCTCTTGGCTCACTTGCCATGGAATGCCAAACTTAAGTACATCCACCGTATAAGTCTTTAAAGGCTGATTGCTATTGACACAATGCACCTCCCCGTCAATTTCGAGGACTAAACGTCAAAAGATAGTAAATGGTGTGCAAAATTTAACGCTTACTTAAAAAGGCAGTAAAATAGCCCATTCTTTCAAGCAAGTTAGTACTACTTGGCACACATATAAATTTGAAAAAGGCAAACTTCAAATCAACTTCCAGTTACTTGAAACATAAACTCTGTTATGTCCTCAATACTTTCAACCGTTCCACCCTTGACCCATTCCAACAAAACTCTAAAAAGACCAGAAGCTATGTACTGCGGCAAGTATTTTTCAAAAAGAGGCGATTTAGAAATCTTATTAGTATGATTTTCGAAGAAATCAGTCACATAAATGCAAAATTGTTCATAAAAGATATGAGATAATTCTGCATTTATCAAGGTTTCAATAAAATCACTATATTCTTTAAAGAATGAGAAGAACAGCATTGTTCTATTGAATTTATTCTTATTTTCTAGGGACTGCAGTTTTAACAAAAGTTCACTGAACAATTCTCTTAGGTAGAAAACCAAAATATCCTCTTTGGCTTCATAATTTCTATAGAAAGCGGCACGTGATACACCAGCTACTTTTGTAATTTCTGTTATAGTTATTTCACTAAAAGTATGATTTTGCAACAATTGCATTAACGCAGCAAAAACGGACTCTTTTGTAATTCTCTTCTGCGTTTCAGAATATGGCTCAGACATGACAGATTCCCTCCGTTTGTAACATATAGGCTATAATCTATTGACTTCTTATATTTGCTAGTATACACTAATTCAAAAGACATGACAAGTTTAACGCATGAAAATGAGGAGGAATTGGAAATGAATTTAAAAACAGATACCATTTTAATTACTGGAGGTACATCAGGCATTGGTCTTGAAATGGCTAAACAGCTTATTGCACTGGAAAACACTGTTATAATAACCGGAAGGGACATTTCTAAACTTGAACTCACTAAAAAAGAATTGCCATCTGTTCATATATATCAAAGTGATG
>JAVBLX010000225.1:0-14773 GCA_031553075.1 Acetivibrio sp.
TTTTAAATAAAGATGGCAATACTATAATTAGAAGTAATTTCGACAGCAAAGTAAAAATAAAATCGACACAAAACATTACATATCTAATTCAAATCAAAAAGATTCAACTCCCACAGACACAGAAAAATTTACGCCCTCTTCCTAAACCATGTTTGTCTGCATCTTTTTTGGTAGTTATAAATTTTCCATTTTTTGTTTTTAAGGAATATCCATATGTATTCTCCAAATTAATCACAACGAAATGCTTATACCCAAAAATTTTCAGCACTATCTTGGGTTTCTCTGCTTTTATCGTTGCCTCAATGGCATTATCCAATAAGTTCATGATTATTGCTGATATTTCAATGGAGCGAATATTCAAACTAGGGATTGCTTCTAACTCATATCTGAATGCTATATTGTTTTCTTCACAATAATTTGCCTTGTAACAGACCGCAGCATCAATATCATTATTCCCTGTATAATGTTCCAGAGCTACACTTAATTCAGATACTTCGCCGTTTAATTGCTTCAGGAGATTTACCGCATGAATACCTTCACCATTACCGATTAAAACCGTTGCCTCACCAACCAAATTTTTCAAATCATGGCGTACTTTTCTCATTTTTTCATTTATTTGTTCTTGTATTAATAACTGCTGTTCAAGAATCATATAATTATTTTTAAGCACCAGATTTCTTTTATCACGAAAAAAGGAGGCACTTACTTCACAGAAAAAATATGTAAGCACAATACTAACTATAAATACTCCCAATGCAACAGAAAAATAAAGTAATCCTTCAATGGCATCAAAATCTACGGACGGGTACGTCGTCATAAACAATATGCTCAACAACAAAAAAACACCGAATGAAGCATTTAGCAGCCCCCAATCTCTTTTCCTAATATCCAAATAAATCTTCTTAAACATCCTAAATAGTGCATAGAATACAATTCCATTTATTATTTTTACTACTAATGAAATTATTAATCGATTTGTAAAAGTATGGAACAGTAGTTGAAGAAAATTTTGACTGAATAAAATAGAAAATAGAGTTCCACAAATAATATCCAATATATATAAATAAAAAATACAGATAAGGCTAAAAACCGATGCGATATATCTTTCGCATTTATAAAGCACTCGAATGCTAGAAAATAACAACCAAAAAATAATTATTGCTTTTATGCCTATCGAGGAATTATTTATTCCCACCACTATGGATATTAGAACAATATAAATACACCATAGCAAATAATAATTTTTACTCAGTCTGCTTTGATAAAACAAGAAGTGAAACAGCAAAAAAACCATTAGATTTTCCAATAAACCCAGACCAATTCCTAACGCTATATCCACTATAGTGCCTCTCTTTCCAACATATCTCTTAAAATATCTAATAATTCATTTTTCTTTCTTCTGCTCAAAGGAATCCATTCATTATTATCCAATATAATTTCATCCTTTTTTATCCCAGATATATGATTTATATTCACTAGAAATCCTCGGCACGGCTCATAGAATCCTTTAACAGAATACGTAGTTTTAAATTTTTCTAAAGTTCGTCCTATTAAAAGATATTTTTTCGTACCGGTATGTAAATGGACTGTTTTATCACCACATGAAAAATAGAAGATATCCTGTACATACAGCTTTAGTTTGCATTTTCTTTTAAATTCATCTAATATATCGAACCATTCATAAGAACAGCTCGAATCCTCCTTTCTTCCAATTACTAATCCAATTACTCTAGATAATTCACTCTGGAAACGCTCTTCAGAAGAATCTTTGGAAATAAATGCATCTACATGAAATTGAAAAACATTGTATACCTCTTGTTTATAGGCCGTTACAAATACCAAATTAAAAGAAGAATCCATCACACGCAACTCTTTTGCAACTTCTTTTCCGTTTATTTCAGGCATGTCTATATCTAATATAACTAAATCACAAAAAAATCCGCTCTTAAATTCTTTTATCAGTCTATTCCCCTTCGTAAACGTAAAAATTTCAAATTCTACCTTCAACCGATCCGCAACTTTGCTTAAATGTTTTTTTAAGATTTCTTCTATAAAATATGGATTATCATCACAGATTGCAATCTTCATTTTGTTCCCCCTCAAAACATTTTTTCATATGTATTATGATAAATCTATTTTAATACTTTCAAGTGTTTTAAGCCACCCCCCTTTACTCGACATTGTTCGACAAAATTCGACATTTTTAAGGAATTACCTTTCAAGCATAGTATTTGACCATTAAAGCCAAAAATTTTGAAATAAATTAATTTCAAGATATAATGCAATTAATAGTAGGTATTTTGTTTACAGAAGTTTACATTTCTTGTACAAAGCAGCAATGAAGGGGGGGGATTCAAAGAAGCTCTTTATAAGATTTGTACTTTCTGTTAAACTCAATATATAGTCCCGTAAATAACCGTTTTAAAAACAAAGGAGGAACCATCATGTTAAGAAGCAAATTCAAAAAAAGTATAATATCATTGTTATTAATTACTACTTTCTTAGGAAGTAGTAGCGCTGTACAGGCACAAGCTTTAGATGAAGAAGCTAATGCTGCTGCAAGCTGGGAAGATACATCAACATCCTCTTTGAAAAATTCAGCTACCTCCTCTGCACGATATGAGGATGCATGGATTTTACAAGACACAAAAAATGTTGCGGTCACCGGTGGCACAATTACATTAAGCTCATATACTATGACTTTACTAAATGATACAAAATTATGTAAGGCAGTTACTACACATATCGGCTATTTCAGAGGATATGCACGAGCTAGATTTGAAACCATTACAGGTGTTGTATACGCTGGTTCAGATAGCGGCAGAATATATAGTCACTATGGTGCGACAGCTATAACTCCTGATAATCCATCTACAACAGGCTGGACAGGCATAGCTCATACCTATTGCGGAACAGATTAATTGCTAGGGGGCTGTCACGACAGCCCCTTTTAAGAAAGGAATATTTTTCAATGAACGCACTATGGAAAAGATATAGTTGGAATTTAATCCTCATATGTAATGTTTTTCTTATTACACTATTTTTCTTGAAAATAACCACAAAACTGGAAAATATATATGTCCTCGCTAATCAGTCTACGACTGCTACAAGTGATACTGCGATTCATTTTATAATTGATACATATGAGCAAATAAATTTTTCATTTTTAAAAGAAGAGAAAAAATCATTTGCACTACTTGAAAAGGGGTCAGATGTATTACCACTTTTTAAAGTTGTATACGCAAACAATTACTTTAATATTGAAAGCGGAACAGATTTTACCCCAGAGGCCTTTTTCGCAAGGAAGCCGGTAGCGCTTCGCGGAAGTAAGGCTACCGAAATATTTGAGGTAGAACCATTTAAAGTAAATTATCGGACGTATGACATGTTAGGTGTCCTTTTGAATGAAAAAACTTTTGCATCTCAATATGCTGCCTACTATACCAATGGTAATGCAGATCGATATATTCGTGTTTCTGAGTTTATATTAGAAGGTTTTTCTAAAAGAGAAATGGAACGAATATATGCTGTCATTGAAAGAGAGATAAAATCTCAAAAGTATCCAATCACCCCTATTGATATAAAAGCCACAAAGCTGGGAAATTATTATGACATAAATGAAATGAGCCTAAATATCAACCTGCTAATTCTTTTAGTTAATTTCAGTACTATCTTACTATTAATCTATTTCTGGCTGGAACAATATGGAGAATTGTATCATGTATATTTCGTTTTTGGCTTAAAAAATTTTATTAGAAAAATCTATTTCAATTTTATATTCCTAATTACTACTGGGGTTGGGCTTGCTATTTTAGTGGAAAGAAACCAATCCGTTTTATCGTGGGGGGTCATATACTTCCTATTGCTAATATTTATGACTATTGTCCTTTTCGGCAGTCTTATAAAAAAGAAGAATGGAGATTGGAATGAGAAAAGTCTTTGGGGAAATAATCTTTGATTTTAAAAAAAACCGCTTTGTATTCTTTATCTTAACATTTCAATTATTTGCCAGCTTTTTTGTATGTGTCTTTACAAAACAGCTGGAAAGTGACAGGTTAAGATATCTAGAAGGTACCAATGCCTATAGTACAGAAAATAATTATTATAGGATTGTCGATAATCTGGTAGGTGACTATGAAAAACAGTTCTTTGAAAGTGGAAATGCTATTGGAAAGCTTAAAATAATGTATTCTATGTTAACGGGCCAGGAAGAATTTGAATATTTGGAAATATATAAGAACCCTATTGTATTGATTGGTGAAGATATAAAGGATGAATTCTTATATCTTTACGAGCAAGGTCAAGCCGTGGTAAGCCGAGGCGTAGAAGGTGGGCAGACACTTAATGAAGTAAAGTGCTTTTGGATAAGTTGTAATGCAGGGGAAAGCTTTCAGCTTAAATGCCAAGAGGGGCGGCTGTGGAAAGAAGATGAAAAGAACAAGACTACTATACCAATCGTACTGGGAAGCGAATATGCCGGCATTTTGCAAACCGGAGCCAAGATAGAAGGTATATCGCCAATTCATGGTGGAATAAGGATGCAAGTAATGGGTATCTTAGAGGAAGGTTCTTCCATGATTTATAATAATGGTATTGTAAATCTGGATCGCTATGTTTTAGTTCCTCTGGGAGATATGAAGAATGTTCCTTCAACATTGAATGAAACCATTAACCAGAAAATCTTGTATTTATTCAAAATAAATGGTACGTTAGAATCAAGCCTGCCTGCTGATACACTTCAAAATATAATTCAAGATATTAGTGAAAAAAGTGGTGTTATGCCCACATCATACGTCGTTGGTTCACAAAATTCTCAAAGCTATATGTTCAATCAAAGTATGGATGAAATTCTCCAGCTATTAAATTCAATTGGAATTATGCTAATGTTTTTTGCCATTGTTTCCACCCTTTTTTATCTTACACTAAAAATCGAAAAAAGCAAAAGATACTATGCTATCTTATTAACAAATGGATTTTCTATGGGACAAATAAAAGGCATTCTTTTAGGGACACTTATCCTGCCTATTGTAATTGCAGACATTATATCTGCGGAATTATCTGCCCTCCTTTCTATTTTCATGGAGCTGGAACATTTTCCTGGCGGATTTTTATTGGCACTTAATTTGGGCTTAATAATAACAGTTTTTTTCATTAGCACCAAAAGATTGCGGAACTTTGATATCAGTATGTATCTTGGAGAAGTGTGAAGTACAATTCGCCATTGATTGTGTATTGCCTGTAGCGGCACGATTGGAGTCAAATTATGATTTTATTAAAAGATATTTGCAAAGATTTTAAAAATGGTGAGGAAACGATTAAAGTCCTAAATCACATCAACCTTCAAGTTAAAGAAGGAAGTATGATTGCAATAATGGGGCGAAGCGGTTGCGGAAAGAGCACTTTATTAAATATTATCGGCGGTATTGTTCCACCCACTTCTGGAGATGTAGTTATTGGCGAAACCAAAGTTAATTTTCGGAGTAATAAGGAACTTTATTCTTTAAGAAGACAATATTTTGGCTATGTTGTGCAAAACTTTGCGTTAATCAATCAAAAAACTGTTTGGGAAAACGTAGTTCTTCCCCTTGACAGTGGCAAGTTCTTATTCAGAAAAAACCAGTACATAGATAATCTTCTGGGTGAAATAGGTATTGCAGAAAAGAAATACAAATATCCTTATCAGCTATCAAATGGAGAACGGCAAAGAGTTGCGATTGCTCGGGCATTAGCAGGAAACAAAAAGATTATATTGGCTGATGAACCCACAGGTGCTTTGGATTATGATAACGCTCAAAATATCATGACTCTACTCAGAAAACTGGTAGACGAAAAGAAAATAACCGTTTTATTAGCGACACATGATAATGAAGTAGCAGATAAATGCGATGAAACTATCCATATTGTGTATGGTGAGGTAATATAAATAAATACCCTTGAAATAAAGGCCTTTTCGCTTCATTTCAAGGGTATTTATTTGCTCTTCAAAGTCTTGATAACACTATCTGCCTTTTCCAAAATTCTCCGTAATCTGTCTTACTTCTTCTACATGCTCTGGTTTTAATAGCGCCAGCATTTTTGGGGTAAAGTCAGCCAAATACTCTGGTGTAAAGGTTCCATCCGCCTGTTTCTGGAAGCTTTCTCCCAACAGTGCTTGCATCTCTTCTGCTTTTCCGTCCTGTGTTCTTTCCAAAATAAAGTTTAAAAATTGTTCTTGTCCTGGATTCAAATTCATATGTTTCTTCTCCTTTTTTAATCTAATAAAAACATAGGAATATTTTACCACATTTGACAGATTCTATCCACAAAAATATTATCGTTTTTTCATTAACAAACCTTTTTGATACTTTATGGCTGCATAGTCTGTAACTTTTTTTAGATAAACTGCATCTGAAAGCCCACCAATGACCCCAGCAATGGGGATTCCTTGTAAAAACTTCATGTATAATAGCTCTCTTGACATGGTCTGAGCAGTCTTTTGAATCTGCTCTTTTCGAGTTTCAGTGATGGTCTGTTCACCCGTCAGCAATACATCAATTTCCTGATTTAGCAATGTCCATTCTTCCCCTTGCTCCATGGCTGCCTGTATTAACTTCAGGATAAAAATCTTTTCCTCTTCCGTATCATAGCCATAGCCAAAGCTCATAGCCACTTCATATACGCTTTTTAGTAAAAGCCCCGTAAATAGCGGAATATCTGGAATCCCCACACCAAGAACCCCCAATCCAATTCCTTCGACGCCAGATACCAGCAGGTTCTTCATGTTGGCAGTTCCCGCCTGACGTGAAAAGGCTCTTACACTTTTTCGGTCCTGCTTCAAATCTGCGGCAAACTCATTTACCTTGTAGTCCTGCTCTGCCTGGCTTTTGGAATATGTCTTTTCAATTACCACAGTCCCTTTTTCAAAAACCACCTCAAAGGCTTTGTAAAAGGCCAAGTCCAATTTTTCCTTAAGAGCCATGGGAACTACCTTTTCCAGCTTCTCGTTTATAAATGAAGTCTTAACCGCCATCTGTTTCTTTCCAAACTGCTCTTCTTTCTGTATCAGGAGTCTCCATTCCCGTTCCCATGCAGGTTCTCTTTTCCCTAGCACCACCTTATATCCCTCCGTTCTCCATGTTGCTCTTACAATAAGTATATTCCCAACACTTGTGAAAATATTTAAAATCGAATATTAAATTTTTCCCCCATAAATATTTAAAGTTGAGTATTAAATTATCTCCATAACTTTTTATAAGAAATGAGAGGATCAACGACCCTCTCATTTAGGTTATAACTTTATTATATTGAAAAATCAGATAAAATCAATGGTTTCTTCCTTCACTAAATTAATTAAATCTTAAATTCTGAAACCAGCGAACGTAAATCTGCTACCTGCTCTGAAATCTTCTTGGATGCTGCAGACACTTCTTCCAGATTTACAGCCTGCTCTGACACATTGGAGGAAATCACATTCATCTCGTTTACATTGTCACCGATGGTCTTATTAATGCTCTCTACGTTGCTGCTTACCTTCACGGTAATTTTAGAAAGTGCCTGTAAGTCTTCCATCATACTGCGGATATCTTCGTCTACGACCTTGGTTCCTACTTTAATTTCTGAGAAGCGATTCTGAGTGCTGTTGGCAAGCTCGTTTCCTTTGGTCATCTGATCCATGCCTTCTTCCATTTTCTTAGACATATGAACCGCATAATCCTGTACCCGCTTGATAATATTTCCAATCTGCTTTGCTGACTGGGAGGAATTCTCTGCCAGATTACGAATTTCCGTTGCTACAACTGCAAAACCTCTTCCTGCTTCACCAGCTCTTGCGGCTTCAATGGAAGCATTTAAGGATAACAGATTGGTCTGGGAGGCAATCTCGGTAATGGAATTAAGAATATGATTCATCTCATTGGCACTGATGCTTAATTCTCCAGCAATTCCGGCCACTTCGTTCATAACCACATTCAGCCCTTCCAGCTGACTCATATAGATACTCATGGCATCGTTACCGCTGATGGCATTTTGAAGAGAGGTATCTGCATTGTTGGAAATTCGCTGGATTTTCTCATTGATGCTTTCTGATATCTGCATCAAATCTTCAAGCTCCCGTTCAATGTGATTGGACTCATCCTGCTCAATAATAATCCGCTCTGAAATTCCTTCAACAGAGCGAGTAATTGCAGCACTTCCGCTGGCATTTTCATCCGCACTAACTGTAACCGTTTCAATCGCATCACCAACTTCAATACTTAAGCAGTGTACCTGTGAGATAATACTTTTCAGGTTAGCGCTCATGACATTAAAAGCAACTGCCAAATCCTTCAACTCGTCCTTTGTATTCAAAACAATCTCTTCTCCAGTCAGATCGCCGTCTGCCATAATGGCAATATTGTTCTTCAGCAGTCCAATTGGTTTTATAATGGTGCGTCTTATTATCACCATGGTCATTGCAATTACTATGATAATAACGGCAGAAACGATGAAAATTGCAGCCATAATCAGCTTTTGGAAGCTCCTGCTTATCTTGTCTTCCAGCTGGTTGCTTCGATCCAACTCCAACTGCATCAGAGACGTTGCATAAGACTTGATAAATCCTGCTTCTGCTTGCATCTTTTGTGCATATTCACCGCCCGCAGAAGTATAGTTATCTCCACAAACTTTGACCAGTTGCTCAAAGTTGCTCACATAATTGGTTACATACTGGTCAACGGAATCTAACATGGTTTGGTTCTGCTTATAAATTGGGTCACTTCCGATATTTTCCCGGATGCTTTCTACGTATGGTTTAAGTTGTTCCACAACCTCCACCTCTCCTGAGTCCGCTATATTACCACCAAAAGCACACATATTTCCCACTGTTTTTGGCTGCTTTTCCGTTTTACCTGTTATATAATTAATCTTTACAAGATTGTCCAAAATCTGTACGTACTGGTTGTTATAATCATAGCTTTGTTTGACAAAAAAGATTAATAGAAACAATAGGACAGCAATGATAAATCCAATTAAAAAAGTAATTCTCTTGCCGATACTGGCTGAAAATAAACTTTTTGCCAAACTGGCTGGAATTGACTTCTTAGGTACTTCAACTGAATTTGACTTCTTGGGAAAACCAGCTAAAATTGACTTCTTCGGCAAACTGGACTTCTTCGGCAAATTAACTGAAAATAAATTCTTTCGCATACTCGCACCTCATTTCTTCTGATTGAAAAGTTATACGGTCAATAAGGCTATAAGACGATTACTAATCCCCTCATTAGCAATCGTCTTTCCTCTTATCTATATTATATCTTTTTTCTCTTAGATATCAAGTCAAATGTTACAGCTCCTAATAAAACAATTCCCTTTACAACCTTTTGCACGTCAGTCGTCCATCCAATGAGGGACATACCGTTGTTTAAGATACCCATGATGAACGCTCCGATAACGGCTCCAACGATGGTTCCCACACCACCCGCTGCAGCTGCTCCACCAATGTAGCAGGAAGCAATCGCATCTAACTCGAAGCCATCTCCAGCCTTTGGTGTTGCGGAAGCATTTCTGGCAGATAATACGATTCCAGCTACGCCGGCCAGCATTCCCATATTTACATATACCCAGAAGAATACTTTCTTCGTATTGATACCGGAAAGTCTTGCTGCTTTTGCATTTCCTCCCAGTGCATATACTTGACGTCCGGCTACGGTCTTACTTGTAACAAAGTGATAGATTACTACCAGCACCAGCATAATGATAAGAACGATTGGAATACCGTTATATTTTGCCAGTTTGGTAAAGAAGAACCATACAATTCCCAGGATAATCGCATTTTTAAGTGCCATCTGCCATAAAGGTTCGATTGTAAAGTTATATTTTTTCTTGGTGGTTCTGTTTTTCATTTCAAAGAAAATAAGTAAAACAGTTGCAATTAAAGCAGCAAAGATACACATCAAATCCAGCGTTCCCGCTCCGAAAGGCACCTTAATGGTTGGTAAAAATCCAGCACCTACTTTTACATAATCCTCTGGCAATGGGCCTTTGGTCTGTGCCTTTAAAATGGTATAGGTAAGTCCACGGCCCATTAACATGGTTGCCAGTGTAACAACGAAAGGTGGTATTCCTAAAAACGCAATGAAAAATCCGGTGAAAACACCTGTTAATGCACCAATCGCCAGCGCTGCCAGGAAAGCAACCCAGATTGGCATCCCCATATCCACTACTATAATCGCCGCACAAGCACCGCATAATGCAACAACAGATCCAACACCAAGGTCAATGTTACCAGTTAAGATACAAAGCAACATACCCGTTGCCAAGATAACAACGTAACCATTCTGCATAATCAGGTTGTTAATGTTAACCGGGGTTGCATTTGCCCCCTTGGACAGAACATAAAATATTAAAAAGATTGCAATTAAAGCAACAAACATACCATATTGCTTCAAATCAATATTCATTTTACTCTTTGTCTTCATATTAAGCTCCTTATCTGCGCGCTCCTGCGCATACTATCGTCTATTATGAGCCATAATGCAGCCCATGATTTTTTCCTGTGACACTTCTTCTTTGTTAAGCTCTCCTGCAATTTCTCCTTCGTTAATAACATAAATCCGGTCACAGGTTCCAATTAATTCCGGCATTTCGGAGGAAATTACGATAATTGCTTTTCCAGCCTTTGCCATATCATTAATCGCGCAATAAATCTCATACTTTGCTCCTACATCAATACCTCTGGTTGGCTCATCCAGGATTAATACATCTGGCTGGGTCAGCATCCATTTGGAAAGAACCACCTTTTGTTGATTTCCACCTGACAGGGAACCTACCGGTTGATTAATGGAGTTTGCTTTTATATTAATCAATTTCTTATATTCTTCTGCTTTTACAATTTCTTCGTTTTTATCAACAACACCTTTTTTGGAAAAGAACTCTCGCATGGCTGCCATGGTCATGTTATGCTTTAAATCATCAATCAATACCAGACCATAGGTCTTTCTGTCTTCCGATGTATATGCAATCTTGTTCTTAATGGCATCCTTCACGTTTTTAATATGTACCGTTCGTCCATGCATTTTGATTGTGCCAGAAATCTTTTGGCCATACTCCCTGCCAAAAATACTCATGGCCAGCTCCGTCCGGCCGGCGCCCATCAGTCCGGCAAAGCCAACTACTTCACCCGCACGCACCTTGAACGAAACATCACTGATCATCTTACGATCGGCATCATCTGGGTGATAAACATTCCAGCCTTCAACCTCCATAATCATATCACCGATTTTACATTCTTTTTGATTCCGCTCTGGGTATCGATTGGTCAGCTCACGTCCAACCATGCCCTTGATAATCCGGTCTTCAGAGAAGTCTTCCACTCCCTTTACCAAAGTCTCAATGGCTTTACCATCACGGATAATAGTAATGGCATCTGCTACATAACTGATTTCATTTAATTTATGTGAAATAATGATACAGGTAATTCCCTGTTCCTTAAGCTCCAGCATAATATCCAGAAGCTTTTTACTTTCTTCGTCATTAAGAGCTGCTGTCGGTTCATCCAAAATCAGCAGTTCTACCTTCTTTGCCATAGCTCTGGCAATTTCGATTAACTGTTGTTTTCCAACTCCCAAAGAATTTACAGGAGCATTCACATCTTCATTTTCAAGTCCAACTTTTGACAACATTTCTTTTGCTTTGCTTCTTGTTTCCGTCCAGTTAATGACACCTTTCATGGACTTCTGCTCGTTACCGATAAACACGTTTTCTGCAACAGACAGGAAGGGACTTAAAGCCAATTCCTGATGGATAATAACAATTCCTTTTCCCTCACTGTCTTTAATCTTATGGAACTGACCGACTTCTCCATTGTATATAATGTCGCCGGAATATTCACCATAAGGATACACGCCAGAAAGGACATTCATAAGAGTGGACTTCCCCGCTCCGTTCTCTCCGCAAAGAGCATGAATTTCTCCCCGCTTTACCTTAAAAGAAACGTCATCCAACGCTTTTACACCAGAGAATTCCTTGGTAATGTGGTTCATTTCCAGAATAATGTCTGACATTTACTCTCATCTCCTTTTTTCTTCTTCCTTGATTTACAAGGAATCCATACATTCAAAGGGACGGCGACCGAGTCGCCGCCCCCTTAAATTTTTATTAGTCAAGTGCGTAACTTAGAACTTCTGAGACACTGTGCTTTGGTATCTTTCACACTTTTATAGACCAATGTCTGCTGCTGAATAAACGCCACCGTCTACAATTACTTCTTTGAGGTTATCCTTATCAACTGCAACTGGAACACACAGATAAGAAGGAACGGTTAATACGTTATTATTGTACTGTGTTGTGTCATTGATTTCTGGTTCGGAACCTTCTAACACAGCCTGAACCATGGTAACACATTTCTGAGCAAGAATCTTGGTATCTTTACAGATAGACATAGTCTGATGTCCGGATAAGATATTCTTACAAGCCATAGTCTCAGCATCCTGAGCGGTGATTAATGGCCATTTTTCGCCAACCTTGTATCCAGCACCTTCAACTGCGGAACGAACACCATAAGCTAATCCATCATAAGCAGTAATTGCAATGTCTAAAGTCTTGTCTGCATAGTTAGCAGTTAAAATGTTTTCACATCTCTGCTGAGCAGCTTCCTGAGACCAACGAAGAGTGTTATTGCTCTGGAAATCAATCTGTCCTGACTGGCATACTAAAACACCGCTGTCAATGTATTTCTGAATTACTTCCATAATTCCATCATATACGAAATATGCATTATTATCATCTGGTGAACCCATGAATAATTCTACGTTATAGGTCTTTCCCTGAGCTGCTGCATTTGCAAGATCCATTTTTTCTTCTACATACTGAGCCATTAAGGTTCCAACTGCTTTGTTGTCAAAGGTTGCATAGTAGGAAACAGCGTCGGTATCCATTAACAAACGGTCATATGCGATTACTGGGATTCCAGCTGCTTTTGCCTGAGCAAGAGCATTTACTAAAGCGGCAGAGTCTACAGCTGCTACTACGAGACAATCTACACCTTTTGCTACCAGGTTTTCAATCTGGGAAACCTGTGCCTGAACATCATCTTCTGCATACTGTAAATCTACTGTATATCCTAATGCTTCCAACTGTGCTTTCATGTTAGCACCGTCGTTAATCCATCTTTCAGATGACTGGGTAGGCATTGCTACACCAACGGTCTTGCCACTGCCGGTTTCTGCTGGTGTTTCTGCTGCTGGTGTTTCCGCTGCTGGTGTTTCTGCTGCCGGTGTTTCTGCTGCTGGTGTTTCTGATGTAGTTGGAGCTGCACTATTTCCACAGCCTACAGCCAGAGTTGCTACCATTGCTACGCTAAGTAACAGACTAAGTACTTTTCTTTTCATAAAAAAATCCTCCTCTAAAAATTAATCGAAGCCTTTTTTGGCTTCTTTTGATGATTACATTGGTAATTATATTCGTTCTTTAAGACAAATTACATATAAAATTCTTCTTTCCACCATGAAAATTATTCAAATTAACAAAAGAGTGCCCATTTTTTTCCTGATTCATCGGCACTCTTTTCTATATTCGCTCTATTTCCCTGTATTTTTCGTAATAAATCTTTGAACATTTCCATAGTTAATGATTTGATGAGGCAGAATGACATATTTTTCATTTTTTATATGGACTTCATCTGGGATTTTCTCCTCCATAGCAAGAGCATAGGCAAGTTTCATGATGGCCTCGGCCTGACCGTTGGCATCGTTGTAAACCGTTCCCTCCATATACTTATTTTTCACCATTTCCAGCGCCTCTGCCATTCCATCCACCCCTACAATCAGAGGACGCTTCTCAATGCTTCTGGTTCCCAGTACATCCAGAGCACCCAATGCCATATCATCATCATTGGAAATGATCACTTCAATTTGATAAGGATACCGCTCCATCAAACTGCCCATTTTAGTCTTCGCCTGGGTTCGATTCCAGTTGGCAATTTCATCCCCAAGCTTTTCCAGCTTATATCCTGCTGCCTCAATGGTACTTACCGAGGTCTGGGTCCGTACAATGGCATCCTGATGGTTGGGTTCTCCTTCTAAAATAACATATTGAAGCACACCGTCTCCATTTTTATCAATTTCCTCAAAACGCTGCCGGCAAGCATCTATCACAATCTTTCCCTGCATCTGCCCAGCTTCTTTCGGATCTATCCCCACATAATAGAGCTTATCCCACCGTTCCAGGTCCTCTTCAACCAGCTCGCGGTTGAAAAAGACCACTGGCATATCGACACTTTTTGCTTTATCAATAACCGTGGTAGCATCTGTACGATCCACCAAAGTGACACAAACCACATCATACCCTTTATCCGCAAACCGCTCCACCTGGTCATTCTGCTTTAATTGACTTCCTCCCGCACTTACCACATCCAAGCTGATGGTAGTCTCAGTTTCCAGCTCCAGCTCCTTCTGCCATGCGCTCAAATAGGATACCATATCGACCATTAGAGAATCATATTCATCATATATGCATATTCCAACCCGGATACTTTCTTTCTTTTCCGCCTGTTTTCCAAAGCTATAAGGATAGGAACAGCCAGTTATACAGCAAAGGCAAATCAGTAATGCCACCAGCCTGAGGTATCGTTTTCTTTTACTCTTCATCTCCGCTTCCCTCCTATTTTACAAATGGAAATAACAGCTTCTGATTGTTCATGGTATACATGTCCCGTTTCGTTATCGCTCTGAACTCCACTTGCTTTTCCAGGTCTTCATTGTCACCATCCACTTCATCCAAAAGCCTTTTCACTCCCAGATAGCCAATGCTGAATTCATTT
>JAVBLX010000064.1:0-5491 GCA_031553075.1 Acetivibrio sp.
GCCACAGTCCAGATGCTTTGCCCTAGACCTTCTTGCCCTGCGAAGGTGGATTTTTTTCCATCCCATCCCCCACGTTCCCGCCGAACCTTTCCTGGGTTGCGTCCGGTTTTCACAACCCAGTTTAACACCTAACTCCCAAGACAGTTGTTTCAATAGGGTGAACAGCGGATAAATGTCAGACAATTCACCTTAATGTTTACAATTGACTTGACGCAATACTCAAAAGATGATATTATTTTCACATATAACATAATTCTTTACAAAGATATATGATTTTTTCAATTAATCCAAAAAACTTATATGAAATAATAATCCTTGGAAAAGGGATGTAAATAACTACTACGATGTAAAAAGGAAGGTATTAAAATGATTACTTTTAAGGCAAACTTTTTATGGGGCGGCTCTGTTTCCAGCATGCAGACAGAAGGTGCCTGGGACGAAGACGGTAAAGGCATGACTGTCTATGATGTTCGAGAGAAAAAACCAGGTGTTTCAGACTGGAAGGTTGCGATTGATTTTTATCACCGATACAAAGAGGATATCGCTCTTTTTGCCGAAATGGGCTTTACTGCTTATCGCTTTTCCTTAAGCTGGGCAAGAATCCTTCCTGATGGAGAGGGAGAAGTAAGCCCAGCCGGTCTGGCGTTTTATGACAACGTTATTGACGAGCTTCTGAAGTATAATATTGAACCCGTGGTCTGTCTCCATCATTTTGACATGCCACTGACATTATTAAAAAAGTATGGCGGCTGGTCTTCTCGGAATACCTATGAGGCATTTGAAAAATATGCAGAGATCGTTATCAAGCATTTTGGTCCAAGGGTAAAATACTACATTCCTTTTAATGAGCAAAACGCTGCCGTTCTGGTAACCTTAATGATGCTTCCAAAAGAGACTGCTCCAGAAAAAAGGCAGCAAATTTTGGCAGCTTCCATGCACCACATGTTTCTTTCCTCCGCTGCAACCGCACATCTTGTACATGATTTGGCTCCACATGCCCAAGTTGGCGGCATGGTAAATTTTATGCCTATTTACCCTGCAACCTGCAAACCAGAGGACATCCTGGCAGCTCAGAAGGCGAATCGCTCTTATAATTATCAAACCCTTGATGTTCTGGCAAAGGGGGCTTATCCCGGTGATTTATGGAAGCAATGGGATTCCGTTCATGCTACTGCCTGTATTTTGGAGGGTGATTTGGAGTATCTGAGAAGTGGCAAGATGGACTTTCTCGCACACAGCTACTACATGTCAGCCAACATAGCCGGCGGCAATCAAGACTTTTTAGAGGTCCTTTTTAGCAGCTTCCTGGGCGGCGGCAGTGCAAAGAAGGAGAAGAATCCCTATCTGACTGAAACGGAATGGGGCTGGACAATTGACCCGGTTGGACTTCGTACCTGTGTAAAGGAAATCTATGACCATTATCAGCTCCCTGTATTTACCATTGAATGCGGCATTGGAGTGGATGAAACTGCAGATGAAAATGGCTATGTGGCAGACGATTACCGGATTGATTATTTCCGTGACCATCTTGAGCAGTTAAAGCTGGCTGTGTGTGAAGACGGAGTTGATTTGATGGGCTTTTTATCCTGGGGTCCTATTGATATATTAAGTTCTCAAGGTGAAATGAAAAAGAGGTATGGATTCATCTATGTCAATCGGACCGATGATGATTTATTAGACTTGGCACGTTCCAAGAAGAAAAGCTTTGACTGGTTTAAGCATGTAATCGAGAACAATGGTGAGACACTCTAGTGCACCGCATCGTAAGTTCGTGTGCAAAGAGTGCCTGATATCCGCATCAGAAGCGTGTCTGCAAAGCGACGGCGTAGTGGTCCCTACGGCTAGCTTTGCAGGCAGGTTTCTGGTGTGGATAGCGGCTGCTAATTTGTAACAACCGAATAACTTTATAATGTATAGGAGGTATCGTCATGAATTATTTAGTTTTTGACATTGGGGCAAGCAACACAAAGTATGGAATTATGAGTGAGTCTGGCAATATCATTTCTCAGTCTTCCGTTCCTACTGACTATTCTTCAAAGGAAAATTATCTGAAGAATCTTGTGAAGGTGGCAGATCAATATAAGGAGCAGGTGAAGCAAATTGCTATCAGTACCAACGGAAGAATGCATCCCGATGGCAATACCTATCGTTCTTATACTATGGATATTCTCAAAGATGTAAATTTAAAAGAAGAAATAGAATCTCGGACCGGGCTTCCTGTTTCCATTGAAAACGATGGGTTTTCTGCTGCTTTAGGCGAGTGGTGGATGGGTGCCGGAAAAGGGACCCAAAATATGATGGGTGTGGTTCTTGGCTCCGGCATGGGCGGCGGCCTGATTCTCAACGGCGAGCGATACCAAGGTTCCCGCCGGAATGCTGCTATGATATTTGGCATGCTCAGTGAATACAGTCCTGAAAAATGCGAAATTAGCGGACTTACCACTTCCTTTCTTGGGGTCTTATATATGTTTGCCAATGCAAAACAGATTCCATTCCCAGAAATTTCCGGACCGAAGTTTTTTGAATTTGTAGAGCAAGGCGATCCGGCTGCCATAGGCTTGCTTGAAAAATACTGTGAATCAATTGCTGTAGTGATTTTTAACTCTGCCATGCTTCTGGATTTAGATTGTATCGTCGTTACCGGTGGACTGGCAAAACAGGATCGGATTATCGAAGGAATTAACCGACACTTAAAGAATATTCCCGAAAAAATTATGAGTAACCCAATAATGCTCCAGATGGTTTTATTTGACAGAAATGATTTTGACATAAAGGTTAAAAAGGGCCAACTTACCTCAGATGCCAATCTATACGGGGCACTTTATCACGCAATGAAGCAGCAGTCCAAATAGGTTTCCTATTTATGCCAGCAAGCCAACAAACCATATGGTTTTCCTTTTATGCCAGCAAGCCAGCAGACCTTAGCAAGCAGCTGGTATAGAAGGGGGGTATTTTCAAGAATTCTCCACCATAAAGTTTTAGGGGTTTTATGCAATCTCTTCGTTGCTTTTTCTTACCGTCTGCCATTTTATAGCTTTAATTTTGCCAAAGCATCTGCCATCCCTGTGTTCACTGGCTCTTTCGCATCCTTTTTCTGCTGATTCATATACTTGGCCACATCCTTTTTTGAAACACCGCCCCCTTCTTTCTTCCTCCTTTCCTGAAAAGCATTCAACCGTTCCTTATAACCACATCCGCAGACAAACTGCTGCTTTTCCCCCGTTCCCTGCATTTCCATTTTCTTGTGGCAAACTGGGCATCTTGCATTACTTACTCGGGCAATGGTCTCCCGATATGCGCATTCACGGTCCTGACACACCAGCTTGCGACTGTTCTTACCACTTACCATCAGCAGTTTTTTCCCGCATTCCGGACATTTCTTATTGGTTAAGTTGTCATACCGGAAAGTACCCTCTCCCGATTTAATTTCCCCAATCAGTTCTTTGGTATACTCCCGAATATCCGCCATGAAGACATCCCTTTTTAATTGTCCCTTCGCAATTTTTGAAAGCCGCACTTCCCAATCCGCCGTAAGCTCCGGCTTCCTCAAATCCTCTGGAACAAGCTCTAATAACTGTTTTCCCTTTGAAGTAACAAAAATATCGTTCCCCTTCTTCTCAATCAGAAAACTATTAAATAACTTTTCAATAATATCCGCTCTGGTAGCAACCGTTCCCAATCCACCAGTTTCTCCAATCGTCTTTATCTGCTCCTTATCCTTTGATTCCATATATTTCACCGGATTCTCCATCGCCGAAAGAAGTGTTGCTTCATTAAAAGGAGCCGGTGGTTTGGTCTTCCCTTCCGTTCTCTTGATATTAAGATTGGAAAGAACCATTCCTTTTTTCACTTCTGGCAACGTCTGCCTTCCCAGTAAATTCCCGGTAGCATTTCCATGTCCCAAACCAGGCTCGAAATCTTCCTCATCCACATCAAAGTCATCTTCACTCCACAGAAAATTGCCATTACTCAAAGAAGCTCCATCTGAATTATTCGCATATATTTCCTTCCATCCAGCCTGTTTCACCACCTGCCCTCTGGCAAGAAATGTTTCATCGCCAATATCCACGGTCACTGTCGTCTGCTCATATTCATAAGGTGGATATAAAACTGACAAAAATCTCCGCACCACCAAATCATAAATCTTCCGTTCCTCCACTGTCATATGATCCAACTGAACAAATTGCTCGGTTGGAATAATCGCATGATGATCGCTCACTTTGTTATTATTAATAAAGGAAGCCTTCTTAGAAAAAGTCTGATTCACCAGCCTCCCAGCCAAAGAACGATAAGGACCCACACTGCACGCCTTCAACCTGTCCCTAAACGTATCAACAATATCCTCCGTCAAATACCGAGAATCCGTCCTAGGATAAGTAAGCACCTTATGATTCTCATACAACCGCTGCATAATATTCAAAGTTTCCTTAGGAGAAAAATGAAACCGATTACTAGCCTCCCTTTGAAGCTCCGTCAAATCATATAACAACGGTGCATAGGTTTTCTTCGGCATTTTCTCGACACCAACCACAACCCCATTTTTCCCCTGTATCTTCCCTAGAATCCCATCCATTCTCTCCTGATCAAAAGAAGACGTACTCTTAGATTTCCCATCACTCCAAGTCAAAACAAGCCCCTGCCCCGTAGCCGACAATCCATAATAACTCTTTGGTACAAATCCCTTTATCTCATCTTCTCGTTTTTTAATCATGTAAAGAGTTGGTGTCTGCACCCGTCCACAAGAAAGCTGTGCATTATATTTGCAAGTCAATGCCCTGGTCCCATTAATCCCCACCAGCCAATCAGCCTCTGCTCTCGACATAGCCGCATGATACAGATTCTCATACTCTCGTCCATTTTTCAGCGACGCAAACCCTTCCCGAATCGCCTTATCCGTCACCGAAGAAATCCAAAGCCGCTTAATCGGCTTATTCCCCTTCGCCTTCTCCAATATGAGCCGAGCTACCAACTCACCTTCACGTCCAGCGTCCGTAGCAATAACAATCTCACCCACATCCTTCCGATGTATCAATCCCTTCACCACATTATACTGCTTTCCAGTCTGCTTCATCACCTCAAGCTTCCAATGCTCCGGAATAATCGGTAAATGTTCCATCTTCCATTCCTTAAACTGATTATCATATCCCTCCGGATCCGCAAGCTCAACCAAATGCCCCATGGCCCAAGTCACAACATACCTATCCCCTTCCAGATAACCATTCTCCTTCTTGCCACACTTTAAAACCCTACCAATATCTCTTCCAACGGAAGGTTTCTCTGCAATTACTAATATTTTCTCCATATCTCCTCCAGCTTTATAATATATTAATTTTCAAAAGTACCAGTCTCCACTGCCTAAATTTGTGTATAGTTGCCAAGAGGACGCTCCTGAAATCTAGGTTGCGAACGCCGAAAGAGCGGGTGGATGAGTGGCTCCAAGGAAGCCGGTGCGGGGGGGCACACATACACCCGCTCGTTAGGCTATTTTATG
>JAVBLX010000146.1:0-16371 GCA_031553075.1 Acetivibrio sp.
TTTATTTTGCAATCCACCAAATACCCCCCCCCCCCCCAACCTCAAACTCGCCGAATGTGTGGGTGTATAAACGTCTCCGCTGCAATCGTTTCCCGGGATTTGTTTATCCACCCACTCTTTCGGCTATTTGTAGGTTGCTGGGGGAGCTGATATTGGGAGGATTGCAAAATAATTTCAATAAAAAAATCCTCGAAAAAAGGGGAACGTTTTCGTGAAAAAGCTTACAAATTGTGACAACATATTCGGTGAAACATGTGTATACTGAGTACATCCTCAAGATGGAGGTGAGCATTGGGATACGTTATTTATCCGGATATGCTTTTTTTACTTAATTTCATTGTAAATTACATATTATTGTTTTTCTTTGGAAAAATGGCAAGAAAGAAAAAAAGCATAGTACGATTCATAGCAGGCAGTGGGATTGGCGCTTTGGGAGCGGTTCTATATGCGCTTCAGGTTCCGGTTTTTTATTTGCCCTGCGGTCTTTTGATGATTCTGATTTCTTTTCCTAAAATGACGATAAAGGAGACGGTTGCCAGTTTTGTTTACTTCTTGGGCTTTAATTTGCTGGTTGGTGGAGCTCTTTTGTTTTTGAAAGAGCATGGTGTGATGGAAGTGAAGGGTTGGCAGGTGATTTTGGCTGTTTTTCTTGCCGGATTAGGGATGAGTAGATTGGTTGAACGGTTTTATGAGACTGCCCGGGTGAAAAAAAATCTTTACTTTATTGAAGTGCAGTCGGATGGAATGAGTGTATCAGGAATGGCACTTTTGGATACGGGGAATCAGCTTCGTGATCCTTTCTTTGGAAGACCGGTTATGCTGGGGGAAAGGGACCAGCTGGCGGGGATTATGGAAAAACAGGAAATGCTTCAATGGATACCGTTTCATTCCATTGGAAAAGACCACGGTATGCTTCCTGCTATAAAGGTTGAAAAATTAGTTATACATGGAGAAAAGCATAATTGGGTGAAAGAAAACGTTCTGATAGCCGTAAAAGACGGCAATCTATCTGTCACCAGACAATATCAGTTTATATTACATGAGGCATTCATGACAGAATAAGAAAATAGGAGGATGAGACGTGTTAATTAAAATATCAATACCAAACAAATTTCAATTCCGGGTCATTCCTGACTTTCGGCAGAAAATGGGAGAAAACAGAGGAGACATCCATTATATCGGAGGGGCAGAAATACTACCGGCTCCCCTGGAGCCAAATAAAGAGTGGGAAATGTTAGAATTACTAGGTACCAGCCGGGACGATGAAGCCAAAGCCGTATTGGTAGAACATAATCTTCGCCTGGTGGTTTACATAGCAAAAAAGTTTGACAATACGGGTATCGGTGTGGAAGACCTGATCTCCATAGGCACAATTGGGCTTATTAAAGCCATCCATACCTTTAATCCAGACAAAAACATAAAGCTGGCAACCTATGCATCGCGGTGTATCGAAAACGAAATACTGATGTACCTAAGGCGGAATAATAAGACTAAGATGGAGGTTTCTATTGATGAACCATTAAATGTGGATTGGGATGGAAATGAATTGCTTCTATCGGACATCTTGGGAACGGAAGAAGATGTTATCTATCGGAATCTGGAGGAAGAGGTAGATAAAGCACTACTAAATAAGGCTTTGAATAAGTTATCGGAGCGGGAGCAGGTGATTATAAAGCTGCGGTTTGGAATCAATACGAAGGACGGAAATGAGAGGACTCAGAAGGAAGTAGCTGATTATTTGGGGATTTCCCAATCATATATATCCAGGCTGGAGAAGAAAATTATTAAACGTCTGAAAAAAGAGATGATTCGGTTGGAGGCATAAGGAAAGGAACTGTTCCATTGGCCCCTTAAAGGGGAGTGCATCTCGTCTTTAAGGGGCTCAATGGAGTGGGCAGAGTGTTAGAGGGATTATATCCCCATGCCGCCTCCCGCTCGAGCCAGGCCTTATTCAGCATCCGGGTTCTAATCTCTCAAAAAATTATTTCGTCGTAAGATAATTCTTCATATTTTTCAATGCCGACTTCTCCAACCGGGAAACCTGCGCCTGTGAAATCTGAATCTCCTCAGCTACTTCCATTTGGGTTTTTCCTTCAAAGTATCGCAGCTTAATAATATTGCTTTCCCGCTGAGGCAGCCGTTTAATTGCTGTTTTGAGGGAAATTTCTTCGACCCAGTTATCTTCCTTATTTTTCTTATCGCTGACCTGATCCATAATATATAGGGTGTCACCACCTTCTGAATAGACAGGTTCATATAAGGATAGAGGGTGCTGAATGGCATCCAGAGCAAAAACGATATCCTCCGGCGGAAGTTCTAACGCCTTTGCAATTTCTTCAATGGTAGGTTCTTTGTCTGAATTTTTCTGTAATGCTTCCTTCGTATAAATTGCTTTGTAGGCAATATCTCGCAAGGAGCGACTGACCCGGATACTATTGTTGTCCCTTAGATAGCGTCGGATTTCACCGATGATCATAGGCACCGCATAGGTGGAAAATTTTACATTCTGGGTAATGTCAAAATTGTCGATGGCTTTCATGAGGCCGATGCAGCCGATTTGGAATAGGTCATCGATGTTTTCGTTGCTGTTGGAAAAGCGCTGTAAAATGCTTAATACCAGTCTTAAATTTCCTTTGATGTAGAGTTCACGTGCTTCTTTGTCACCCGCCATTACCTGCTTGAATAGTTCTTCCTTTTCTTTTGGAGCCAGCAGGGGGAGTTTTGAGGTGTTTACACCACAGATTTCAACTTTATAAAGAGCCATTGCAAAACCTCCCATTTCTTTGTTGTCATATAAAGTATCTTTTACGAAAACGGGTGAAATATACCTTAGAATAGTCTTGTAAATATTTCCTTTTTTGTAACAAAAATGAAAATCGTAACATATATAGTGGTAAGGCGTTTTTTTACAGACGCAGATATGACCTGGTTTAAAAAGTGATGCTCAAAAGATCGACGAGTGTATGTTTGGCGTGCAGGGAGGGATCGGAATGGAAAAAAAAGAACGTCGTGAAATACGGATTTGCCAGTTGGCTCAGAAGGAAGTAGTGAATTTGTGTGATGGTCAAATTCTGGGTTACATAAATGATATTGAGTTTGATATTTGCACTGGATGTGTAACAAAGGTCATTGTGCCGGGGCCTTGTAAGGTTTGTGGGATTCTGGGAAGGGATCATGAATATGTAATTGATTTTTGCTGCGTGAAATGCATTGGTGAGGATACCGTGTTGGTGGAAGTGGATGTGGAAAAAGTTTTTTTGAAATGTAAGTTTTAGAAAACTTGACGAATATTGGTAAATTCAATATAATGAATAGAGTGCTGATATAGAGCGGTTTCTTTTTGTTAAGGAGGATATAAAGGATGAAATGCCCATTTTGCGGTGAGGAAAACACGAGAGTAATTGATTCAAGACCAGCGGATGATAACAGTTCGATTCGAAGAAGAAGACAGTGTGATGTCTGTAAGAAAAGATTTACAACCTATGAGAAGGTTGAAGCGATTCCTTTGGTAGTAATCAAGAAGGACCAGATAAGAGAGCCTTATGATCGTGCCAAGATTGAATCTGGGGTATTCCGTTCCTGTCATAAGCGTCCTATTTCTGTGGATCAGATTAACGGACTGGTGGATGAAGTAGAAACGGCTATTTTCAACCTGGAAGAAAAGGAAATACCAAGCAGTAAAATTGGGTCGATTCTGATGGAAAAGTTAAAAAGCTTTGATCAAGTGGCTTATGTTCGATTTGCTTCCGTGTATCGCGAGTTTAAGGATGTAAACACCTTTATGGATGAGATTAAGAAAATCTTGGATAAGGATGTATAACTGGCATAATTTCTATTTTGATTAGACTTTGAAATATTACAAATAAATATTGTACAAATTCGATTTGTTTGATATAATAATTGTGTGATAGCCTTTCTAGGAGTAGAAAGGATGCAGACATGTACAGTAAAACATTTTGTGTTGCTCTTCAGGGAATTGAAGGACAAATCGTAAGTGTGGAGGCAGACGTTTGCGACGGACTGCCTCTTTTTTCTATGGTAGGCGATTTAAGTTCGGAGGTTAAGGAGGCAAAGGAGAGAGTAAAGGTTGCTCTGAAAAACTTTGGTTTCCGCCTGCCACCCAAACGCATTACCATCAATTTATCTCCAGCAGACCTTCGAAAGGAGGGAACTGCTTTTGATCTGGCCATTGCCATTGCCATTTTGGCAGCTCTTGGGGGGATTCCCCAACAATCATTAGAAGATACTTTATTTATGGGAGAACTGAATCTGGAAGGAAAAGTTACAGAGGTAAAAGGAATTTTACCGGCTATTTATGCTGCCCAAAAAGCGGGTATGAAAAGGTGTATTGTACCAGAAAACAACAAGGAAGAGGGTGCGGTTGTAAAAGGTATGAAGGTGATTGGCGTTAGTTCTTTGTTGGAGGCGGTGGAATATCTGAATGAAAAGCAGGTGAAGGAGGCTACGGTAGTAGATCTGGAAGGATTATGGCAGGAGAGCCGATCTGGGGGACAGGTGGATTTTAAAGAGGTAGCTGGGCAGGAAACGCTTAAGAGGGCAGTCGAAGTGGCGGTGAGTGGAATGCACCACTTGCTGATGATTGGCGCACCGGGAGGAGGAAAGACTCTGGTCGCCCAGCGGATTCCCACGATTATGCCGGAGCTTTGTCTGGAAGAAAGTTTGGAGATTACCAAGGTATACAGTGTGGCGGGGCTGTTGCTTAAGGATCGGTTTCTCATTATGAAACGTCCGTTTCGGAGCCCTCATCACACCATTACCAAAGCCGGGCTGGTTGGTGGGGGGAGAAGACCTCTTCCGGGAGAAATTTCCCTGGCTACGGGAGGGGTTTTGTTTCTGGATGAACTGACGGAATTTCATCGGGAAACATTGGACCTTTTAAGGCAGCCTTTGGAGGAAAAGCATATTATGCTGTCACGGGCGGAAGGAAATTATCGTTACCCGGCAGATTTTATGCTGGTGGGGGCGATGAACCCCTGTCGATGCGGATACTATCCGGATACCAGGAGGTGTACCTGCAGCAGAGAAGAAATTGCCCGTTATCAGGCAAAGCTATCGGGACCATTGTTAGACCGAATTGATATTTGCGCCGAAGCCGTTCCTCTTACTTTAAAACAACTGACCCAGAAACGGAATGGGGAAAGCTCGGCAGAAATTTTAAAGCGGGTTAAGAAAGCTAGAGCCATTCAGCAGAAACGATTTCGGGGAGAAGCTATTTCATTCAATGGTGGCATGACGCCAGAGATGGTGGAAAAGCATTGTGTCTTAAATGATGCCTGTAAAGAGCTGATGGAGAAAATCTTTGAACGGGAAAACTTCAGTGCAAGGGGATATCACAAGATTCTTAAAGTAGCCAGAACCATCGCTGATCTGGAAAGAAGTGAGACAATCGAGGTTTGTCACCTGACAGAAAGCATCTTTTACAGAGTAAATGATAAGAAATATTGGAGCTGAGATTAACAGGCAGGAATAATCTGTTGGCAGGTATAAAAAGCATATCAAATTGGGGAGGGCTTGGTGAAACTATGGAAAAGAGGGAATACTGGTATTGGTTTGTCGGGTTAAATGGGATTCGACGGGAAAAACTGATGATGCTTTTGGAAGAATTTGGAGAACCAGAACGTATCTATAAAGCATCTTCTTTGAGAATAGAAAGCATACCATGGTTGGAGTGGGAGGACATCAAGGTGATTGCCGGGAAGGAATGGCGGAATACGGCTGGCAAAGAGCTGGAAATGTTAAAACAGAAGGAGATTGGCTTTATTTCTCCCGGGGAGGAGGAATACCCGGAAAAGCTTCGTCATATTTATAATTATCCAATGGGATTATACCAAAAAGGAAGGCTTCCCAAGGAAGGAAAAACGTCGATAGCAATTATTGGGGCAAGAGACTGCTCTTTATATGGAAAGGAAATTGCTCAATATTTTGGAAGGGAGCTGGCAAAGAGTGGCATTCAGGTAATAAGCGGGCTGGCCAAAGGGATTGACGGTTATGCTCATATTGGAGCTTTGTCTGGGCAGGGCTATACGTTAGGTGTTTTAGGTTCTGGGATTGATGTGTGTTATCCCAGGGGGCATCATCGCTTGTATCAGGAGATGTGCCAGCGGGGAGGGATTCTTTCGGAGTATGGGCCGGGAACATGGCCGGCAGCCTGGAATTTTCCTCAGCGCAATCGGATTATCAGCGGAATCTCCGATGGAATATTGGTAATCGAAGCAAGGGAGAAAAGCGGGACCCATATTACGATTGAGCATGGGTTGGAGCAGGGAAAGGATATCTTTGTGCTGCCGGGACGGATTACGGATGAATTGAGCAAGGGGTGCAATAACCTGATGAAAGCAGGAGCAATCCCAGTAACTGAGCCAAAAGACATTTTGGATTTTTATGGTTTTGTTGAGGCTGGAAATAAAATTTCTGACAAAAAAAAGAATTATGTGCTTGAAAACCACGAAGAAATGGTGTATAGTAAGCTCTGTTTAGAACCCAAACATCTAAATGAACTAATGGAAGAATGTGAATTAAGCTTATATTTAATCATGGAAACACTGGTTTCTTTGGAACTGAAGGGGTATATTAAGGAGCCTGTGAAAAACTATTATATAAAATCCATTTAAGAAAGTCAGGAGAGTATAATGTCAAATAATTTAGTTATCGTGGAGTCACCAGCCAAAGCGGTCACCATCAAAAAATTCCTGGGAAAGAACTATGAAGTTCTGGCTTCCAACGGCCACGTAAGGGATTTGCCTAAGAGCCAGTTAGGGGTAGATGTAAAGGGCGATTATGAACCCAAGTACATCACGATTCGGGGAAAAGGTGATTTGCTCGCCAAACTCAGGAAGGAAGTTAAAAAAGCCGACAAAGTTTATCTGGCAACTGACCCTGACCGTGAAGGTGAAGCTATTTCATGGCATTTGATGCAGGCGTTAAAATTGGATGAAAGCAAAGCCAGTCGAATTACCTTTAATGAAATTACCAAGAATGCGGTAAAAAATTCTATAAAAGCAGCTCGTGAAATCGATATGAACCTGGTGGATGCCCAGCAGGTCAGAAGAATTCTTGACCGGATGGTTGGATATACGATTAGTCCGCTGTTATGGGCAAAAGTAAAACGGGGGTTAAGTGCTGGACGTGTCCAATCAGTAGCACTGCGTCTTATCTGTGACAGGGAAGAGGAAATCAATGCTTTTGTACCGGAAGAATACTGGTCTATGGAAGCATTATTCCAACTGCCTTGTGAGAAAAAACCACTTGTGGCTAAGTTTTATGGGACGGAACAGGAAAAGCTGATAATCCATTCCCAAGAGGAACTTGATCAGATTCTGCTTGCTTTAAAAAAAGCAAAATTTAAAGTGACAGATGTGAAGGAAGGGGAGCGAATTAAAAAAGCACCGGTACCATTTACCACCAGTACGTTGCAGCAGGAAGCTTCCAAGAACCTTAACTTCTCCACCCAGAAGACCATGCGTCTGGCACAGCAGCTTTATGAAGGGGTTAATATTAAGGGAATGGGAACCATTGGTTTGATTACTTATTTACGTACCGATTCTACCCGTATTTCCGAAGAGGCTGATGCAGCGGTAAAAGAATTTATTGACAAAAACTATGGCAGTGATTTTGTGGAGACAGAGGAAGTAGATAAAAAGACCGGGAAAAAGATTCAGGATGCTCATGAAGCGATTCGTCCTACTTATTCAGATTTGACGCCTGTAAAAGTAAAAGAATCTTTAAATCGAGATCAGTTCCGATTGTATCAGCTGATATGGAAACGATTTGTCGCCAGCCGGATGAAACCGGCAAAATATAAAACATCTTCTACAAAGATTGATGGTGGTGGATACCGCTTTACAGCAGCAACGTCTAAATTGGTATTTGATGGATTTATGTCAGTTTATAATCCGGATGAAGAAAAGGAAGAAAAAACCACATTATCCAAAGCGGTGGAAATCGGCACTCAGCTTAAAGTCGAAGAGTATAACAACAGCCAGCACTTTACCCAGCCGCCTTCACATTATACGGAAGCCTCTTTAGTAAAGGTTCTGGAGGAATTAGGGATTGGTCGACCAAGTACCTATGCCCCTACCATTACCACTATTCTGGCCAGACGATACATTGTAAAAGAAAACAAGAACCTGTATGTGACCGAAATCGGCGAGATTGTGAATAAAATCATGATGGAAGGCTTCCCTAGTATTGTAGACGCCAATTTCACAGCCAATCTGGAAAGTCTCCTGGATAGCGTGGAGGATGGCACCATCCCCTGGAAAACGGTAGTGAGAAACTTCTATCCTGATTTGGAGGAAGCGGTCAACAATGCTGAGGAAAAGCTGGAAAAGATTAATATTGAAGATGAGGCCACGGATGTTGTTTGCGAAGAATGTGGAAGAAATATGGTAATTAAATATGGACCTCATGGAAAGTTCCTGGCTTGTCCTGGATTTCCTGATTGCCGTAATACAAAACCATATTACGAAAAAATTGATGTAGAATGCCCCCTTTGTGGAAATGATATTGTCATTCGGAAAACGAAAAAAGGCAGAAAATATTTTGGCTGCCTTAACAATCCAGAGTGTGGTTTTATGACCTGGCAGAAACCATCCAGGGAAAAATGTCCGGAGTGTGGCGAGGTTCTGGTTGAAAAAGGTGCTAAATTGGCATGTATGAATGAAAAATGTGGCTATATAAAAAACAAAGTATCCGCAGACGAAGCTGCGGAGTGACATACTACAATTCTGGACTGTGAATTTATTAAATTGTTCATTTGTTCAGAATTGTTTTCTTTTAAAAGCGAATTGTAGATAAAAAAATAGAAATTCGTGAAAACTGTTGATTTTTTTTTTGAATTGTGGTAAACTCCTTATAAGTTTTATGATAATTGTTTTTGTATCGAGACAATATAGGATGGGTTTGTAAGGAGGAAAAGCATGAGCGTTCAGTTGTTAGATAAGACGAGAAAGATAAACAAACTATTACACAATAACAACTCTCACAAAGTAGTTTTCAATGATATTTGCGAAGTGCTGAGTGAGATATTGGAATCTAACATTTTAGTAATCAGTAAAAAAGGCAAAGTATTGGGGATTAAAAACAGAGACGATATTAAAGAAATCAAGGAACTAATCAAAGACAGTGTAGGGGGATATATAGATGAATTACTCAATGAAAGACTTTTGGGAATTCTTTCTACCAAAGAAAATGTCAACCTTACAACCCTTGGATTTGAATTTGAGGAAGTAAATGATTACCAGGCGATTATCACACCAATTGATATTGCCGGTGAACGATTGGGAACCTTATTCCTGTATAAGAAAAGAGAACAATACAACATTGATGATATTATCCTCAGCGAATACGGTACCACAGTAGTAGGATTGGAAATGCTTCGTTCCGTAAACGAGGAAAGTGCAGAAGAAAACCGCAAAGTGCAGATTGTGAGATCAGCCATCAGTACCTTATCCTTTTCTGAACTGGAAGCCATTACCCATATTTTTGAAGAACTGGATGGCAATGAAGGGATCCTGGTAGCCAGTAAGATTGCAGACCGGGTAGGAATTACAAGATCAGTCATTGTCAATGCACTTCGCAAATTTGAGAGTGCAGGTGTTATCGAATCCCGTTCCTCCGGTATGAAGGGGACTTATATTAAAGTAATTAATGATGTTGTCTTCGAAGAGCTTAAAAAGCTTAAAAATTAAAATGATTAGGGATAAATCTTAAAGGATTAAGTTTACCGTAATCGTTAAATGAAGATGGATAACCGAATATGTTAAAGGTATCCAGGAGAAATTTGAGATAAAAGTAAAGGTTAAGATAATAAATGGATTGATAAAGCAAAAGGATTTGTATACTCAATGGGTAACAAATCCTTTTTTGCTGGAAAATTTTTCTATATCTTGTTTTGGAAATAATAAAATCGGCAAAAAAAGTCGATAGAATTCCTATTTATGGAAGAAAAGATAAAAAATCCCATAAATACTAGAAGTTGTGTCCTGATATATTTTTTTAAATATATCTTGCGTTTTTAAATCATTATATATATAATAGGTTAGTAGAAAGGGAGTGTAGTCATGATTGGATCAAACGCATACAATTACATAAATGTTTTGGACAAAGCCGCTGATGCCAGCTGGCTTCGAAACGAATTAATATCAAACAATATAGCAAATAATGATACTCCAAACTATAAGCGTAAGGATGTGCAGTTCGAGTCATATCTTATGAATGCAGTTGCCGGTGGCGATTCCTTGGACAGCAACGTGAATAATGTCGATTTAACTACCTTAGAAGCTACTACCTATACAGAATATCCAGGACTCAGTTATCGCTATGATGGAAACAATGTGGATATTGATACGGAGAGTGCAGAACTTGCCAAGAATCAGATCCGTTATTATACCCTGTTGGACTCCATGACCCAGGAATTTAGTCGGATTCGAGCGGTACTCAACAAGAACAGTTAAGTGTAAGGAGGTAGTTTTATGTCAGTTTTTGGTGCATTGGATACAAGTGCAAGTGGTATGACCGCCCAGCGGCTTCGAACCGATATCATCGCCCAGAATATTGCCAACGTCAATACCACAAGAGATGCCAATGGCAATGTATATAAAAGAAAGACGGTTGTGTTTGAAGAAAAGTCAGCCACAACCTTTAGTAATGCCCTCAGTGTAGCCATTGGGGATAAGAGCAAAGGAGTAAAGGTGACTCGGATTGTGGAAGACCAGTCAGAGGGCAGGATGGTGTATGATCCGTCTCATCCTGATGCCGATGCAGAAGGCTACGTGACCTATCCCAATGTTAATACCGTTATGGAGATGACGAACTTAATCGATGCCAGTCGTTCCTATGAGGCTAACGTAACGGCATTTAATGCAACCAAATCCATGGCTTTAAAAGCTTTGGAAATGGGTAAATAATAAATAGGTAAATGATAAATAGATAAATTTGATTTATTACATAAACAGGGGGATACTTGATGAGCGTAAACAGTGTGGGGGGAATTTATGATTCCGGCCGTTATCAGAATGATTTAAAACCATCACAGCTTACCTTTAATCGGAATGCTTCGTTTGAAGCTATGTTTCAGTCGGCAAAAGATATGATAAATGAAACCAACAGCCTGACCAACAAAGCAGAGGAAGAGGAAATTAACTATTCTTTGGGGATTTCCAAAAGTACCCATGATCTTCAGGTAGCACAGCAGAAGGCCAATATATCCCTACAATATACCGTAGCGGTGCGAAATAGTGTTCTGGAGGCCTATAAGGAAATTATGAACCTTCAGTTCTAGTAATTAGGAGTGGGATAAGATGCAGGAAAGACTGAAACAGATTCAGGAACAGGTTTTAGAGTTTTGGAATAAATATACCAGCAAACAGAAGACAATCATAATTAGTGTGGTTTTAGCCATATTTCTTACGATTGTCTTATTGGCATATCTTCTTAGCCGCCCTGATTATGGAACTCGCCTTGCAAAGTTTGAAGACACTGAAAGTGCGGTCGAACTGGTTAACTTGCTGAAGGAGAATGATATTCCATTTAAACAATCCCAGGATGCAAAAACGATTTATGTAGAAGATAAGAATTATACAGAAGGTCTTAACCTGATGGCTGAAAATAGTATCAACTCTGATGACTTTGGCTGGGACTGGGCCTTGACCAATAGTATGAGTACCACTGAAAAAGAAAAGCAGCAGAAAATCAGATTGTCAGCTCAAAATGATTTGCGAAATTATATGAGACAATTAGAGGGTGTCAATGATGCAACGGTTTATATCACGGAACCAGATAATACATATAATTTATTTACTCAAAAAGAAAAAACGTCTGTCAGTATCATGCTGGATCTTCAAACCACAATGACCAAAAAGCAGGCAGAGACGATAGCCAATTGGGTATCCAATGCTGTGGGAAATGAAAATGCGGATAATATTATGATTATGGACACCGATCGAAATCTTCTGTACAGCAACGCAGAGGATGAAAGTCTGGGCGGTGAGATTTCCAGTAAGGATGAGTATAAAGAAAAACTGATTAACCAATTGGAAGCCAATGTGGAAGCCATGCTACTCAAATATGGCTTTAGCGAGGCTGAAATTGCTTCAAATTTTGTATTTGATTTTGATAAAGTGACAGAGCGGTATACCGGATACACACCGGCAGAAGGCCAGGAGCAGGGGGTATTGTCCTCCAGCTATAACTACAATTCCCAGGGAAGCAGTGGCTCAGGCGGTGTACCAGGAGCAGAGTCCAATGTAGAAGATACAGATTATATGCTTAGTAGTGGCGGCTCCAGCGATTCCAAGGTAAGCCTGGACAAGTATGACTACCTTCCCAATGAGACAGTCCGTAATATCGAATATGAAATCGGAGCAGTAAAGCCGGAGGAATCATCCATCAGTGTTATACTAGTCGAACATCCGGAATACAATGAGGTGCGGCTAAAAGACACCGGACAGTTGGAAGGCATTACTTTTGATGATTTTATTGATCAGAATAACAATATATCCAATCTGGATGTTGATAAAACCGAGCTTACAACTTTGATTTCCATGGCAACTGGCATTTCCGAAGCCAAGATTTCAATTGCTGCCCGTCAGCAGCCGGTATTTGTTGCGAAAGAGAAAGCGCCACTGGATGTTACCAATTATCTGATGATTATCCTGGCAGTTCTCATTGTTGCTTTATTGATCTTTGTAATCTTTAGAGGAACCGCTCCGATGGAGGTGACGGAAATGGAGCCAGAGCTTTCAGTTGAACAGCTGTTGGCAACGACCAAGGAGCACCAGACCATGGATGATATTGAATTTAGTGACAAATCTGAAACAAAGACGATGATCGAAAAGTTTGTTCAGGAAAATCCAGAAGCAGTGGCCAATCTCTTACGAAATTGGCTGCAGGAAGATTGGGGGTAACGGCTTATGGCTGCAGCTGAGTTAACTGGTGTCCAAAAAGCAGCGGTCTTATTAATTGCTTTGGGGCCCGAACAATCAGCAAATATATTTAAACATCTAAAAGAAGATGAAATTGAAACCTTAACCTTGGAAATTGCCAATACCAGAAGTGTATCTTCAACCATCAAGGACCAGGTTATGGATGAGTTTTATGAAGTGTGTCTGGCGCAGCAATACATTGCCGAAGGTGGTGTTGGCTACGCAAAGGATATTTTGGAAAAGGCTCTGGGCCCCGAAAAGGCACGAGAGGTTATTGGAAAGCTTACTGCATCCCTACAGGTTCGTCCTTTCGAATTCGTGCGTAAGACCGATGCTTCACAGCTTCTTAACTTTATCCAGGATGAACATCCACAGACCATTGCACTTATTTTGTCCTATTTGTCTTCCAGCCAGGCAGCACAGATTATTTCTGCACTGACGGCTGATAAGCAGACTGATGTGGCAAAGCGTATTGCCCAGATGGACCGTACGTCACCAGATGTAATAAAGGAAGTGGAGCGAGTGCTGGAACAAAAGCTGGCGTCTTTGGTAAATCAGGATTACACCATTGTTGGTGGAGTGGATTCCATCGTAGAAATCTTAAACACCGTAGATCGTGGTACAGAAAAGCATATCATGGAAACCTTGGAAATCGAAGAGCCGGAATTGGCCGACGAAATCCGCCGCAAGATGTTTGTATTCGAGGATATCTTGTCTCTGGATGATAAATCCATTCAAAGAGTTCTGCGTGAAGTGGATAATAATGAGCTTGCAGTGGCGCTGAAAGGTTCTAATGACGAAGTACAGACCGCTATCTTTAACAATCTTTCCAAGCGTCTGGCAACTATGATTAAGGAAGATATGGACTTCATGGGACCAATACGTCTAAAGGATGTAGAAGAAGCACAGCAGAAGATTGTTAACGTAATACGTAAACTGGAAGACTCTGCCGAAATTGTTATTTCCAGAGGTGGAGGTGACGAGATTATTGTCTAATATCATCAAATGGAATTATATAAACTTTGATCAGGAAGAGAAAATGGTAATTGATTCTGATCACACAAAGGAAAGAGGAAATACCCGCCATATTGGGTCATCAGATGGATCAGATGATCGGGTACTTGGCGGTGATACCTCTTATGAAGGAATTTTAAAAGCACTTAATATAAAGACTGCTCAGGATATAGCTGACGAATTTTCTCGTGGAGATCTGGATGGAGCCGGGTTTTCCGAGGGAATGCCAGGGATTCGTTATGACAAAATGAAGGAAGAAGAAAGAGAGCGAATTGCCCTAGAGGTGGATTCGCTTATTTCGAATGCAAGGGAAGAAGCAGAGCGACTGATCCAGGAGGCAAATGAGCAGGTAGATGCGATTAAGAATCTGGCCTTTGAAGAAGGAAAACAGGAGGGCTATCAGGCGGGACTTAATGAGGGACAGGCAAGTATTGAAGCCATGAAAGCGGAACTTCGAAACCAGGAAACGGAGCTTTCAAAGGCGCAAGCTGGACTGGAGGAGCGATTTGCCCAACAGATAAAGGAAGCAGATGCTTTTTTTGCTGATATGATAGGAACTTTAGTTGAAAAAATCACCGGGATAGTAACCAAGGACCGGAAGGACATTATTATTTATTTGCTGGAAAAGGCTATGACAGAAGCAGGTCAAAGTGAACGTTTTGTCCTGCGGGTTTCACCAGAGGACATGGAAACGGTGGAAGGGCAGAAGGAAGCCTTAATGGCATCGGTTCGGGAAGGAAGCCAGATTGAAATTATTCAGGATGAAAGCTTGTCGCAAAACCAGTGTCTGATTGAAGCAGATTCCAAAATAATCAACAGCAGTCTGGATGCTCAGCTTCGTATTTTAAAGGAAAATCTGAGGCTTTTATCTTAGAAAGGCGGTAATTCATTGGATCGTGCAACAATTAATTATGAAAAATATAAAACATTATTAAATAAATCATTTTCTCAAGTATTAGGAAAGGTAGTAAAGGTTGTAGGGCTCACCATTGAGTCCATTGGTCCCAATGCAAAGCTCTATGACCTTTGTAAAATTTATTCAGAGGAATCAGGGCAGACAATTATGGCGGAAGTGATCGGCTTTCGTGATGAACGAGTGTTGCTGATGCCTTTTGAAAATGTGGAAGGGGTTGGACCTGGTAGTCGGGTGGAAAATACAGGAGAGCCCTTAAAGGTTATGGTTAGTGATGATTTGTTGGGCAGGTCGCTGGATGGTCTGGGAAATCCCCTGGATAATCAGCCGGTTCGGGGAGGACAGCCTTATTCGGTAGAAGCTATGCCGCCGGATCCATTGACTCGTAAAATAATTGATGAAGTACTTCCCTTGGGGGTAAAGGCGGTAGACAGCCTGATTACCCTGGGAAAAGGACAGAGAATTGGGATATTTGCAGGAAGTGGAGTAGGAAAAAGTACCCTTATGGGGATGTTTGCCCGAAATACCAAGGCCGAAATCAATGTTATTGCCCTCATTGGGGAGCGTGGAAGGGAAGTAAGGGAATTTATCGAGCGGGACTTAGGAGAAGAAGGTATGGCACATTCGGTTGTTGTGGTAGCAACCTCTGACAAACCTGCTTTGATTCGTAATAAAGCGGCTAAGACAGCCACAGCAATTGCAGAATATTTTCGTGATCAGGGTAAGGATGTCCTGTTAATGATGGACAATCTGACCCGTTTTTCTATGGCCCAAAGAGAGATTGGTCTGGCATCCGGGGAACCACCGGTATCCAGAGGCTATCCGCCAAGTGTATATGCGGAGCTGCCAAGACTTTTAGAGCGTGCAGGAAATGCGGAATCAGGATCCATAACCGGACTGTATGCAGTATTGGTAGACGGTGACGATTTTAATGAACCGATTACCGATACCGCCCGAGGTGTGTTGGATGGACATATTATGCTTTCGCGGAAAATGGCTCATAAGAATCATTATCCGGCAATTGATGTGCTGCAAAGTATATCCCGTGTTATGAGTGCAGTTGCATCCAAAGAACATAAAACCCATGCCGGCAAATTAAAAAATGTTCTGGCTACCTATTCAGAGGCAGAAGATTTAATTAATATTGGAGCATATAAGAGGGGATCTAATCCCGAGATTGATTATTCCATTGAAAAAATAGCAGCAGTAAATGGTTTCTTGAGACAGCAGACCGATGAAAAGTTTGACTTTGAGGAAGAGCTTGAATTACTAAGAACTCTTTTTGAGAATTAGTGCTCGTAAAGTAAATCACTGTTTCATCTGCTGTACCCGCTATTCACACCAGAACCGAGCCTGCGAAGCTAGTGCACCATCTTCTAAATAACTAGACCATTCGCTGGTCTGATTTCCCGAGAGCACGAATGAAAAAGCCTCAGTGTAGCCCGCTACACCTACGTTTTTTCATCCGTACTCTCGAAAAATCATCCTCACCGATTGGTC
>JAVBLX010000018.1:0-10017 GCA_031553075.1 Acetivibrio sp.
TGCCGACCAATTCGTCTTCCCGGCAACCCGCAAATTTTTCAAACGCGGGATTGCAGCCGGTATAAACACTGTTCCTATCCTTGTAAAAGATTAAATCCGGGATGGTATCCCGAATCATTTTTAATATAGCGTTATCCTTTGACATAATACACACCCCTTTTTAATCGATTCATCTCTTATCATGCATATTCACACCCATTTCCAGACTCTCTTGTGTTATATTAAGTTCTGCTCTGACTTTTTTTATTATCTCAGAGGTTCTCATTACATCACACTCCCATTGCATATAGTATGACAAATTTTATAACAAAAGTCAACGTTCGGCTGTATGTGCAAAAAAGCACCGAAGCTTTTACTTCGATGCCTTAGCGGAGATGAAGGGATTTGAACCCTTGCACCGGCGAACCGACCTACCGGATTTCGAATCCGGACCCTTCAGCCTCTTGGGTACATCTCCTGATTTATTTCAACCGGATATCCGGTAGAAAACTTATTAAAATTCAAAGCCACATCTTATCACCATTGCATTCAATAACTAACGCATTTTTAAGCCGAAACTCTACTGTAGCTAACAATTAGCAACTCAATTCCCATGCTGTCCATCAGTCGCCCTGTTTTTACCTGTTCCTCCACGTCAGTACAGTTTTCCAAAATTTCAACCAGCTTTTTACGCTTAAAATTCTTTGCCTGTGCCTGATATTTGCTGATGGTAAATGGAGGGATACCCGCTTTACTGGCTATCTCACTGTTGCTGTGGCCATTCTTCACAAGCTCTTTTACTTGAAGTAAAATGTTAAAATGTCGTGTCAATAAAAACAATATGGACATTGGTTTTTCCCGCAAAGCCAATAAATCATAATAAAGGTTTAGTGCCTCATTCTGCTTTCCGGCTCCAATCGCATCAATCATCTGGAATATCTTTCCGGTAATCAGTGTTGTGCAGACAGCGTCAATATCTTCTATTCCAACAACTTCTCTATTATAACTGTAACAGACAAGTTTTTCAATCTCATTTTCTAAATTTTTCATATCTGTACCAGATTTATTTAGTAAATAAGTAACTGCCTGCTCCGTAATCTTCTTTCCTTCCTTACTCAGCAGAGAAGAGACCCAAAGCTTAAGATTCCGTTCATCCATTCCATTCATTTCTGAAATGTATCCCCTATCTTTTATAGCTTTATATAATCGATTCCGCTTATCTATTTCCGATTCCACGAAAACAATATGGGTAGTTTCCGGCATTTCCTTCAACACTTCCGCCAAATCATTCGCTGATTTTAAAAAACCACTGTCTCTAATCAATATCAGGCGTCTCTCACTAAAAAATGGAAGAGTCTGGGCAATTCCCGTTACTTCGCTGATATCAATCCCTTTCCCTTCAAACATGGAAAAGTTCAGATCATCCCCTTCGCCTATAATCCCCTGCTTTAGCTTGTTCTGATACAGCTTTTTCAAATAATCTTCTGCACCGTAAAGTAAATATACAGGCTTAAATTGATTGTTTTTAATATGTTCCTTTATCGTCTGCATATTCACCCCCCTAACCACAATTCTTTATTATTCTACCGTTTACCATCAAAATAATCAAGTCCTTTCCAATAACTTTGACCATAATGACTAATGCGCGTTACTATTCACTCCTCAGCCTATCACTTGCTGATAGGCTGAGGCCAACACGTAAAATCAGCCAATGAGCCTGCCCCTCGCCGCAGGCGACTTTAAATGGGCAGGCGATGTTACTGTCACAGGCTTGCCTGTGAACAGTAACTAATGCGCAACGCTATAATGCACCAACGATTTTATGAGGAGCATATGGCTCTTCCAGATAGACGATGTCTTCCTGGCTCAGACCAATCTCAAAGCTTCCAACTGCATCATCAAAGTATTTGACTTTTGTTGCACCGATAAGAGGTGAAGTAACCCCCTTTTCAAAGTGCCATGCAAGAGCAATCTGTGTCATCGTACAATTATGTTTCTCTGCCAGCTCTGATACCCTTTTTACAATCTCCATGTCGGAATCTTTTGTACTGTCATATTTTCCTGCCGCGATAACGTCGGTTTGGCTACGCAGTGTATCTGCTGCCCAAGGACGGGACAATCTTCCTGCTGCAAGAGGACTATATGGAGTCAAAACCACTCCCTGTTCCTTGCAAATTGGGATTAATTCTCTCTCGTCTTCGCGATATATAAGATTGTAGTGATTCTGCATGGATACAAACTTTGTCCATCCATTCTTCTCAGCTGTATTTTGAAGCTTTGCGAACTGATAGCCGTACATGGCAGATGCCCCAATTGCCCGCACCTTTCCAGACTGCACCACCTTATGAAGGGCTTCCATCGTTTCCTCGACTGGCGTATTATAATCAAAACGATGAATAATCAGCAAATCCACATAATCCATTCCCAAACGTTCCAGGGAACCATCCACTTCTCTTGGAATGGCATCCTTGGAAAGATTTCCTTCATTAAAGTATACCTTGGTTGCAATCACTACTTTATCACGGGAAATATTATTTTTAATCGCTTTGCCCAAATATTCCTCGCTGGTTCCGCCAGAATAGCTGTTTGCTGTATCAAAGAAATTTATCCCTAATCCCAACGCATGCTTTATCATTTCTTCACTTTCAGAGCAATTCAAGGTCCATGCATGCATATTGCCGGCCGGGTCACCAAAACTCATACATCCTACACATAGCCGGGATACTTCGATCCCTGATTCACCTAATTTAGCAAATTTCACTTTTTCTCATCCTTTCATAATCCATTTTTTATTTTTGCTCAGCCCTGCCATTGAAAGAGCCTTTACCTCCCTATTCCGTATCCCTCTATTGTACCCCCTTAAGTGGGCTTCAAGCAAGCCCAATAATTTATTGTTATTTTTCATTTTAACCTACATTCCTTTCGCTTCGCTTAGGCACAAAACAGGCATGAAATATGTTTCTTTCAAACTAACTCCCATCTGTGCGCTCCTGCGCACGTACAAATCAAGATGTTGAAAGGACAGTTTTACCGTTCTTTCAACCTACAAACTCCCTAAGAGTCCACTTTCCTTTTTGGTATTTCAAAATAACCGCCCCGCTCTGCTTCGTAATAAAAACCTGGCTCCCGGATGCCCGCAATCGGTCTAAAACCTCTTGATGAGGATGCCCATATGTATTTTTCCCACATGAAATCACAGCAATTTTAGGGCTAACTCTTTTCAGAAACGCCTCCGAGGTAGAATACTTTGAACCATGATGACTCACCTTCAGCACCTCATATTCCTTCTTTGATAATTTTTTCATTACTAATCTCTCACTCTCAGAAATATCTCCCGTCAAAAGCAAATCAAATTCTTCATACTGAACCTCCAGTACCAGGGAATTGTCATTTCGATCGACACTTATAGGAGAGTTAACTGGATTTAAACATCGAATTTTCAGTTTTCCCAGGGAAACCTCGCTTCCTTCCTTTATATAACCTACTGGAATCTCCTGTTCCTTAAGCTTTTTTACCACCTCTTCATGGACCTCATCCTTTACCACACCAGCACCCAAAATCACCTTGCCAATCTGTACTCCCCCCATTTTTTTAAGCTCTGCCAGCTCCATGATTCCACTCACATGATCCTCATCCAGATGGGATAAAAATACATAATCCACCTTTCCACAGCCTTTTGATTTCAAAAATGGCTCAAGGACAAATTTTCCTAAATTCTTTTTATCCAGGCTTCCTCCATCCATCAGGATTTTCACCCCATCTTCTGTTTCCATATAAATTCCATCCCCTTGTCCAACATCCAGAAAGTCTATCTCAAATCCATGATTTTCAGGTAATATTGGAAACAGAAACAACAGTAACATTAGCCCAAATACGGCTTTTCTATGAAATATATGCCACAGCAGCAGGATAACACTCAAGCCAACATAGTAAAACACAAGATAGCTCATTTGGGGCTGTCCAGTCACAATGGAATGTCCCGGTAATTTTCCAAACCCCAGGCAAAGCCATTCATAAAGCTCCAGTATCCAATAAAGCCCTCCCATAAATATTCCCGCCCCATTCATCGTCACCATGCCAAGAAGACCTGCTCCCAGCCCTAATCCTGCCAATAGGGATAAAAGTGGTATTACAATCAAATTAATTAAGATGCCATAGAGAGGCACTTCATAAAAATTATATAAAATAATTGGCATGGTAACCAACTGTACCGATATACTGGCAAACAGATTCTGTAAAAAGTCTCTTAGAGCTTTTCTTTTCCAAATGTCCTGTTCCCAGTCTATCGTTTCGTTTAATACTGGACTTATTATTGAAATCCCCAAAACCGCTCCAAAGGAAAGGAGAAATCCACTATTTCGTATTTCCAGCGGGCTTTGGATCAGTATTATAGCCCCACTGAGAGCAATCCCGGTTAACATATCATAGGTTCTGCCAAGGCAAATAGCCCCAAGACCAAGCAAAGTCATTACCACAGCACGATTGGTGGATATGCTGAAGCCTGTCATAACCCCATACGCAACTATGACTCCCATACTTAGTACTGCGGATAGCTTTTTGTACTTTATTATCTTTATACAGATCTTGTAAAACCCCATCCCAATCAAGGTAATATGAAGCCCTGAAATTGCCAGAAGATGCCCAATTCCATTTTGCTGATAAAGCCTTCTAATATCCTCAGGAATCTGGCTTTTCTCACCTAAAAACATAGCCGATATAATACCTGCCTTTTCCACTGGCAGCCATCTGTCATAAACCCGTTTCATACTCTTCTGACACCAATCCAAAAAGCACAATATCTGGTTTTTCCTGGCATTTTCAATTTGAATGGTCTCTCCCTGCATTTTATAGGAGATTCCTTTGCTATTATAATAATATTGAAAGTTAAATTCCCCCGGATTTCGAGGCTTTTGAAATTTTATAAGTGTTCCGGTTGCTTTGATTTCATATCCCGGATAAAGATTTGATTCTTTCGAATACAGTAAGATTTTATTTAGAAAATATATGGTTGCTTTGTTTTCTTCCTGAAAAGCAACTTGCTGCAATGTTATTTCAAAGGAATTTTCCTTCTTCGTAATACTTTGAATCTTCCCTCGAATAAAGCCTTCCACTCCGATTTCAAAGGTCCCGTCCAGAGGACTTTTTGAAACCGGAGCAAAGACACTAAAACATACAACCAACATAAAAAACAATAACAATGGTCGTTTTATATTCGTTTCACTCCTAATCCTTTTCCATTACAATATCGAGATTTCGCTCAATTGGCACAGATAAATCCAATCCTTCGCCAAATTTCTTAATGGGTTCTCCATTTACTGAAAACTGTACTTTATTAATACTGTAAATTTCTATCAATGAGTTAGCAATCGAATAAATGGTAGTTACATTACTGACTCCCTCAACTCCTTTTAAAAAGGTTTCATCAAAGTCCACATAACAGACTCCATCCTTTGCAATCACTTTATTGAGAACTGTTTTTTCCGGCATGACCGGAAGAATCTCTCCTTCTTTGATTCCCTGAATGCTTTGGGGACCTTTGATCAACTGGCTGACTACCAGCTCCTCTAGCGGTATGGTTCCATTAAATTGCTTGATACTGACCCGCTTACTTACCAGATATTTTCCGGATGGGTCAGAAAAATACAAGGTAACCGTGGCATTTTGCATATACTTGGTTTCCCCACCAGTATTGTCAATGAAATCTTCCGCTTTCATAAAGCCAATCGGAGCATCATTACTGTTTTTCAGGGGCTGTCCATCGATAACAAATTCCACATATTCAATTCCTTCAACCTGACATACCGTTTTTACAATGGCCGCTCGGCAAAGTACCTCCAGGGCACCTGTAAGGTTCAGATAATCAGTGTCCAGGTTAAGGGTCAGCTGTCCATTTTCAATCTTCTCCTCTGGTGCGATTTCCACGTAATCTGGTAATGCTTTTTTATACGTGAGGTTCTTTGGAATAGAATGCTTCAATGCCTCAATGTATTCCGCCAACTGCTCCTCCATGGTTACACCATTGGGCTCATATGGTTCTCGAACCAGTTGACTCTCATTGTTATTCAGATAATAAATATAGTACTGTGAATCTTCTTCCACCTGCTTGTTTTTCTGGGATGGCTCCACGGTGCTCTGGCAGCCAGTAAACAGGCATATTAACAATGCAGACAGGAGTAAAACAATTCGTTTTTTCATGATACCCCTCCTATGCAATAAAGTTAAGAGGAATCCGCACCGTAAATGTAGTTCCTTCTTTTTCTTTGCTATGAATTTTTATGGCTCCACGATGCATCAGAATGGCACTCTTGGTAATCGATAATCCCAGTCCGGTGCCTCCCGTTTCTCTGGACCTGGCTTTATCAACCCGATAGAAACGTTCAAAAATTTTACCTTGAACATCCTCTGGTATCCCAACACCAGAATCCACTATGGTTATATAGAAAAATTTATGATCTGCATTTAATGAGACTCTTACCCAGCCATCATCATAGTTATATTTAATTGCATTTTCCATTAAATTATTTAGCGCAAGAGATAGCTTAACCTCATCCACGTCTGCCATAACCGGACGGAAGCTCTCATAAAGAAGCTCAATATTCCGCTTTTCAGCAATTGGGCGTAACCGCTTCAAAAGCTGCTCCACCATATCATTAATATTGACCTGGGTAATATTTAATTCACCCGAAGTCTTGTCCAGCTTTACCAGAGAAAGCAAATCATTGATAATCCTGTTTTCCCGCTCAATTTCCGCTGCTATATCCACCATGAACTCCCGATACAGTTCAGCCGGAACATCCTCCTGTCCCAATAGAGAATCAGAGAGAACCTTCATTGAAGTAATCGGGGTCTTCAACTCATGAGATACATTGGATACAAACTCCTGTCTGGTTTCTTCCATGGTTTGAAGCCGGGCCAGAAGATGATTAAATGCATCGGTTATTTTCTGTACCTCATCATATCCACCGATGGATACCTGTTCCTCTAAATAGCCATCGGTTGCATGGTCAATCGCCGCCGTCACCTTTGCCAAAGGCTTAGACAAAAAGACTGCATACAAATAAGCACAAATGGAAACCACAATGAGAATGGTAATGGATAACACAATACTTTTCTGATATACCTCTTCATATACTGCAAAAATATTTTTAGTAGAAAAGCTCATGATAATAGTACCTACATTTTCCTTGGTAGCAGAATTTATAATGGGATTTACCAGCTCTACATACTCATTTTCGTTATCAATGTATTTACTGGCATTTCCTCTGGAACAGGCTATTACCTGCTCCGAAATAATTGTCTTTCCTTCTTCCAAGCTATAGGTATCTTTCAGAATATGTAAATCCTTGTTTACAATTACAATCCTTCCATGGTAGCCCTCTGCTACCTGCATAATCTCCGCATTGGCCTCGGAAATATCCGCAACCTCAGTACCATTAAAATAACCAGCGGATACCAACAGATTGGATATGATACTGCTCCTTTCCTGCAACTCACTCACCCGATTGGCAATGGCCTGGGTTTGATAAGTATTTAGCAGGACAAAGGAAAATACATATACTGGTATCATACCAATTAAGAACATGACAAAAAAAACCTGAAGACGCATGCTCCGAAAAAAACGGAATCTATCTTTAGCCTTTAAAATAATAACCCACTCCCCACTTCGTATGTACAAATTTTGGTTCACTTGGATTACTTTCTATTTTTTCACGTAAACGACGAATATGAACATCTACCGTCCGTACATCGCCCGGATAATCATACTCCCATACCAGATTGAGTAAATTTTCCCGGCTGTAAACCTTATCCGGATTGAACATCAAAAGCTCCAGTAAATCAAACTCTTTTGCCGTAAGATTGATTTCCTTATCATGAATATATACTCTTCTGCTTTCACAATCTACCTTTAATTCATCAATTTCAACAATCTTACTTGGCTCCACCTTGGCTTTTTTCCCGTTGCTTCGGCGAATAATTGCCTTAATTCTGGCTTTTACCTCTAAAATATTAAAAGGCTTGGTAATATAATCATCTGCTCCATATTCCAGTCCCAATATCTTGTCCATGTCATCGCCTTTCGCCGTCAACATAATGATAGGCATATCAGAAAACTCCCGAATCTGCTGACACACTTCAAAACCAGTAAGCTTCGGCAGCATAATATCCAGAAGAATTACATCATATTCTGTCTTTTTAGCCATTTCCAAGGCTTCTTCTCCATCATAAGCACAGTCCACTTCCATCCCATCCTGTTCCAGGCTGAAGCGAATCCCCTTCACAATTAATTTTTCGTCATCTACCACAAGCACTTTCTTGGCCACTTGCTTTCCCTGCCTTTCCCTCTATTAATATTCCTTTTAAATCCGTTTGAATCCATTAGATTTTTTAAATCTCTTTAATTCTCTTCAATTTCTTTTCAATTTCTTTTCAATTTCTTTTAAATTTCTTTAAATCTCTTTAATCCTTTAAATCTCTTTAGATCCTTTTAATCGCTTTAAATCCTTTTAATATTCCTTAATCACTTGACAAAACCAAAAGTCGAAATCACTTTACTTTAACCATATCTTTAATTTTATTAAAAACAGCCGTTTTAATTCCCTCTATTTTCATTAAATCCTCAATAGAATCAAAACTGCCTTTTGTTTCTCTGTAGTGAATAATACTTTCTGCCTTTGCTTTACCAATTCCACTAAGTGTCATTAGCTGTTCAAGACCCGCTGTATTAATATTAATTTTTCCATCGGCTGCTTCTTCTTTTTCCTGCGTTATCTTCTCCTGCTCTTTTGCCGCTTCCGCAGCCTCTTTCCGAGTGAGAACATAAATTTGTTCTCCATCCTCCAGCCTTCTGGCCAGATTAAGAGATGCTGTATCCGCTTCCTCGGAAAATCCACCGCAAAGCGCAAGCAAATCAATCAGCCTCTGCTCTTCCTCCACCTTATATACACCCGGCTTCTCGACAGCACCACAAATATAAACCTGTAGCTTTCCTAAATCACGCTCTCTCTTTTCCTCAGAAGAGGATTCCACAAGGGAGCTCTCATCTCCCAGTATCTCTTCCTTTTCAGAAATCAAAAGACTTCCTTCCTGGTTCAAAAACGCAGTTTCTTCCATTCGCAAGCGTTCTCTCCCCTCTGACACGGTAATAAAATAAAACCCTCCTGCAATACACACAAAGAGAGAAATCGCAATCACAAACCACTTATTATTTTTTATCATATCTTAACTCCTTTAGTAAGTAGCCCTCTATACCCAGACAGATTAAGATACTATTTTAATTCTACACAATTAGTCCATTTATTACAAGACAATTTTCATTTTTTTTCCTATTCCCACTTAAACGTAATGAACCCAGCTATAGCAATTGCCACCCCAATAAGTTTTCGCCAAGAAAAGTCCACCTTATCCACGCCCCACATTCCCATAAGTTCGATAACATACGCCACCACTAATTGTGCCGTTACAATCAGCATAACTGACTTTGCAGGCCCCAATGCTTCCATACTCTTGACCACTGTATACGTAATAAATGCGCCAATCACACCACCCAATAGCATATATTTATGGTCGATCCGAAACAATGCCCCAATACTGCTTTCCCTTCCGGTAAAAAACCAGGCGGCAATACAGGTGAGCAATGCGGTAAACTGAACAAAGCCAGCGGTCATCCAGATGCTGGTTTCTTTGGTGACACTGGTGTTAAATACTCCTTGAACGCTCATTAGGGCTCCTGAAATTAATGCGATGATAAATCCCCACATAGAAAATATCTCCTTTTTTGGAAAAATGTATATTTCTAGGATTCCACAAATCGGAGAAAATATACGGGAAACTTTGTGTTTGGTGGCTGAGGGGACGCTCCTGGATATAGACTTCGAACGCCTGAACCAGCGTCTTTCCAATCCCTCCCAGTGCCCACGCTCCACCCACTCCATTGAGCCTCTAGGCGGGGAATTCTCTCGCCTTGCGGCTCCAGAATACCCCAACTGAAATTCCATTTTAGGAATTTCAGTTTATCTCAATTCCGTTTCGCTAAGGCAC
>JAVBLX010000068.1:0-10469 GCA_031553075.1 Acetivibrio sp.
ATCAGAGGAATCAGTTTTTCATCGAAGGATTTCATCGCCAACTCAATGTTTTTAAAAGCTACTGGTCCGATTTTTTCTTCTAAGCATTCTCGGTATGGTGATTCATACATCTGACGGGCATATGCCACTTCCAGGTTATGAATCATCGGCCGGATTTCATCATAATACTCCTGCTCTTTATCATAAAATTCGTCTTTGGTATCAATGTCGTGACGGATTTCAGCAATCGTGAGGGCAGTTGTGATTTCATCTGAAAGCTCATAATAACGCTTATGAACTTCAAATTGTTCTTCTCCACTTTGAGCCTCCTTAAATTCCTTCATCAAAATTTTGTACCTTTGTTCAATTTCTTTAAAGTCAATTCGCTCATAAGGCATTTCACTAAATCTCATGTTAAAACTCCTTTATTCTTTTTCTATTAATTCTTTTTTCTTTAATCTTTTCTCTTTAATCTTTTCTCTTTAATCTTTTCTCTTTAATCTTTTCTCTTTAATCTTTTCTCTTTTTTCATTGCTTCAATTATTATCTTCCATTTATTATTTTCAATTCATTTCCTATACTTGATTCACTGTTATCAATTCATTTTTTTCACCTATTCTTCACTTCACTTATTCTTCTCTTTACCTATTCTTCTCTTTACTTATTCTTCTCTTTACTTATTCTTCTTTTCATCTATTCTTCACTTCACTTATCCTTCTCTTCATTCTTCCAGCACTTCCTAGCCAATTCTTTTCCTTACGTTTTTCATTCGTTTTTCTATCCATTTATTTTCAGTTTTTCTATCCATTTATTTTCATTTCTTTACTTTCCTTTTAAAAAATGTTATTATAGAAAACGTTAAGGAGGAGAAGTCACTATGAAATCTCAAAATACCCATGACAACTCCATATATGTGACCTTTTGGGCGGTTGTAAAGCTTGGCTTTGCAATAGCCCTTTTCTTTATTCTGACAGAGTAGTAACGCAGCATTACCCTGTATATAAATAAAAGTATCCTAAACTGGCCAAAACAGCGTTATTGAAGGGAGTACCTTATGAAAGAAATTATTATCTCACAAACCAAAAATATTATCCAGATTATCATTGGCAATCTTATTTATACCATGGCAATCACCATGTTTATCCTCCCCTGTCATCTGATTACAGGCGGTACTACTGGTCTTGCTCTGGTACTTAATCGACAGCTTAACATCCCGGTCAGCGGCTTTGTCTTTGCCTTCAACGTGATTATGTTTGTCTTAGGCGCTGCTGTATTAGGGAAAAAGTTTGCCTTAACCACATTAATCAGTACTTTTTTCTATCCGGTTGCTCTGGAGCTTTCACAGCATATTCCGGGGATTGATTCCTTTACCGCTAATCCGTTGCTGGCTACCGTTTTTGCAGGATTACTAATCGGATTGGGAATTGGAATTGTTATCCGTGCTGGTGCATCTACAGGAGGTATGGATATTCCGCCATTAGTACTGAATAAAAAGTTTGGCATTTCCATTTCCGCAACTTTATATGTATTGGATTTTATGATTTTGATTCTGCAAATGATTTTTTCCGATAAAGAACGGATTTTGTATGGTATTTTACTGATTCTCATTTATACTATGGTTCTGGATCGGGTACTCCTCACTGGGAATACCCGTACCCAGGTTAAAATTGTCAGTAAAAAATATACAGACATTACCCAAATGGTTATTCATCAACTGGATCGGGGCGCAACCCTTTTAGAGGCTGAAACTGGTTTTTATGGAAAAGAAACCAAGATGGTCTTAACCGTCATTTCCAACCGGGAGCTTCCTCGGCTGAACCAGATGGTTTTAGCCATTGATCCACATGCATTTATGATTATCAATCAGGTTAACGAAGTAAAAGGCCGCGGCTTTACCCTGGATAAAGTATATAGAAGCTGATTGATTATACTCCTACTGTAATCGTATAACTTGCTTCAAATATGCCCTGAGGTGCCAAAACATTTCCATATTCTCGCTCTTCCAGTGTTCCATTAAAATCTGCGCCGTCACATCTGCCATACCAAGGTTCGATACAGATAAACGGTGCATTTTTCTTGGCGGGAGACCAAACACCAAATAACGGTGTATCAAACTCCACTGTAATATATGCCTCTTTTTCTGGAGTCAGAAGAGAAACTTTTTTTGCCTGTCGGTTCTCAATAACCAAGGCGTCTCCATCAAACAAATGCTCTGGAATCTCAATGGTTCCATCCTCATCATTTAAAGGCAACAGGTTATTCGGATAGGCTGTCAGTCCTTCTTCATTAATAAGGGTATAGAGAATATCTTCTTCTGAATCAAATTGAAGGAAATAATCGGTCTGTTTCTCTCCTTCTCTCAGGGGACACAAAAAGGCTGGATGTCCACCAATGGAAAAATGCAAATCTTTATTTCCACTGTTCTCTACCCTCCAGCAAAGCTCTACGCTGAAGCCATTCAGCTTATAGCCCAGGTCTAACTGAAAGGCAAAAGGATATATTTGAAGACTTTCCTCGTCTTCTGTGAGCCTGAACCAAATCTCATCTTTTTCTTCCTTTATCATCTCAAATTTTTTATCCCGAGCAAATCCATGCTGCCCCATGGTATAAGTTTGTCCATTATACCGATATTCCTTTTTCTTTAAATTTCCTACCAACGGAAATAAAACAGGTGACACCCTTTTCCAGTAAGCCGGATCAGCATTCCACATATACTCCGTCCCGCTTTCTTTCTTTACAAGAGATACCAGCTCTGCTCCCACCTCATCTACCATTACTTTGATTTTTTCATTTTCTAATGTAAAACGTCCCATATTACTTCTCCTTTTCTAATTTTTTATAGCACCTTGATTCTTTTTTCTGTGAAAATAATTATCATGTCTCTTAAATATTTATAACACAAACTCCTCGATTCCGTATTCCTTCATAATGAAGTATCCGGCATCCATATTCGCCAACAACTTCTGGGGTGAATGGGCGTCTGAATTTACAATACCTTTTACACCAAATCGTCCCGCCAATTCCCAAAATTCCCGTTTCGGAAAAGCAATCTCAGGTCTATTCATCTCCATTGATTTTAGTATCCCACTGGTATTAATCTCCAGAGGCATATTAAGTGCCTTTGCTGCCTGCAAAATATAAATGCTCACCGCCATAAGCTCTTCGGACCAACCGTCTACGCTTAAGCAAAACAAATCCGGATGGGCCATAAAGGTAAATAATCCTGACTCCATTGCTTTTATGTACTGGTCTGCATAGGCCGTCAGCATCTTTTTGTCAAATCCGTTTTCATTAAAGCAGCCAATTATCTCTCCTTCATAACGGAAACCATGTATACTTCCAATGAGATAATCCATTTTGTATTTTTCCAGAATCTCCTCCTTGAAAAAGCCTTCATATTCTGGAGCATAGTCACATTCCAGACCAAGGAGGATACGAATTTCCGGAAAGGCTGCCTTGGCCTCTTCTACGGTCTTTACATATTCCCCTAGCGCTTCTTTTTCCATTCTTACATGGGGCCACCAATTATCAGGTAAAGGAGTATGGTCTGAAAATCCCAGCTCTGTTACCATTTTTAGCTTTGCCATTTTTATATAATCAATAATGTCACCTTCCGCATGCTTACAGCGGTATGTATGGGTATGAAAATTCTTCATTCTAATCCTTCCATTCTTTTGTCAGTTTCATATTTCTTAGTATACCACTTTTTCACCTCTTCTCGCAACGTTCTGACAGAAAATCATTCCAAAGTCTGACACAATAGTTACTATATTATTACTGTTCATCCCCCAGCCCATTACTATGCTGATGGCTGGGGGATGCAACGCGATATCTGATTTACCCTTGAATTCCTTTCTTACTTCCCTTATAATCAAAGGAGTCCTTTATTATATTAACGAGGTGATATCATTGAAGAAAATGCTAAAATTTGCTATTGTTCAGACCTTACCGGTCTTTTTCGGATATCTGTTTTTAGGCTTTGCCTTTGGGCTTATGCTTTCTAACGCAGGATATCCTTTTTATTGGGCCTTAATCACCAGTGTTCTTATTTATGCCGGTTCGGGCCAATTCCTTCTGGTCAGTCTGTTAACCTCCGGAGCCAGTCTGGTAACCTGTGGTATCATGACCCTGCTCCTAAACAGCCGACATATCTTTTATGGACTTTCCTTTGTGGAGCGTTTTCGGGAAATGGGCAAGGCTTATCCATATATGATTTTTTCCCTTACCGATGAAACCTACTCCCTTTTGTGCTATACGAAAATTCCACCCTTTCTGGACAGAAAAAAAACAACGTTCACCATTGCATTGCTGAATCAGTTATATTGGATTATGGGCTGTGTATTGGGTGCTCTGGTGGGACAATTATTTGTATTTAACAGTACCGGTGTAGATTTTGCCATGACGGCACTGTTTACCGTAATCTTTGTAGAACAATGGCTGGATTGTAAAAATCACTATCCTGCCCTCTTGGGAATCTTAAGCGGAGTGGTTTCCCTTCTACTGTTTGGACCTGATAACTTTATCCTTCCCTCTTTGATTATTACTGTCTCAATTCTTTTATTATCAAAGAATTTTAAAGAGCGAAAGAAAGAGGAACCGACTCCCTCAACACTTAAAACCAACTTAAAGGAGAACAAATCCCATGGAAATTAATGTCATGAAAACCCTTGCTGTTGTTGTGGTGGCCGCGGTCTGCACCTTCTTGACCCGAGTAGCTCCTTTTCTTTTATTTGGCGGCAAAAAGGAGGTTCCTGCCTACGTTCAATATCTAGGCAAAATCCTCCCTCCTGCTATTATTGCAACCTTAATCATATATTGTTTGAAACAGGTCAATCTGACAATGCCACCCAGCGGCATTCCGGAGTTTATATGCATCGGACTGGTTGTCCTTCTTCATTTATGGAAACGGAATAACTTGCTGAGTATTGGCGCTGGCACGATTTGCTATATGTTTTTGGTACAATGTGTCTTTATGTAATTAAATTCTTTTTCTTAAACTTCATGTAATATAGGATAAACAACAGGGAGGTTACCGTCCAGGTGAATGGATAGCAGAACATAACGTTCCGCATATCATGCCAGAAAGGTACTGCTCCGCCAATCCATGCCACCCGCAGGACGCATACCCCAAGGCAGGTAATCATCATTGGAATAAAGGTGTCCCCCATACCACGCAGAGCCCCTGAAAGGATTTCGACTGCGACAAAGGTAATAAAGGTTGGTGCCATAAAATAAATCATATTGATCCCTTCTGAGATAACGGCTGCATCCTTGGTAAACAGATATAGCATATATTTTCCCACAAAGCAAATCAAAAGGCTGATAATGATGGTAGTTCCAGCCGCTATCTTTATACAATCCCTGACACTTTTCTTTACCCGGTCATATTGCCCGGCTCCATAATTTTGTCCCACGAAGGTAGTGATGGACACTCCAAATGCTCCAATCGTCATCCAATATAAACTATCTATCTTTTCCATGGCGGTCCATGCCGCAATCGTGTTTGTCCCAAAAGAATTCACACTAGCCTGGATGATGATGTTGGACAGTGAATACATAACTGACTGAAATCCGGTGGGCAAACCAATGCGAATAATCCTCTTCAGCATATTCTTTGAAAAATGAATCTCTTTTATAATAAGACGATAACACTCTTTGGTTCGAATTAATGAACGAAGTACCATGATAGCACTGAAAATCTGAGATGCCACCGTTGCAATACCCACTCCTGCAACCCCCCAGTGAAATACAACGACAAACAGGATATCCAGAACAATATTTATCAGACAGGCACCAACCAGATAATAAAGGGGCCTTTTCGAATCTCCGATAGCTCTTAGGATTCCTGCCCCCATATTATAGAGCAAATTAAAAATCACGCCTCCAAAATAAATACGGATGTATATGAGGGAATGGGGCATGATTTCTTCTGGATTTCCCATTGCCTGCATAGCGTAAGGCGCAAAGATAATCCCCATCACCATAAGAATTGCCCCTCCAACAATGGATAGGGCAATGGCAGTGTGAACCGCTTCCTTTACCTGTTTTTGATTTTTCCCTCCGAAAAACTGAGAGATAATAACAGTAGCTCCCGAAGACAGACCGACAAAAAAGCCGACCAGGAGATTGATTAGGGTTCCTGTCGTCCCCCCCACTGCTGCTAAAGCTTCTTTTCCCACAAATCGTCCCACGATAATGGCATCCGCAGTATTATATAATTGTTGAAAAAAGGTTCCCAACAGAATGGGGAAGAAAAAAGCTAACAGCTGCTTCCAGATAACTCCCTCCGTAATTTTATTGGTTTTTATCGTATCTTTCACTTTTAGCTCCCCCCAGCATGCTTTCTTTCCCTGGCAATCAGCTGATCCAGCACCGATTTATAAACCAGTACAATATTGGCATCAACAAAACAGTATTTGTTTGCCACAAACTCACAGGTTTTGAATATAAAAGCACCGCTCATCAGGATAAGGGTAAATATGGTTATTTGGGGATCCAGGTTCTGAAAAATCAAAAATAAAGAACAGCCCAAATAGAAGAAAAAGGAAAACATATAGTACTTACTGATATTTACTGATTCACACATGGAATTAATCAGACGCTCCAGCTTATGTTGAAGCACGGCAATATCCTGATCCTTTAAACTCTCATACAAATCATCGTAAATTGTCTGACTGCTGGTAATCCGATTTTGTATGCTTTTATCCAGCCGATATTTGTCGAAAGAGGAACAGTATTTCTCATATGTCTGCCGGCCAAGCTCTTTCTTTAAAAATCGTTCAAAAACACCTAACACTTTCTCACTCACTTTCTATATTATTAACAGAATGTTCACAATATCTCCATACTGTGCTCATATCTAACATATATAATATGACCATAGCAACAAATTATTATTACTTTTGATAATCCGATATTTTTTTCATAATGAGCCTAGTAGTTACCCTCCCCCCTCTGCTAGGCTTTTCCTCTGCCCATTTTTAAATGGGCTTAAATTTTCATTAACTGTTCCAACGCTTTTTCATATTCAAATACTTGAAGGTATTCTGCGGCTCTTTCCAGGTATTCCTTATTTTTCCCTTGACTGGACATAATGAGTTCTTCCACTAGAGGTGTAACTTCATTAAATTCAAATCTGGATACGTCTCGCTTTATCCTCTCCAGCTTTTCAGAAAACTCTTTGGCATCCATAATTTTCATCTCCGGCGCACTTGTGGTAGAGGCAAGAATATCTCCATACAAAGTTAGAGCTTCCCGGATCTGACTCACAAACATCTGGACCTTCATGAGATACGCATCTTTATGTTTTGTCATATAGGCTTCATCTTCTTTTTCCGCCGCCGCCTCAAAAAACCGGGCAGCTTCTCCCAATCCATATGCACCAATATTGACAAAAACACCTTTTAGACTATGAAAATATATGCGGATATCCGATACCTGAACCAGGTTCTCCGCCCCCTGGATGCATTTCACCTGTTCAGTAATATTGGAACAGGAAATTTTAAGGACCTTTACATAATTCTCGACCGTGCTGCACATGGCCTGAAGGGCTTCCTTCCATTCCAATTCTTCTACGTCACCAAGAGCAATGCCTAAAGACTCCTTGCGAACCGCTTCCAATTCCCGGGGATTTCCTTTGTCCTCTTGGGTATTTGCCAGCTTCTCTTCCGGAAGCCATTTTTTCAGTTCCTTGGAAAGTTTCTTGATTTCAATCGGCTTCTCCATAACCGACTGGGCTCCGGCATCAAAAAACAGCTTTTTTATTTCCTCTGTAATATTGGCGGAAAGAGCAATAATAAGCGCTGGTTTTCTTTCCTCATCCAGACTTCGCATATTTTTGGTCGCTTCGACCCCATTCATATCTGGCATGAGATAATCCATTAGTACCAAATCATATACATTATTATAGTACATAGTTACAGCCATGGTTCCAGAATCAGCTTCATCGACCTCCATGTTATATTGTTTTAAAATATTAGCTGCAATCATCAAATTCACTTCATTGTCATCTACCACCAAAGCCCTGACATTTCGAGTTTTAAACACGGCTTTTTTCCGTTCTTCAGAAACATTGGTTTTCTTTTTATTCCACTGATTTAACACGTTAACAAAGGGAATTACTGTGAATGGTTCATAAAGTACTTTATTAACCCGTTTCATATCATCAAAAAAAGTCCGTTCTCCTGACACTACCAGTACTTTCTCACAAGCATATGGAAGCTTTTTCTCCAACCACTTTTTATGATCCTTTACTTCGTCGTCAATAAAAATATGAGTAAAAAACTCTTCTTCCACTTTGAGATTTTCATAATCTACTATAAAGTTTTGTATTCCAATTTCCTCACAAATATCCTTTAGCAATTCCTTTCGCCAAGGAAGGTCGGTTATGATCAAAAGCTTAATGGCTTCCACATCTTTTACTTTGGCAATTGGTTCTGGATCTACCACCGTATTTTCCAGTACAAAGGAAAACTCACTTCCTTTTTCATACTCGCTGGTACATTTTATCTCTCCTCCCATTGCCCGAATGTATTCACGGCAAATAGTAAGCCCCAATCCTAAGCCAACTGATTCAATAAAGGTATCCATTTCCAACTTGGTAAATACATCCATAATCGAATCCTGATTCTTTGATTTTATCCCGATTCCTGTGTCCGACACTTTGTAGCATAAAACCACCTGCTCACCAGTTTTCTCTTGGGTGATGTCCAGCTTTATAAAGCCTTTTTCGGTATATTTAATTCCGTTGTTCAAAAGGTGGGTAAGGACTTTCTGAAGCTTCCTTACATCTCCTTTCATCTTTTTCGGAATCTGAGGGTCGATATGTACGATGAACTGAATATTCTTTTCCCTGGCTTTCAGATATATAGTACTGTGAATCTCATCTAATACATCACTAATGGAAAAGTCTTCTATCTGAAGATTGAGTTCATCCTGCTTCACTTCCAGATAATCCGTGATGTTATTGGCAATTTTTTGCAAGGTCCTGGCGCTTTCGCGAATATTACTCAAATAGTTCTGCTCTTTTTCGCCCAAAGTGCTTGATAGGGCCAGTAGCTCGGCAGAACCAAATATGGCATTTAGCGGTGTCCGAATTTCATGTGAGATTGCCATCAGCAACTTATCTCTCATCTTTGCTATTTCCAGCAATTCTTTTTTCTCTTGTATATCATCTCGCATCCCATTATTCTCCTGTATACTCAAGTAAAACATCTTGAACCCATTATTCTTAGTATCGCATATTATTCTTAGTATAGCATAACTTCCGTCAAATCACCATTATTTTCAAATTTCAATTTCCAATTATTTTTTTCAAAAAATCGACAAAAGCGGCTTTTCTAATAAACCCAACAATGCTATAATGGGAAAAGAAATAAATTTGGAGGAATCACAAATGTCAAAAATTATGATTATGGACCACCCCCTGATACAGCACAAACTGGGTATTATGCGACAAAAAGAAACATCCACTAAGGAATTTCGTGATTTGGTATCCGAAGTTGCTATGTTAATCTGCTATGAAGCCACCCGTGACCTTCCTTTGGCAGATAAAGAAGTCGAGACCCCTCTGGTCAAAACCATCGCCAAAGAAATTGCCGGCAAAAAGCTTTGCATCGTTCCAATCTTACGAGCAGGCCTCCATATGGCAGATGGTATCTTAACCTTAATCCCCAATGCAAAAGTCGGACATATTGGTATGTATCGCAACGAAGAAACGCTGGAGCCAGTGGAATATTTCTGCAAACTTCCTTCCGATGCTGCCGATCGGGAAATTTTTGTAGTTGATCCGATGCTTGCAACCGGTGGTTCTGCCAGTGCAGCCATTCGCCAGTTAAAATCAAGAGGCATTACCAAAATCCATTTTCTTTGCCTGATTGCAGCTCCAGAAGGTTTGGAGTTCCTGAAAAACGAGCATCCTGATGTAGATATTTATATTGGTGCAATGGACGAGCGTTTAAATGAAAAAGGCTATATCCTTCCCGGCCTTGGTGATGCAGGTGACCGGATTTACGGAACGAAATAGCCAAGGCCTGACTTGGTGATGCAGGCGACCGGATTTATGGAACAAAATAACCAAGGCCTGACTTGGTGATGCAGGTGACCGGATTTACGGAACAAAATAATATAAATTTGCCTATACCAGGCAAATAGGGAACAAAAAGAGAGAGTGTGAAGACACTCTCTCTTTTTAATCTCGTATTGTACAATATGACCCTCTCACCATATAACCTTTTTACTTCATTGAAAAAAATATATCTGAATAAGGTAACACTGTAAAACTACATCGAAATTAAGCTCTTGTTACGTTAGCTGCCTGTGGTCCTTTAGCGCCTTCTACAACTTCAAACTCAACTGCTTCGCCTTCGTTTAAGCTCTTGTATCCGTCCATGTTAAGTCCGGAAAAATGAACGAAAACGTCATTGCCAGCTTCATCTGAAATGAAACCGTAACCTTTTTGATTGTTAAACCATTTTACAGTACCTTTGCTC
>JAVBLX010000025.1:0-25069 GCA_031553075.1 Acetivibrio sp.
ATTATTGTATTTGTTTTCTTTGGACTAATTGACGCTAACAATGTTATGGGAACGGATAGTTTTTCCTATTCAGTCAGCATTCAGAAGGCTACCGAGTATTTTGGTCTGCAAAAGTATAATAATGCTTACAATGAGGTTCGAGGAATCGAAATAAAAGAAAAAGATTTGGAAATATATGACAAAATTATGACGGTTATGTTTGTTAATAAACAACTGAATTCTTATAATAACTATTATAATATGGATATGTATCCAGAGGCACTGGACTCACTTCTAAAAGGTCTGGAGAGATATGATGAATACATTAGTCTGGCAAAAGAACTGGGGATAAAAAGTGACCTGGATTATGTTAGGAGTCAGATTTTGGGAGAGATGAAAGCTATTTTTGGACTCACTGAAAGTAGCGCATACAGCATAATTGAAAGCGAGAACCAGGAACTATACAGTCAAAAAGTAATTGAAGCAGCGGATACTCATTAAGCAGGAGGATGGAATACATGATTGCAATGGTGGATTATGATGCAGGAAATTTAAAAAGCGTAGAAAAAGCTTTGAATTTTTTGGGAGAAAAAGTACTGGTCACCAGAGATTCAAATGAGCTTTTAGCAGCAGATAAAGTGATTTTACCAGGGGTAGGAGCTTTTGGTGTTGCTATGGAAAAGTTGGAAAAATATGATTTGATTGATACCTTAAAAAAGGTGGCCGCTTCAGGCACACCTTTTTTAGGTATTTGCCTTGGGATGCAGATTTTATTTGAGTCCAGCGAAGAACAAAATGGAATGGATGGACTCTCCATTTTGAAGGGAAAGATTGTTAAGATATCTTTTGAACAAGGTCTTAAGGTTCCTCATATGGGATGGAATTCATTAAAGGTAAAAGAGGGAGCCAAGCTATATCAGGATATTCCATTTAATCCGTATGTATATTTTGTCCATTCATATTATCTTTGTGCTGAAAACATAGAAGACGTGGCAGCAACAACGGAATATGGTACATTAATCCATGCTTCCGTGGAAAAGGGGAATATTTTTGGCTGCCAGTTTCATCCGGAGAAGAGTGGAGAGACTGGTTTAAGGATTCTGAAAAATTTCGCCGCACTGTAGCGAAGGTATAGTCAAGCTTAAATAAGTTTAGTATATGTTGTAGATAAAGACAAAATAAAGACAAAAATAAAGATAAAGGAAAGATAAAGAAAGATAAAGACTTAGTCAGAGCTTAAAATCTTAGAGAGAGGGTAGCAATATGTTTACAAAAAGAATTATTCCTTGTTTAGATGTACATAACGGAAGAGTGGTGAAAGGTGTTAACTTTGTGAATCTGCGGGATGCAGGTGACCCAGTTCAGGTAGGAGCAGCTTATAATGAAGCAGGTGCAGATGAACTGGTCTTTCTGGATATTACAGCTTCTTCTGATGCGAGGACCATAAAACTTGACATGGTTAGGAGAGTAGCCGAAACTGTATTCATTCCCTTTACTGTTGGTGGCGGTATTCGTACGGTGGAGGATTTTAAACTCATTCTTCGCGAAGGAGCAGATAAGATTGCAGTAAATACAGCCGCTATTTTAAATCCCACTCTGATATCAGATGCCGCAGATAAATTTGGCAGTCAATGTGTAGTTCTTGCTATGGATGCCAAAAGAAGAGAAGATGGATCAGGCTGGAATATTTATAAAAATGGTGGAAGAGTGGATATGGGGATTGATGCTGTGGAGTGGGCAATTAAGGCAACCGAGCTTGGGGCAGGTGAAATTCTTCTCACCAGTATGGATGCGGATGGAACCAAAGCCGGATATGACATTGAACTTACCAGGATTATTTCAGAAAATGTATCGGTTCCGGTGATCGCATCAGGCGGTGCAGGAACCTTGGAGCATTTTTATGAAGCATTAACCGATGGCAAGGCAGATGCAGCTCTGGCAGCTTCTCTATTTCATTATAAAGAGCTGGAGATTATGGAAGTCAAAGAATACTTACAGGAAAAAGGAATCAGTGTAAGAATTTAAAGTACAGGGAGAGATGAAATGGCGTTGATAGATAATGATTGGCTTGAGGCCATTGAAGAGGAATTTCGAAAGGAATACTATAAAAAATTATTTGTTTTTGTAAAAGAGGAATATTCAAAAGGGGTGGTATTTCCACCTTCAGATAACATTTTTAACGCATTTCATTTTACACCGTTAAGTCAGGTGAAAGTTTTGTTGTTGGGACAGGATCCATATCATAATTACAACCAGGCACATGGATTGAGTTTCTCTGTTTTGCCAGAGCAAAGGGATATTCCACCTTCTTTACAAAACATTTACAAAGAACTTCATAGTGACCTTGGACACGATATACCAAATCATGGATATTTAAAAAAGTGGGCCGACCAGGGGGTTTTGTTGCTAAATACAGTTCTTACTGTTCGGGCACACCAAGCTAATTCCCATCAGGGAAAGGGATGGGAACAGTTTACGGATGCTATTATTCAGGCAGTGAATGCTCAGGATCGCCCAATTGTATTTTTTTTGTGGGGAAGACCTGCCCAGACGAAGAAGAAAATGCTTACCAATCCAAGGCATTTAATATTGGAAGCACCTCACCCAAGCCCTTTATCTGTACATAGAGGTTTTTATGGAAGTAAGCCATTCAGCCAGGCAAATGCTTTTTTGGAAGCAAATGGTGTGGAACCTGTTGATTGGCGGTTAGATAATATTTAAAGTGAAACAATCCTCTACCACTGTTTATGCAATGAGAGGGATTGTTTAGTGCTAAGAAGTTGCTAAGGACATGGCAGCTGCATTAAATACAAGCCAATGAAGTTGACGAATAGAGAAAAGTAAGGTAAAATAACATAAAAAGAGAAGAAAACTAATGCATAAGAGAAGGAGAAATGAAAATGGATAAAAGCGTAAAAAAGCAAAGCGTAAAAGCGAGAATTCGTCAAAACTCAGTGGTTTTAATTTCATTTATGATTGCGATTGCAGTGGTCAGTCTATTTGGTTTAATAAAGATTAATAGTGATTATAAGTATATGATTGCCAATTTTGGTAACAGCCAGGGGACCATTGGAAAAGTTGGTATTGAATTTGGCGAACTAAAAACAAATGTTCGCAATATGGTACTTGAAGCAGATATGGATAAAATGTTAGTAATACAACAGCAAATAAAAGATAATATAAAAACATTAGACGATTATGTCATTTATTTAAATGATTCCTGCGTGACACCGGAAGAACAGGTTTTTTATGTAAAAATGAAAGATGCTTATCATAAATATGTTGAAAGTTATAACCAAGTTGAAAGCTATGCCCTGGCTTTCCAAAATGATGACGCCTTTGCCGAAATGAACAATGTTCAGTTGCAATATCAGAAAATCGTAAAGGAAAATATTGATGGTTTATTGCAACTGCAAATTGATAATTGTGCTAAGACTGAAAAAAGTGCAACGATTATGGCTTATGCATTAATCGCCTTGATTGCCATTGCCGTTGCAGGAGCTACCTTTGTTGGTATAACCAGATCCACCAAATTATCGAAAGGTATCTGCGATCCATTGGACGAAATGGTTACAGCAGCAGATAATCTTGCAAATGGAAATCTTCATATTTCGGTAAAAGCTGATACAGAGGATGAGATTGGAAGTTTGGCAAAGTCTTTTAGTCATATGATTGATAATTTAAATATGTATATAGGTGAAATTTCCAGAGTAACAAATGAGATGTCAAATTATAATATGGCAGTGGAAATTAAGGAAAATTTTGTTGGTGATTTTTCGACAATTAAAAGCTCTATCAATAATTTTACTGCTGCAATCAACGAGTCCCTTAGTATGATTAAGCAAGCGGCAGGCGAGATTGCTTCTGGTTCTGGTCAGGTAGCTGAAGGAGCACAGTCTCTGGCAGAAGGTACCACAGAGGAAGCCAGCGTGGTTGAAGAGTTGGTAGCAACCATTACAGATGTATCAAGTAAAGTAAACAGTAACGCATCCAATGCAAAGGAAGCAGGAAAGCTTTCTGGGGAAACCCATGAAATTGTAGCTTTGGGAACCAGACAGATGGATGCTATGGTTAAAGCGATGGAAGATATTCAGAGCAGTACAAATGAAATTGGAGCTATTATTAAGTCAATTGCTGATATTGCTTCTCAAACCAACTTATTATCCCTCAATGCATCCATTGAAGCAGCTAGAGCTGGTGAGGCAGGAAGAGGTTTTGCAGTAGTAGCGGGTGAAATCGGAAGCCTGGCAGAGCAAAGTGATAAGGCGACCAAGGATACGGCAGCTTTAATTGAGAAATGTATGAATATGGCTAAGGTTGGTGCTGAAACAGTGGAAGAGACTGCAAAGACCTTAGAGAGAATTGTTACTAGTACAGAATCTGTTAGCGTTTTGGTAAATCAGATTTCAGATGCTTCAGAAGCGCAGGCAGAGGCTCTTAACGAAGTTGTAACAGGAATTAATCAGGTATCAAGTGTAATTCAATCCAATTCTGCAATTTCGGAAGAAAGTGCAGCAGCATCGGAAGAGCTTAATTCACAGGCAGACGTACTAGCGCAGACAGTAGATAACTTTAATCTTAAGATTTAATCAGTATCCTGGGAACACCAATGAAATTATTGACAGATAATAAGATAATAAATTACAGTTTGAAGTAACATAAAAAGAGGAAAAATGGTGAGTACTATTTCGTATTCACCATTTTTTGATATAAATTATTAATCCTGTTAAGCGTTGGTCTGACTAGTTGGTGTTGCAGAAAGTTTGTCTTTTTGCAAGTTTTTTCCAGCAGTGGATAGCATTAATTTTATCCGATTTAGCTGGTTTACTTCGCTGGCACCGGGATCGTAGTCAACTGCTACGATATTGGCTTTTGGGAATTCTTCCTTTAGCTTTTTAATGACGCCTTTTCCTACGACATGGTTAGGTAGGCAGGCGAAAGGCTGCACACAGACGATGTTAGGGACATCGGAGTGAATCAGTTCAATCATCTCTCCGGTCAAAAACCAGCCTTCTCCGGTTTGATTTCCACAGGAAACCACTGGGGAAGCATACTGGGCTAAGGTAGCAATCGGAACAGAGGGGCTAAAGCGCTGGCTTTTGATAAAGGCCTGGTTAGCGGTTTTACGATATTGTTCTATAAACCAAATAACAAAATTATTAATACGGGCAGATTTTTTGCTCTTTCCGAGATAATCAGCCTTAAAATTGGTATTATAACAAGAATACATGAAAAAGTCGATTAAATCAGGGCACACGGCCTCGGCACCTTCTGCTTCTAAAAGCTCTACCAGCTGGTTATTGGCTGCAGGAAGGAATTTTACCAGGATTTCGCCTACGATTCCGACTTTTGGTTTTACTTCATCGGTAAGAGGAAGGGTATCAAAATCTTTAATCATGTTTTTTACATTTTTTTCAAAGGTTCGCCATTTACCCTTTACAACATCTTGAATGCATTTTTCTTTCCATTTTTCATGGAGGGCATTGGCTGAACCAGGTACCTTTTCGTAAGGGCGTGTTTTGTACAATACTTTCATAAAGATATCGCCGTAAACAAGGGCCTGTAATGCTCGATTTACCATGGCTGGGCCAATTTTGAAGCCAGGGTTGGTCTCGATCCCGGCACTTAAGGATATGACTGGAATTTGAGGCATTCCAGCTTTTTCCAGAGCACGTCGGATAAAGCCGATATAATTAGTAGCACGACAGCCACCTCCGGTCTGGGAAATGATAACGGCTGTTTTATTCAGGTCATATTTACCAGAGAGGAGAGCCTCCATAATTTGCCCTACTACAATCAAAGAAGGGTAGCAGGCATCATTATTTACATATTTCAATCCTACATCTACGGAAGAACGTTCATTTCCTGGCAGTATTTCCAGGTTGTATCCACAGGAGGAGAGGGCCGGAAGCAGAATGTCAAAATGAATGGGTGACATCTGAGGGCAAAGAATGGTATATTCTTTTCTCATTTCTTCTGTGAAGATAACTCTGTGATGAGCTGCATCGATTGGTTCTAAGGTAGCAGCGGCTTCTGACAAATCCTGTTTTGATTCTCTGTCTTTTACGGCTGACAGAAGGGAGCGGATTCGAATTCTGGCAGCGCCCAGATTGTTTACCTCATCAATTTTTAAAACGGTATATATTTTACCGGATTTTATTAATATATCATTTACCTGATCCGTGGTTACGGCATCCAGACCACAGCCAAAGGAGTTAAGCTGAATCAGCTCCAAACAGTGCTTGGTACGGAGGTAGGAGGCAGCTGCATATAAACGGGAATGATACATCCACTGATCCATAACAATGGTCGGACGGTCAATTTCACCCAGATGGGAAATGCTGTCTTCGGTGAGGACGGCAACATCATAGGAGGTAATCAGTTCCGGGATACCATGATTGATTTCCGGGTCAATGTGATAAGGACGACCTGCCAGAACAATTCCTTTTTTGCCGGTCTTCTCTAAATATGCGATGGTTTCCTCGCCTTTCTTTTGAATATCCCGCTGTACTGCCAGCATTTCCACCCAACCTGCATGAGCGGCATCAGCAACTTCTTTTTCAGGAATATTATTTTCCTGCTTGAAAAATTCTATCAATCGTTTTGTGGCTATTTCTTCACTTTCAAAGGATAAAAAGGGGTTCTGATATATAATTTCATCCGAATTAAGTTCTTCCATGTTGTTCTTAATATTTTCTCCATATGAAGTTACGATTGGACAGTTATAATGATTATTTGCTCCGGGAATCTCCAAACGTTCGTAAGGAACACAAGGATAGAAGATATATGGTACCTTCTGCCGGATTAGCCAGGTGACATGGCCATGAGCCAGTTTGGCTGGGTAGCATTCTGATTCGCTGGGGATAGATTCGATTCCCAGTTCATAAATCCTACGGTTTGACTCAGGGGACAGAATCACCCGATAACCTAGCTTAGTGAAAAAGGTATGCCAGAATGGATAATTTTCAAACAGGTTAAGAACCCTTGGAATACCCACTTCGCCTCGGTATGCGTCTTCCGGTGGCAGGGATTTGTATTCAAATATCCGCTTCCGTTTATATAGGAATAAATTTGGTACATCAGATGTCTTTTTCTCCTGTCCAAGACCACGTTCGCAACGATTTCCCGATACAAACTGGCGCCCTCCGGTAAAGCGGTTAATGGTAAGATGACAGTTGTTGGTACAGCCTTTACACCGAGACATAGAGGTTTCAAAACGAAGGCTGTTAATATCATCAATGGAAAGCATAGTCGTTTCCACAGCATCATCATAATGCTCCCTTGCTATCAGGGCAGCACCAAAAGCCCCCATAATACCGGCAATATCAGGACGAACTGCTTCACAGCCAGATATTTGTTCAAAGCTTCTAAGGACAGCATCATTGTAAAAGGTTCCGCCTTGTACGACAATATTCTCGCCTAAATCTTTGGGGTCTACAACTTTAATTACTTTTAACAAGGCATTTTTTATAACGGAATAGGCCAGACCAGCGGAAATGTCAGCAACGCTGGCTCCTTCCTTTTGGGCCTGCTTTACCTTGGAATTCATAAATACGGTACAGCGTGAACCAAGGTCAATTGGGTTTTCGGCAAATAGAGCAATTTTGGCAAAATCAGCAACCTCGTAATTTAATGATTTTGCAAAGGTTTCAATAAAAGAGCCGCAGCCGGAGGAGCAGGCTTCATTAAGCTGAACACTGTCTACGGCCTGATTCCTTATTTTGATACATTTCATGTCTTGACCGCCAATGTCTAAGATGCAGTCTACTTCTGGTTCAAAGAAAGCAGCAGCATAGTAGTGAGCAACGGTTTCTACCTCACCTTCATCCAGTAACAGGGCCGACTTAATCAGTGCTTCGCCATAACCGGTAGAGCAGGAGCGGACAATGTTTGCTCCTGGAGGAAGGAGGCTATAGATTTCTTTAATTGCTTTTATTGTAGTTTTAAGGGGACTTCCATTATTGTTATTATAAAAGGAATAGAGGAGAGAACCATCTTCTCCCACTAAAGCTACTTTTGTAGTAGTTGAACCGGCATCAATGCCTAAAAAGCAGTTACCTTCATATTCGTCCAGATTGCTTTTAATGATAGAATGTCGGGAATGCCGCTGAGTAAATTCATCATATTCTTCCTGATTTTGAAAAAGAGGTTTCATTCTGGTAACTTCCATTTCAATTTTAATATCCGAAGAAAGAAGCTCCATAAGACCGGAAAGGGAGGTTTTATTTTCTCCTTTGGAGTTCATGGCTGAGCCGATGGCGGCAAACAGGTGTGAATGCTCCGGCGCAATAATCTGATCTTCTGTCAGCTTAAGGGTGCGGATAAAGGCGGCTTTAAGCTCCGTTAGAAAGTGGAGCGGTCCACCCAGAAATGCCACATTTCCTCGAATTGGTTTCCCACAGGCCAGACCACTGATTGTCTGGTTTACCACTGCTTGAAAAATGGAAGCGGAAAGGTCGGCTTTGGTAGCTCCTTCGTTAATCAGGGGTTGAATATCGGATTTGGCAAATACACCACATCTTGCTGCAATGGGGTAGATTGCTTCATATTTTTTTGAATATTCATTCAGTCCGGTTGCATCAGTCTTAAGCAGGGTTGCCATTTGATCAATAAAAGAGCCGGTACCTCCGGCGCAGATACCATTCATTCGCTGCTCGATGCCGCCGGTAAAATATATGATTTTAGCATCTTCGCCGCCAAGTTCGATGGCAACATCGGTCTGAGGCGCATAGTCCTCTAAAGAAGTAGCAACCGATACCACCTCCTGGACGAAGGGAATACTAAGATATCTTCCGATGGACAAACCACCGGAACCAGTAATCATAGGGGCCAGTTCCATATCTCCTAACTGGCTGAAAGCTTCAGATAATATACTTTTTAAGGTTTCCTGAATGTTGGCGTAGTGCCGCCTGTAGTCAGAAAACAACAACTGCTGTTCTGAATCAAGAATAGCTATTTTAACTGTAGTAGAACCGATGTCGATTCCCAGGGTATTCATACTTTTTTTCATACTTAGGCTCCAATCCACATGCTTTGGCGCATTTCATTTCTACCTATTATAATATATTTTGAAAAACGCACAAAGTCATTATACGATACTTGGGGCGGGTGTGCAACTGGTCAATTATGAAAAGAACTAAAATATGTGAGAACTTTTTGGTAATACTGGAATATATTAATATCAAAAAGGGCAGGAATGCTATGAGTAGTAATTTTGACTATTGTGAAGGTAAAATTCACGTTGTAAGAGAAGGAGATACATTATACAAACTTAGTCGCAGCTATAATGTACCACTTGCCATGATATTGAGGGCAAACCCATATACGGATGTATATAATCTGCAGATCGGAAGCGAGGTATGTATACCTGTTGCGGAGCAAGGACCAGCACCAACCCCAAGACCAACCCCAAGACCAACCCCAAGACCACTACCAACGCCGACGCCAATGCCAACTCCAGTACCAACCCCAATGCCGGTTCCAACTCCAACCCCAGCACCGGCTCCGATGCCAAGGCCGACACCAGCCCCAGCACCGGCTCCGATGCCAAGGCCGACACCAACCCCAGCACCGACTCCGATGCCAAGGCCGACACCAATGCCAGCGCCGACCCCGATGCCAAGACCAACTCCAACTCCAACACCAACGCCAATGCCAACACCAACACCAATGCCAATGCCAGTGCCGACTCCGATGCCAAGACCAACTCCAATGCCAACACCAACTCCAATGCCAGCACCGACCCCAATGCCAATGCCAACTCCAATGCCAATGCCAACTCCAATGCCGACCCCAATGCCAATGCCGACACCAGTACCAAGACCAATTACTGTGCCTGATCAGAATTTTTCAAATATGATGGACAACATCATTTCTTATGTATGTAGAGAAGATGATACGATGGGATCGCTTCTGGAACGGTTTCAGGTAGAACTTGAGGATTTATTAAATTTTAATAATTTATCGGATATTTGTTTGAAAGCTGGCTCAACCATAAGGATTCCGGAAAATAGTGACATGTAAATTTTTCTGAATTGGTTTGACAAAAAGAAGAGTAAAAGCATATAATCATGTGATAGAAGTACAAGATTAAGAAGAGAGGAATTACGAATGAACTTTTTAAATAAAATGGAACGAAAATTTGGCAGATATGCCATTCATGGACTGATGCGATACATTGTAATGATTAATATTGCAGGCGCTTTTATCGGAATTGTAAATGCTAATGTGTACTTTCAGTTTTTTTCACTTGATTACAGTAAAATATTTGCCGGACAGATTTGGCGACTTGTTACCTTTGTTTTCTATCCAGGCATTATTTCTGGCGGTGCGATGCTCAGTCCGATGTCATTGCTGTTTTTCGCCATTAGCGTATACGTCTATTACCGGATTGGAACCTCATTAGAGCAGGCATGGGGAGCCTTTTGGTTTAATATGTATTATTTTTCAGGAATCCTCCTGACTGCTTTGGCAGGTCTTATTGCATATGCAACCATGGGAGTAACCGCGGACTATGGACTTATCTTTATTAATCAAGCCATGTTTTTGGCTTTTGCTGTTTTATTTCCGGATGTACAGTTTTTACTGTTTTTTGTAATTCCGGTTAAGGTAAAATGGCTTGGTATCTTATATGGAGCGATGACCGGATATGAGGTGCTTGCCATGCTGGTAAATGGTTCCTATGCAAAGGCATTGTTTATTGTAGTAGGAATTGCCAACTTTCTGGTGTTCTTTCTGGCTGTCAGACATCGGCGAAAATTGTCTCCGCAACAGAAAAAAAGAAGAACTGCTTATCAACGAGAAGTTCGTCTTAATACGGGTATTACCAGACATAAGTGTGCGATTTGCGGCCGAAGTGAAGAAGATGATCCAACCTTGGAATTCCGGTTCTGTTCCAAATGTGAAGGTAATTACGAATACTGTATGGAGCATTTGTTTTCCCATACACATGTAAAACGATAGGGTTCATTGATTGGCCGACAACGGAAGCTGTCGGCCTTTTACAAATGGTTGAGTGAGGTCAAAACAAGTGGAGAGAAATGAAATTCCCCATAAGAAATGGTCGATGGAATTGATGGTAATTCTGATAATCGGTTTTGTTTTTCGGATTTTATTAGCTGGTTTTAAAATTGGACATGTTTCGGATTTGGGATGCTTTATCAGCTGGGCTGATCGGATGGTTGACACCGGATGTGCTTCCTTTTACAGCAGTGAAGTCTTTACCGATTATCCACCGGGATATATGTATATTCTTTGGTTAATTGGTCTGGTGCGAGAGTGGCTGGGATTGGGAGCTTATACCTTTGCCAATCTGGTTCTGATGAAATTACCGGCTATTTTATGCGATTTGGGAACCGGCTATTTTATTTATCAGTTAGCGGTGAAAAAGGAGAAAAAGCTGGCTTGTTTTGCTATCCTGCTTTTTCTGTTTAACCCTGCAGTTTTTATTAATAGTGCAATATGGGGGCAGGTTGATTCTATCTTTACCCTTTGTATTGTTATGGTCTGTTATCTGGTAACGGTGAGGAAGCTTCCGGCAGCTTATTTTGTATTTGCCTTGGGAATTCTCATAAAACCCCAGACCTTGATTTTCACCCCGGTTATTTTATATGGTGTCTGGGACCGGATCTGGCAAGGTAAATTTTCTTACCGGGAGTTTTCAAAGCAGTGTATCTATGCATTGGGAGCCGTTATTTTTCTACTTTTCGGCATGGTCCCATTTGGTGTAGATACAGTCCTGACCCAATATGTAAAAACCATGACTTCTTATCCGTATGCAACAGTAAACGGATATAATCTCTGGAATTTATTCGGACTCAATTGGCATACTCAAAACGAAGTATTTATGGGGCTTTCTTACAGTAAATGGGGGAGTCTTAGTATTTTTCTAACCGTAATACTGGCCACGATTATCTGGATAAAAGGAAAAGCACAGAAGGAAATTTATTTTATTTCAGCCGGTGTTATTATGGGTGGTATGTTTTTGTTTTCTGTGCGGATGCATGAGCGATATTTGTATCCTATCTTAATTTTGCTGCTGGGGGCTTATGTAATTCAGCAGCAGAAGAAATGGCTGGTGTCCTATCTGTTTTTTTCATTGGGACATTATCTTAATGTTGCCCATGTGTTATATAAAAAAGAAGAGATTCCGGGTTTTTCTATGCCAACTGCTTTCATTTCTTTGATTTTAATTGGTGCATATGGTTATTTTCTGTATTCAATATATGAAGAACTTAAGGGAAAAACAACGCTGGAAAAAATAACCTTAGAGAAAACCGCTGTGGAGAAAACAGAACAGTTCAAAAAGAACCAGTTGGTTGAAGAAAAATACACCCCTTTTGGGAAAAAAGATGTGATTGCTTTACTCCTTATTACTCTTTGCTATGGTGTGATAGCCTTTTACGATTTGGGCGAGCAAAAAGCACCAGAGAGTTTTTGTCAGATGGAAGAACCAGGACAAACTATGGTATTTGACTTTGGGACATCAACTTATCTTACGGATATTTACTTTTATCTTGGAAATCTTGAAAATCGGGAATTTACGCTGGAAGTATCAGAAGAGGCAGAAGGCCCTTATTTTTATGTAACGGATGTGAAATTGGAGCAAGTTTTTGCCTGGAACTTCATTAGAGCCAATGAAAAAGGACAATACTGGCGACTGACTTTAAATAGTGATAAAGCTGTTATTGGAGAAATGGTTTTCTATGACTTTGACGGCAACATTACGACACCTGTAGAAATACTTGGGGAGGGGAAGGCTCTTCTGGATGAACCGAAGATTTTTTCTGGAAGAAGCAGCTTTCGGAATAGTACTTATTTTGATGAAATCTACCATGCCAGAACGGCCTATGAATATTTAAATGGTTTGTACTCCTATGAAAACACCCATCCACCACTGGGGAAAATACTCATTGCCGCAGGCATGAAATTATGGGGTGTAAACCCATTTGGATGGCGATTTATGGGAACGTTGTTTGGCGTTCTTATGATACCATGCTTTTACTTATTTACTCGGTCACTCCTTCGGAATACACTTTTTGCAGCGGGAGCAACCATATGGTTTGCTTTTGATTTTATGCATTTTGTTCAGACCAGAATTGCTACAATTGATGTTTTTGTAACCTTTTTTATTCTCCTTATGTATTATTTTATGTATGAGTATCTGCGGACAGAAAAATATGGCTGGCTGGGAGCTTGTGGAGTCACGATGGGATTTGCCATAGCTTCAAAATGGACCGGTGTGTATGGGGGTGCTGGGTTGGCAGTTTTATTTTTCGCTCATTGGTGGCTCCGGTATAAAGAAGCAGGTCAGCTGGACAATATAAGGGAATATCAAAAGAAATTTTTGAAGACAGTAGCTTTTTGCCTGGTTTTCTTTGTGACAATACCACTGGTTATTTATATACTTTCCTATCTGCCGTTTGTGGATGGAACTGGTCGTGGGCTTTTAAGCAGAATGTTGGATAATCAAGTGAATATGTTTTCTTATCATTCCAAGGTGGAGGCTACGCACCCATTTTCCTCCTGGTGGTATCAATGGCCAACAATGTATCGCCCCATCTGGTATTATTCGGGCACTATAACGGATCAGTTAAAGGAAGGAATCAGTGCCTTTGGAAACCCACTAATATGGTGGACTGGAATACCAGCCTTTTTTTACTGTGCATATCTTATGGTGATGAAGAAAGATAAAAGGGCTGGATTTTTAGTAACCGCTTATCTTGCCCAATATCTCCCATGGTTTTTTGTAACCCGAATTACCTTTATCTATCATTATTTCCCTTCGGTTCCTTTTGTAGTGCTGATGATTGGATATGGACTGAAGCAGTTTTCCAGACCGGAAGAAAAGTTGGGACAACAGATCGTGATTGTGTATACTGGTATTGCAATCGGAATATTCGTATTATTTTATCCGGTTTTATCTGGTCATGAGGTGAGTACTTTTTATGTAGAACATTTCCTCAGATGGTTTGACAGCTGGGTATTAATATAGGTATAATAAGAGCAGCATAGAGATGAAAAGAATGCTTACGTCCGATGAGCGGGCAGATACAAACATGATATGCGCAAAAAGCAGCGCAGAAATGAGGATAAAATGGCAGAATCAATAAAACGGCTGATAAAAGAACTGAATCAAGGGAAGAATTTAGAAGAAAATCTGGAACGATATATAAATCAACTGAGTAATCTATATTATCAGGATGGGGTAATCCGGAGTGTATTGGATTATTACACCCTATACGAGCAGACTATGGAGGAAGGAGAGATGGCAGGATTCCTGTCAGAAATAAAGCCTGTTCTGCAAAAAGGGATTTTAGCCATATCAGATTGGGCACAGTTGAAGCAGAACGGAATCGGGGTTCTAAAGGAAATCCAGGCAAAACGTAGTGAGATGATAAAAAGAGTCGATATTCTTTCTACTTATGTAGATCAGCTTAAGGTTTATGAATACGTACTTAACCGCATGGAATTAAAGTTTGTGGCAGAAGAAACGAAAGATACAGAAGGACTTTCGGAACAGCTTTTAAAATATATTTTTTCCGTAGAAGATAACATGGTAATCAACGAAAGAATCAAAGAGGTCATTGGACAGCTGCCGGTACGTATGACAAAGAGTCGTTATTATGATATTGTGCGGAACAGCCTATCGATTTATACTGGTTGTGATATAGATGCAGTGGAAGATTATCTGTATCGTTTTAAGAACAGTGCTCTGCTTTATGTTCCCGAAGGGCAGGAAAGCTATTTTCAAACATGGGGAGACGAGATAAAGGGTCTTCAACAGACCGATTTTGCCAATCTGGATGGAAATGCTTATGAAGAGAACATTTGTAAAGTGCGGAAGCTGGCTGGAGATTTGGTGGCGTGCATTGATTTGCATATTTCCTGCCAGGAGATTCTAAATAGTCTGGCAGCGGTTATGGAAGCGGGTGCTCTTATCCAGGATAAAGAAGAATGGAAGGAAGAAATCCACACAAAAGAAATACTATTGGAGCTCTTTCAATTGTTTGAAGAAGGGGATGGCAAAACCATCTCAGAAGCAGGGGAGAAAAGAATGGTGTTTCTGGAAGGGCACATGGAACAAGGATATGACCAGATTTTTCAGATGGAAGGTATTTTATATGATTTAAAAATCACCTCTGGAAAAACAGAGCTTGAGACTTTGGATAAAATAGGTAAATTATTGTCCTCCAGTGTATTTGTGGATTTTGAGAAAAAGCCAGCGGAAGGAACCGCAGATCGGGATTACATTCAGCAAAAATCCAATCGGTTGATTGAAGAATTAGAGCTTAAGTTTGGAAAGAACAAACAAGTAGTAAACCGGGCAATTATGGCCAATACATTAAGTGTTATGCCAGTATTTTTTAATTCGACTGATGAAATTTCCCAGTATATTTTAAGCAGTCTGGAGCAATGTAAGGATATTTCGGAAAAGAATGTTTCCATTCAGATTTTAAATGATTTGATGGCAGAAGGTTGAAAGATTTCTGATATTGGAAGAATGACCGATTCTAGAGATGACAGCGGAGAAGAAGGACTTGGAGATGGGAGCAAAGGGCATGATAAGATGGAGCAGTGAGCTTTATATGGATGATTTCGTCAGGAAAAATCCAGAAAAGTGGAAAAAAAAGGTGGAACAGGGAAAACTTGTTCTTAGCATATATTGTATTTGTCTTGCTTCCAATAAGGAAAATCTTCTTGATATTATAAACTGTAATGAGCTTCTGTTTCGTCACTATCGTAATGGTGAACTCTATATTGTAGGAATGGCCAGAAGCCGGGAAGATGCAGTTGATTTGGTTCAGGATATTGTGGAACATATATATCAAAAGACACAGGATGTTAAAATCAGAGAATATTTTGAGTTTCGGGAAGAAGGATAGGATGTGTAAAAAGTGCATATAATTTTATTAATATTGAAAGTGCTGGGGATTGTCCTCCTTGCCATCCTGGGTCTTTTGCTTCTGGTGCTGCTCCTGGTTCTGTTTATGCCCATTCGTTATCGGTTTGCCATGGAAAAGTATGAAGAATTTAAGGGGAACCTTAAGTTTCACTGGTTATTTCCAATTCTTTATGGGAAAGTGGACTATGAAAAAGAGCTGACCTATGAGGTAAAGGTCTTGTGGTTTCCGATATATCCACCCAAGGAGAAAAAGGAGAAAAGCAGAAAAAAAACTAAGACAACAGGAAAAAAGAAAAAAGAAAAACCAGGGAAGGCAGAAGAAGGAACCTTGACAGCGATGGAGATTCCTTCTAAGAGGGATACAAGTGAAAAGACGCAGTCGTCTGAGAGGATATCTCCAAAAGAAATTTCTTTTCGGAAAAGTAACAATAAAACCGGCGACTTAGAAATAAAAAAGTCTGAAATAGAATTGGATCATGTAAACTTTATCAATATTCCAAGAGAAAAAACTTCCAAGATAAGAACCTTTTTTCAAAAAATAAAAGTCATTATCCAAAAAATAAAAGCTTTTTTTATTAATCGAAAGGCTTGGCTGATTGATTTTAAGTCAAAGATAATAGAGTTGTTGCAGACATTAAAAGAAATAAATCGAAAGCGAGAGCTGATTTTTAACTTTCTTGGGGATGAAAATAACAAAAAAGGAATTGGTCGAATCTGGCATTCCATAAAGAAAGTATTAAAGCATTTGATTCCAAAAAAATTAAAAGGCGAGGTTCATTTTGGGCTGGACGATCCGGCTAGTACGGGACAGGCACTTGGGGTGATTGCCATGTTTTATGGTATCTATGGAAATCAGTTTAAGATTATCCCCAACTTTGAAGAAAGTGTTATGGAAGGCGATTTATTTGTAAAGGGAAGAATTAGGCTCTTTACATTGGGAGTCATCTGTATTAAATTACTATTAGACGATGATTTCAAAAAGTTAAAATATAATTTTGAGCGAATACAGGAGGAAATGTGATGGCAGACAGTGCATTTAACGCAACGGTTGAGTCTCTATTTAAAGGAATGGATTCTTTTCTGACCACAAAAACAGTAGTAGGTGATGCAGTACGTTTTGAAGATGGAACGATTATACTGCCTCTGGTAGATGTAAGCTTTGGCGTTGCTGCCGGGGCATTTATGCAGGATGACAAGAAAAAGAACAATGGTGCCGGAGGTTTAGGTGGAAAGATGACTCCCAGCTCCGTATTGGTCATCAAAGACGGTACAACCCGTCTGGTGAATATTAAAAATCAGGATGTCATTACCAAGGTGCTTGATATGGTTCCCGATTTGGTAGACCGGGTAACCGGAAAGAACAGCACACAGCCAAAACCAGAGGAAAGACCGGATGTAAAAGAGGCTGTAGATAGTATTCTATCCGAAACAGAATAATTTTGTAAAAACATTTTGCAAAAAAATGAAAATATTGCTTGCATTTCTGGATATTATTTGGTAGAATATTTTTGTTTGATGTATGGAAATCATACAATATGTGGTTGTAAGGAGGTGTGTTTATGGCTAAATGTGCAATCTGTGAAAAAGGTGCTCACTTTGGAATAGCAGTAAGCCATTCACATAGAAGAAACAATAAAATGTGGAAGTCTAATGTAAAATCTGTAAGAGTGAAAACAACCGGTGGTGCTCAGAGAATGTATGTATGTACTTCTTGTTTAAAGTCAGGTTTAGTAGCTCGCGCCTAATTGATTTGTTTAGTAGAAACTTGAGGTGTCTAAAAAATCGATGCAAATCGATATTTGAGACGCCTTTTTGTTTTACTAACAGCAAAAAAGGATATAACCAAGGAACAGGCAAAGAAGTGTAATAAAAATTGCCCAAAGACCCTTTGTAATAAACAGCATGATTATCATACCGACACCAATCCAAAAGAGGATAAAACCGATCATTCGCTTCATTGATGCACCAGCTTTTTAAGCTTTATATTATCTTATGCGAATACCTAAATTAGTATTTCTTTTTTTTCGAAAAAAGGTTATAATTTGTAATAGAATGATTTTTAAAAGGAGGGCTACCATGAAAGGACATATGAGCACTGAAATAGGTGAAATTTTAATTGATACAGAAGTTCTTGGGCATTATGCCGGGTCTGCCGCTGTGGAATGCTTCGGCGTTGTTGGTATGGCATCGGTAAGCATGAAAGATGGCTTGGTAAAGCTGCTTAAAGGAGACAGCCTCAGTCATGGTGTAAATGTAGTCATTGAGAATAATAAGATATCCGTTGACCTGCATATTATAGTAGCATACGGTGTGAGTATATCTGCCGTAGCAGAGAATCTGATCAGCAATGTAAAGTATAAAGTAGAAGAATACATTGGCATGGAAGTTGAGAAGATTAATGTTTTAGTAGAAGGTGTTCGGGTCGTTGATTAATACACCTTTTGACATCACTTTAAGGAGGAACAATTCAGTGGTTATTAATAAAATTGACGGAAAGATGCTGCAGAAGATGTTTTTAGCAGGAGCCCAGAGCATCGAAGCAAAGAAAGAATACATTAATGAGTTAAACGTATTTCCAGTGCCCGATGGGGATACCGGAACCAACATGACGCTTACCATTATGGCGGCAGCCAAAGAAGTCAGAGGAATTGAAGAACCAACCATTGCCAATTTATCCAAAGCAATTTCCAGTGGATCATTGCGTGGTGCAAGAGGAAACTCAGGTGTTATTTTATCCCAGCTTTTCCGTGGATTTACCAAAGAAATCGCCGATAAGAAAGAAGTGACCGTGCCAATTGCGGCAAAGGCCTTTGAGAGAGCAGTGGAAACTGCTTATAAAGCTGTTATGAAACCAAAAGAAGGTACCATTCTTACGGTTGCCAAGGGAGGCGCTACCAGAGCTTTGATGTTGGTGGAAGAGACCGATGATTTGGTATATTTCTTTGACGAAGTGTTAAAATATATGCAGGAAGTACTGAATCAGACGCCGGAGATGCTCCCAGTCTTAAAGGAAGCGGGCGTAGTGGATTCCGGTGGAGAAGGTCTTCTCACGGTATTAAAAGGTGCATATGACGCTCTGCTCGGAAAGGAAATTGATTTTTCGGCGATTCCTAAGGCAACCGGAGTTGGAGTTTCCAAAGTCAGCAGTGACAACGTATCAACGGCGGACATCAAATTTGGATATTGCACCGAATTTATCATTATGGTAGAAAAAGAATACAACAGCAAAACCGAACTGGATTTTAAGGCGTATCTGGAATCTCTAGGTGATTCCATTGTTGTGGTATCCGATGATGATATTGTAAAAGTTCATGTGCATACCAATGATCCAGGTCTGGCAATTCAAAGAGCCCTTACCTACGGATCCCTGACCAGTATGAAAATTGATAACATGCGGGAAGAGCACAATGAAAAGGTAATCCGAGAAGCTGAAAAAGCCGCAGAGAGTGGCGATAAGGAAACTGCCAAGGCAGAACCAGCTGCTTCCCCTGAACCAAGAAAAGAAGTAGGTTTTATCAGCGTATCCATTGGTGAAGGCATCAATGAAATATTCAAAGGTCTTGGTGTCGACTACCTGATCGAAGGTGGTCAGACCATGAACCCAAGTACAGAAGATATGTTAGAAGCAATCAGCAAAGTGAATGCGGATAATATTTTTATTCTGCCAAATAATAAAAATATTATTTTGGCGGCAGAGCAGGCAAAGAGTCTGGTAGAAGATAAGAATATTATCGTGATTCCGTCAAAGACCGTTCCTCAGGGAATTGCGGCTGTAATTAATTATGTATATGATAAGTCGGTAGAAGAAAACAGTACCCACATGACAAAAGAAATGACCCGGGTAAAATCGGGTCAGGTAACTTATGCAGTTCGTGACACCAGTATTGATGGAAAGACCATTACGACGGGTGATATTATGGGGATTGGTGATGCGGGTATTTTAGCCGTAGGAAAAGAGATTAAAGAGACAACATTTGAACTTATCAGCACCTTAATCGAGGAGGATTCCGAATTAGTGAGTCTGTATTTTGGTGAAGAAATCAGCCAGGAGACTGCGGAAGAGCTTGCAGACCAAATTATGGAACAATATCCGGATGTCGATGTGGAAGTTCATCAGGGTGGACAGCCGATTTACTATTATGTGCTGTCAGTTGAGTAGTAGGAGCCAAAATCACCAGAACTTGGTATGATATGTTTTGATGAATTTCAGATACTATATTGTTCTACGAAAATTTTAAAGAGGCTGTTGTAAAATGATTATGTGATAGAATTCATTTTATAGCAGCCTTTCTTATATACCGGGAGGAGCAGGAGATGGAATTAATTGATCGCATAATCAGTATGAAAGGGATTGGCGAAAAGACAGAAAAGGCATATCAAAAGCTGGGGATTTTCACCATTGCCAATTTAATCGAATACTATCCACGGGGATATGAAGCCTATGGGGAGCTAATCCCAGTAAATCAGGTGAAAGCAGGTGAGGTATTTGCGATTGAAGTGAGTCTGGTTGCTTTGCCACAGGTGAAAAAGGTCCGTCACTTAACCATTGTAACTTGCCGTGCGAGGGATTATTCCGGTGATATTATACTTTCCTGGTTTAATATGCCCTTTTTAAAAAATACCCTGAAGGCAGGTACCAAATACATATTAAGAGGACGAGTGGTAGTAAAAAACAGTATGTATACTATGGAGCAGCCTCAGATACACTCAAAAGAAGAGTATTATAATCGAAAGGGTAAGCTTCAGCCCATATATCCCCTTACAGAAGGGGTAACCAATGCCAGTCTGACCAAGGCCATTGGTCTGGCGTTAAAAGAAGTAGAATTGGAACGAGATTACCTTCCGGTGGAAATACGAAAACAGTATAATCTGGAAGGGTATAAATGGACGCTGGGAGAGATTCATTTTCCCAAAAGTCAGGATACCATGTTTCGAGCCAGAAGAAGAATTGTATTTGATGAATTTTTTCTGTTTGCCTTGGCTATGCACCAGATTAAAAAAGAGCGAAGCAAAAAAAGCAGCTACTTTGTCTGGGAAGAGGATAGTGTCTGTGATCAGTTGATTGCGTCCCTCCCTTACGAGCTGACCAGTGGACAAAAACTAGTCTGGCAGGAGATAAAGAATGATGTAAAAAGTGGTTCCATTATGAATCGGCTGGTTCAGGGAGATGTAGGGTCAGGAAAGACGGTGATTGCCGCACTGGCATTGCTTCAAGCGGCTAAAACGGGTGCTCAGGGAGCTATTATGGTTCCCACAGAGGTACTGGCCAAGCAGCATTACGCTACCTTAACCCAGCTTTTGGAGCCATTTGGTATTCGAATTGAGTTTCTGGTAGGCTCCATGACACAGAAGGAAAAGAAGACAGCTTATGAACGAATTAGAAGTCAAGAGGTAGATATTATTGTAGGAACGCACGCTCTGATTCAGGAAAAAGTGGAATATGCCAATCTTGGACTGGTAATTACCGATGAACAACATCGGTTTGGTGTAAAGCAGCGGGAAAAGCTTTATGAAAAAGGAAGGGAACCCCATATTCTTGTTATGAGTGCAACGCCGATTCCAAGGACTCTTGGAATCATTTTGTATGGTGATCTGGATTTGTCTGTTATTGAAGAGCTGCCTGCCAAACGGCTTCCGATTAAAAATTGCGTGGTAAACAATGGCTACCGTCCTACCGCCTACCGCTTCATTGAAAAGGAACTAAGGGCTGGAAGACAAGCCTATATCATATGCCCCATGGTAGAAGAAAGCGAAAATCTGGAGGCGGAGAATGTAATGGACTATACCGAACGGTTAAGGATGAATCTGGCACCCTCTGTGGTAGTAGAATATCTCCATGGCAAAATGAAGGCAAAAGAAAAGAATGATATTATGGAACGTTTTGCATCCGGTGAAATACAGGTATTGGTTTCTACAACTGTAGTAGAAGTCGGCGTAAATGTACCGAATGCTTCTGTTATGATGATTGAAAACGCAGAGCGCTTTGGTCTGGCCCAGCTTCATCAGCTGCGGGGAAGAGTTGGGCGGGGAGCTTATCAATCCTATTGTATTTTTGTTGCCGGAAGTGAAAATAAGGATACGATGGAGCGACTGGAGATCCTAAATAAATCAAATGATGGTTTTTTCATTGCCAGAGAAGATTTAAGACTGCGGGGACCAGGTGATTTCTTTGGAATCCGGCAAAGTGGTTTACTGGAATTTAAAATGGCTGATGTCTTTCAGGATTCAGAAATTTTAATGGAGGCCAATGAAGCAGCAAAGACCTTTACCGAGGATGATGTGAAAATTCTTTTGAAAAAGTACAGTGGGTTAAGAGAAAAGATTGAGAATTATGGTGAAATTTCATTGTGATTTATAGCCGAGATTTATTTCCCATTGAAAAAGGACTTTTTTATTTGGATGATATGTGATAAAATGTTGGCGATAGAGTAAAAAGCAAAGGAGGAGAAGAGCTTGAGACAACCATCCTATACCAATGAGCGTCTTTTAGAGCTGGCAAGACAAAATTATATGAACTTGTGCGATGTTTGTAAGGCGCTGGATTCAGAAGGTTATTGGGAGCAGCCCAGTCAGGTGCTGAACCGGTCTATTCTGGATTTTTTGGATTTATACGTACAGGCAATTCTTATTAACCTTGCTGTTTACTGCGGAAGACTAAAGGAGGATGAAAAATCCTTTATTATAAATGTATCTAAAAAGAATCTGGCAGAGTGTACCCTTGATGGCACCAATGATGAAGAAGTCATTTTGATGGTTAAGAATATCATTAAGTCACCGCCGATTTTACTTCAACTTTGTGGCGTACGGGATGTGGAAAAAAATTCTGACTTCACGGTACAATTTTTTGATTCCTTTTTGAACATACTTCTTAGTATGTCCAGATTAAATAATGCCAAGGACAGCTTTGTAAATGCTTTTATTCAGGAGTATTATGAAAAGGTATCAATCTTTATCAACTCAGAAAATGTAAAAGAAGCGATTAATCCAAGATATATTTTCCGTAAATTAAGCTGTGAACGGTTGGAAGAGCAATTGGAATTTTTCCTGGAACCAAGAGAACCAAAGCGAAGTCCGGAGAAGGAAAGTCTGCTTAAGGAAACCATTTTAAAGGATGAGTTGCCATATGGGGATTCTGTCTGGGATGAAGAAGAGGACGAGGATGAAGCCGAAGCTGAGGAAAATCTGTCGGAGCTGGATGAGTCCGATGAATGGGAGAATGAAGCAGATCTATTGGAGCTGGAGGAACAAGAAGAAATAACCAGTGTATTTGATACTTCTTTTGAGAAAGATAGTTTTTCGGGAGAGGGAATGTTACTGGAAGAGTCCCCTTCCATTCGTCTGGAGCAGGAACTTAAGGAATATCAGGAAGAAAATCTGATAGAAGAAATAGAAGTACTGAAACCAAAAAGCAAACTGGATCAATACTTGGAGGAGCTCGACAGTCTGGTTGGTCTGGAAGGTGTAAAAGCCGAAATTAATTCTCTGATTAACCTGATTAAGGTTCGTAAGATGCGGGAAAGCTTCAATATGCCAACAATGGAAATGACCTACCATATGGTTTTCACCGGCAATCCGGGAACTGGTAAAACAACAGTAGCCCGCCTTGTTTCAAAGATATACCGGGAGTTAGGGCTTTTATCCAAAGGAACTTTGATTGAAACGGATCGTTCCGGGTTGGTAGCCGGCTATGTGGGACAAACTGCTCTCAAAGTAAAGGAAACCATTGAACGTGCGATTGGAGGAGTTTTATTCATTGATGAGGCTTACTCCTTAAGTAACAATGTGGCGAATGATTTTGGCGGTGAGGCCATAGACACGCTGGTGAAAATGATGGAGGACCACAGAGATAACCTTGTGGTCATTGTAGCCGGCTATAAAGACGAGATGAAAACCTTTTTGGAAGCCAACACCGGATTGGTTTCCCGCTTTAATAAATTTATCGAATTTGAAGATTATTCGGTAATGGAGCTCATGGATATTCTGGTTTCTATGGCAGGAAAAGCAGGGATTACTCTGGAAGAAGATGCCCGTGTTATGGTAAATGCTCATATCACAGATTTTACAAAAGAAGAATTCCGTAGATTTGGCAATGCCCGAGGGATTCGTAACTTATTTGAAAAATTAATGATTAATCAGGCAAATCGTATCGTTACCATTGAAGAACCAACCATGGAGCAGCTTTCCGTATTAACAGAAGAAGATGTTTTGGAAACATTGGGATAATAGTTTTTTTTGACATTATTAGAGAAAATTACTAGTGTAAACAACCTGTATTTGCACATACTAACAGCGTAACAAACAACAACAAATCAATATCAATCATATTGATAAAGAAATGGAGGAGTTTATTATGCCAAGTAATCGAGTAGAAGTTCCACAAGCGAAAGAAGCAATGGATCGTTTTAAATACGAAGTAGCTTCTGAAATCGGAGTTCCATTAAAACAGGGATATAATGGTGACCTGACCGCCCGTCAGAATGGTAGTGTTGGTGGTATGATGGTGAAAAAGATGATTCAGGCACAGGAACAGCAAATGGCAGGCAAATAAGAAAATTTAATATGTTTCAGCCTATGAGAGTGTCCAATGGACACTCTCATTTCCTTAATGTATTAAGTTGTTTGTAACAATGCTGTAATGAATTGGTCATGAATTGGAAATAAGTATTGAAATAGGTATTGAAATATGTGAATATTTGAGATAAACTTTAAGGGTGAGTATTTTTGCGCTTGATATAAACCAACATTTTATTGAAAATAATTAATTTGCTTTTTCATAGAGAATGGTATAAAGGAAAAGGATTAAGGAATAGATGAGAGTAATTGCAGGAAAGGCCAGAAGGATTCCTTTGGTTAGTCCCCTGGGGTTGGATACAAGACCAACAACAGACCGTATTAAGGAAACCTTATTTAATGTATTGCAAAATGAACTGGCGGATGTCAGATTTCTGGACTTGTTTAGTGGGAGCGGGGCCATCGCTATTGAAGCTGTGAGTCGGGGAGCGAAAGAGGCTGTTTTGGTGGAACAGGACAAAAGAGCACTGGAAGCCATTCGGACTAACTTAGCTAAGACCCATATGGAGAAAGAATGTACCATTATGGCCATGGATTATATGGGCGCTCTGAAGGTATTAGAAGGAAGAGGAGAACCTTTTTCAATTATCTTTATGGATCCTCCCTATGATATGG
>JAVBLX010000012.1:0-21699 GCA_031553075.1 Acetivibrio sp.
GCAGGTTTAGGGGTTCTTTGACGAATCTTCGATAACCCAGGGGAAAATGCCCATGGACGGGCATTTTAGAGTGAGTGGACAAGGATGTCCATCGAGCTCGACCCGTAAAGAGCCACTGTCTAGCGGATTCGTCTTAGAACCACTTAACCTGCGGAACTGGAGTGTTTTCCACCACCAAGTCTCTTTTCTGCGCCCTTTCCATTGCCCCTCATCCAGCGTACGGGTTCCATCCCCCAGTTTGTCACCTAACTCCCAAGATAGTTGTTTCAGGTTGGGGTGGAAAGTAACGACAGCTCCATTGTGTTTGCTTAATGTTATCCGTGAATATTTAAATTTGAAAATCACATGGAAGTAAAAAGTTTTCCTTTGTATTTATTGAGCTGAAACAACAATATCATACCCAGTACGCCACAAGAAATAATCTCGCCAATCCCCACCGTAATAAAGGAAAGCCAAAGTGGTTTTAGCCCATAGGCATAAAGTAAAACAAAAGGCACAATAACTGTGTTGGCTACAATAGGTGGAACAGGAGCAAGCCATTTGTTGCCGCGTAGCAGGTATGTGAAATATGCACCGATTAAGGTCGCCAGGCTACCAAAAACGATATCGGGAATAGCACAGCCGGTGAGGATGTTGCTAAGTAAACAACCGATAAAGAGTCCGGGTATGGCGGCAGGGGTGAAAAAAGGCAGAATGGTGAGAGCCTCAGAAAAACGGACTTGAACGGCATAATTTGCCAGTCCCATGGCGTTTGCCAAAAATGTCAAGACGACATAAAGAGCGGCAATCATAGCCGCTTGAACTAAGAACGAAACATTTTTGTTCGCTTTCATATTAAATTTTCTCCTTTAGTTTTGTTTTACGAGTGGAAGGTCACGAACACTCGGTTTGATTTGCCCTTAAGACCTTGTTTTTCGGGCTTTGGAACGATTGATAGTATAGCACAGCCCCAAACAAAAAGCAACTGCCATATATCTTTGATTTTATTACACTAAAAATAAAAAGCAGACACCCGTTTTCCAGTGTCTGCTTTTTTATAAAAATCAAAATAATTAGCTGATTTTAAATGCCCGTACCATTTTTCCCAATGAAACAGCAGTATTCTTAGTGACATCTAAATTACCCATAACCACATCGGCATTGAGGGCGATTTTTCCTACTCGCTCAGCCACACTGCTGGTGGTGCCAGCACCTTCATTAGCAGCTCTGGTGACCTCGTCAATTGTGGTAAGAACGGCCTGGATGGAAGCTTGAAGCTGTTCAGAGGTAGAGCTCAAATCAGTGGTCATATCGTCAATATCTCTCGCAGCACTGCTGTAGTCATCCGTAGCATCCAACATGGAACCATAATCTTTACTTACATCAGTTGCAACAAAGTCAAGAAGAGTGTTAGCGTTATCAATTAAAGAATCTACCGATTTTACAACAATATTTGCAATATCCAGAATCTGTGTTGCGGTATCTTTTGAGTTTTCTGCAAGATTTCTGATTTCATCTGCTACAACAGCAAAGCCTTTTCCTGCTTCTCCGGCCCGAGCGGCTTCAATTGCGGCATTGAGAGCCAGTAAGTTGGTCTGGCTTGCTATGCCTAAAATTGCATCTGCTAGTGTATTTACCTGTTCTACAGACTTAGCTTCTTTTAAGGATACTGACAAGCTGCTCTGTATTGTAACAAACGTCTGATCGGCGGTATTTTTAGCCTGAGTAAAGCTGGTTTTTAATCCACGTGCACGACCGGCGATTTCCCCAGCCATCTTTGCTCCTTCTTGGGATCGGGAAGCAACAACTTCAGAAGCATTATCAATTTCAATAGCAGTAGCATTCAACTCCTCAGAAGAAGCTGCGGTTTCCTCCATGCCGGCAGACAGCTCTTCGGTAGCGGCAGAGATTTCCTGGATATATCCGTTTAATTCAATAAATTTGTCATTGGAAACATTGGAAAGGTTTTCTAATTCGTTGCTGGAAGTGACAATCTCACCAATAAGATCATGCATATTGTTTTTCATTGAATTCATGGCATTGGAAAGCTTTCCAACTTCATCTCTTCTTTTTAATAATCCGGAAGGGAAGGTTACAGAAAGATCTTTTTCCGCAATACTTTGAGCAAGCCTTTGAAGCTTGGATAAACCAGTGGTAATGCCCAAACTGATAATAACCGCCAGCGCTACAGAAATAATGATGGCAAAAGCAATTATTTGAATGATGGTACCAATGGATGACTGGAATTGGGATGTGCCCTGCTCAGCGGTATCGCTCATAGCAGTTACATTCCAATCAAGCATGAATTGAATTTGGTCAAAGACTTTTTGCCGGGAACCGGTGTAGGTATCTGTAGTTCCAATTGCCTTGGCCTCTACATAGTCATTGTTAACGATGGCATCTGTCATTTCTGTTAATATGGAGTGGTAGTCTGAAACAGCTGACCTTAATGTGGCAAGATTTTGAGTATCCTCGACATTTCCGTACAGGTAGGATTCATAAACGCTCATTAATCGGTCGATTTCTGTAAAAGCAGATGTCATATTCTGCAGATAGGTGTCCATGGAAGCGCGAGAACCCTCGTTCAACAGGCCCATAGTATAAGTACGGACATCTCTAATCTGGGAATCAATGTCGCTGATAGCGGAGAGGCTAAGTCCGCATATGTACATATTATCTTGTCCTTTGTTTAAGGTGTTGAGGCTGTTGTAACTGGAAAAGCCCAGAAATCCAATCGCCAGTACGGCGACACCGAAAGCCAAAAATAGCTTGAAGCCAATTTTTAAATTGTTCATTTTGTTCTCCTCTAAAAATAAAATATTGTTTCTTTGATTTGTTAAATATAAAATAAAAATAATGTATTATGATTATACATTAATATTTCTCAAAAATCAATTATAAAAACAAGTAAAAAAGACAAAAAAATTCATAGCAATTATTTAAGCAATAACAACAAGTGGAAAAATGAAAAAAACTAAAAAAATCACAAAAAGGAATGTGTGCTTAATGTGTTATAAAAATAAGACCGTTTAGGAAGGCAATATACTAAACTACAACTTGTCTATATGTACATACAAGTGTTATAATATATTCTTGAAAGTAGATCGTGTTATTGGATAGGAAGGTATAATTGGAGGTACTATGGCACAGGAAAAAGGCAAGGCAAAATACTATATATTAATGGAAGCTCTAAAACAGGAAATTATGGAAGGGAAAATCTGCCCTGGAGACAGGATCCCCTCTGAAAATGAATTGGCCCAGCAATACAGCATCAGTCGGCATACGGTTCGTAAGGCTTTGTCTATCCTGGAAAATGAAGGCTTGATTGGGGCCGAACATGGAAGAGGCACCTTCTGTACAGATGGATTTCAGAATAAAAGCAATTCACACAATATAGCGGTGATTACGACTTACATTTCGGACTATATCTTCCCGCGCCTGATTCAGGGGATGGATAATGTTTTGACAGATAATGGTTACAGCATTATTCTTAAAAATACAGGGAATAGCCAAAAAAACGAAGCCAGAGCATTGCAGGATATTCTGACCAAAAATATTGATGGGCTTATCATCGAGCCAAGTAAAAGCGAGATTTACTGCCGTCACATGAGTCTGTACGAGAAATTTGATGCCATGAATGTACCTTATGTATTTATACAGGGAACCTATCCGCAAATGAAGGATAAGCCTAATGTTTTGTTGGATGATGTGGAAGGAGGCTACCTGCTTACCAGGTACTTGATTGAGCTGGGACATAAGCACATTGTGGGAATCTTTAAAATAGATGATGTGCAGGGAACCGGAAGATATAAGGGATATATTAAGGCCTTAAATGAAAGCGGCATTCCCTATGATCCGGAGAAGGTGATTATGTTTCATACCGAAGACCGTGAGAAAAAACCAGCAGCAATGATGGATAATTTTATTTGTCAGGGAATCCCAATGGATGGCATTGTCTGCTACAATGACCAGACTGCCTTGGAAGTCATACAAGTCTTACAAAAAAAGGGCATTAGGGTGCCAGAGGATGTGTCAATAACCGGATATGATAACTCTTTTATTGCCATGAGTGGCTCGATTAAGCTGACCACAGTAAGTCATCCTAAGGAGAAGCTGGGAGAAATGGCAGCAGAGCTTTTATTGGAGAAGATTCGCGGGGTGGAAGACAAAGACAGTAAAGTGCAAAGAGTTGTAGTGCCTGAATTAGTCATACGGGAGTCCTGTATTTCTCGTCTGTGAGTGTGAAAGGCATATTTTATGGATTCTTTCCCGTCTGTATGGATACAGCAGTCGCAGATGGGATAAGGAGCGAAGTTTGTGGCAAGAAAAACAACTTGTAGATATGTGCATACAAGTTGTAAAATTAAAATACAAGTGAGTTGCTGGTTTAGTCGAGGTTATATTAAGAACGCCAGAAAACTCGGAAGCAGAAACTATTTTTGAAAATTAATGTATTTTAAGGAGGATTATCATGCAGAGAAGAAATTACAAGTTTTGGTTTTGCACCGGATCACAGGACCTTTATGGAGATGAATGTTTAAGAAAGGTTGCAGAGCATTCAGCCAAAATCGTAGAGGGATTAAACAAGAGCGGAAAGTTACCATTTGAAGTCGTATTAAAACCGACCTTAATTAGCCAGGCATCTATCCGCCAGGTTTTAAACGATGCCAATAATGATATGGAATGTGCCGGCGTCATTACCTGGATGCATACCTTTTCACCAGCCAAAATGTGGATTTTAGGTTTGAAAGAATTAAACAAACCATTATGCCATTTGCATACACAGTTCAATGAAGAAATTCCATATGACACCATCGATATGGATTTCATGAACGAAAACCAGTCTGCACACGGTGACAGAGAATATGGTCACATGGTAAGCCGTATGGGCATTGAGCGGAAAATCATCGTTGGTCACTGGAGCAATCCTGGCGTGCAGGAGAGACTGGGAAGCTGGATGCGTACCGCCATCGGTGTACTGGAATCCAGTCACATCCGGGTTATGCGTATCGCCGACAACATGAGAAATGTTGCTGTTACCGATGGTGACAAAGTAGAAGCACAGGTAAAGTTCGGCTGGGAAATCGACGCATATCCAGTAAATGAAATCGCAGAATATGTAGCAGCCGTTCCACAGAATGAAATCGACACCTTAGTAGAAGAATATTACAGCAGATATGACATTCTTTTAGAAGGAAGAGATGAAATAGAATTTCGTAATCATGTAGCTGTTCAGGCCGGAATCGAAATTGGATTTGAAAAATTTCTCACGGAAAGAGATTATCACGCAATCGTAACTCATTTTGGCGATTTAGGTTCCATGAAGCAGCTCCCAGGCTTAGCAATCCAGCGCTTAATGGAAAAAGGCTATGGATTCGGTGGTGAAGGAGACTGGAAGACTGCAGCCATGGTTCGCCTCATGAAGTTAATGGCAGAAGGAACTCCAAATGCAAAGGGAACCTCATTTATGGAAGACTACACCTACAATCTGGTACCGGGAAAAGAAGGAATCCTTCAGGCACACATGCTTGAGGTTTGCCCGACGGTTGCGGAAGGCCCAATCGCGATTAAATGTCAACCACTCAGCATGGGAGACAGAGAAGACCCAACCCGTCTGGTATTCACCTCAAAAACCGGCCCAGCAGTTGCAACTTCATTAATCGACTTAGGAAATCGTTTCCGTCTGATTATTAATGCAGTAGATTGTAAAAAAGTAGAAAAACCAATGCCAAAATTACCAGTAGCGACTGCCTTCTGGACGCCGCAACCAAATTTGGAAGTTGGAGCAGAGGCTTGGATTTTAGCAGGTGGAGCACACCATACTGCCTTCTCCTATGACCTTACAGTAGAGCAGATGGTTGACTGGGCAGCAGCAATGGGAATTGAAAGCGTTGTAATTGACAACGATACCAGAATCCGTGACTTTAAGAATGAACTGAAATGGAATTCGGTTTACTTTAGATAATTTAAGTAAACCATACATCTTTAGATGCATTAGAAACACTGTTCCTAATGATTAGTTAAAATAAAGTTTCAATGATTAGAAAAAAATAAAAGTTTCAAGGGTTGAACGCGTTTTTTAAGGTTAAAACTTCGAAATTATAAATACAAGAAGTACAAGAAACAAATCAAGATAGTTCCGGGGGAAAGCTGTATAGACGGCTGAGATAAAAGATTGCTTTACAGCTATTTCCAAGGACGAGTAAGAAAAGGAGAAGGAATCTATGAGTCTTGATGTGAATGCAGTAAAAATTTCCATCGAAAGTGGAAAAACCGCCTTGGGTATTGAGTTCGGCTCTACCAGAATTAAGGCAGTATTGGTAAATGAAGACAATGCCCCGATTGCTTCCGGAAGTCATGACTGGGAAAATCGTTATGAGAACAACGTTTGGACCTACAGTCTGGAAGATATCTGGAAAGGTCTTCAAAACAGCTACGCCGAAATGGCAAAGGATGTAAAAGAAAAATATGGCGTAACTCTTCAAACCATCGGTGCTATTGGCTTTAGCGGAATGATGCATGGCTATATGGCATTTAGAGAAGAAGAATTACTGGTTCCATTCCGCACATGGAGAAATACCATTACAGGCGAAGCATCCGAAAAGCTTACAGAAGCCCTTAAATTTCACATTCCTCAAAGATGGAGCATTGCCCACTTATACCAGGCAATTTTAAATGGGGAAGATCATGTGGCATCTATTGACTTCGTAACAACACTGGCAGGCTATATTCACTGGAAGCTGACTGGCGAAAAAGCCATGGGAGTTGGAGAAGCCTCTGGTATGTTTCCTATTGATCCAAAGACAAAAAATTACTATACCGATATGCTAAAGACCTTTGATGGTCTGGTAGCAGAGAAAGGCTTTTTCTGGAAGTTAGAATCCATTTTACCCAAAGTACTGGTAGCAGGTGAGAATGCAGGAACCCTGACAGAAGAAGGCGCAAAGCTCTTAGACATAAGCGGCCAGTTGAAAGCTGGAATCCCTCTCTGCCCACCAGAAGGTGATGCCGGAACCGGAATGTCCGCAACCAACAGCGTTGCAAAACGCACTGGCAATGTATCAGCCGGAACCAGTGTATTTGCCATGATTGTACTGGAAAAAGAAATGTCAAAGGTATATCCGGAAATCGATTTGGTGACCACACCTACCGGAGAACTGGTAGCCATGGTTCACTGCAATAACTGTACCTCTGACCTCAATGCATGGGTCAACCTGTTTAAAGAATTTGCAGAAAGCTTCGGAATGGACGTAGATATGAACAAGCTATTCGGCACCCTATACAACAAAGCATTAGAAGGCGATGCAGACTGCGGTGGACTCCTGGCATACAATTACTTTTCCGGTGAACACATCACCGACTTTGAAGAAGGACGCCCGTTGTTTGTACGTACACCAGACAGCAAATTCAACCTGGCAAACTTTATGAAGACCCACCTGTTCACCTCCCTTGGAGCTCTGAAGGTTGGTCTGGACATCCTTTTAAAGGAAGAAGGCGTACAAGTAGATCGTATCCTTGGACATGGAGGCCTGTTCAAAACCAAAGGAGTCGGCCAGAAGATTATGGCCGCAGCCATGAACGCACCTGTTTCCGTAATGGAAACCGCAGGCGAAGGCGGAGCATGGGGAATTGCATTACTGGCATCTTACATGCTTAATAAGGAAGAAAAGGAATCCTATGATGACTTTCTTGCCAACAAAGTATTCGCTGGAGAAACCGGAAGCGAAATCAAACCAGACCCACAGGATGTGGCAAGCTTTGATGCCTTTATAGCAAGATATAAACAAGGCCTTCCAATTGAAAGAGCGGCAGTTGAGCACCTTAAATAAATAAGAATAAATAAAATAAGAATAAGAAGTTGTGTAATAAGTGGAATCTATAGTATCTTCCATATTTTAACTAAGCACAATAGGAGAAAAAGGAAAACTATAATGGCAGGATTACTTTTATTAACTAAACTTGGAGTTTATTGAGAAGGTATAAGGAAGGAATCCTGCCACTCTGGTAGAAGAAATAAAAACAGATTGGAGTTCAACATGTTAGAAGAATTAAAAAAACAAGTATATGAAGCCAATATGGACCTTCCCAAATATGGTCTGGTAACCTTCACCTGGGGAAATGTCAGCGGAATTGACCGGGAAAAAGGTTTGTTTGTAATCAAACCAAGTGGGGTAGACTACGAAAAACTCACCCCCGAAGACATGGTAGTAATGGACCTGGAAGGAAACAAAGTCGAAGGCCGATACAATCCCTCTTCCGACACAGCCACCCATTTAGAGCTTTACAAAGCCTATCCGGAAATAGGTGGAATCGTTCACACCCATTCCTCCTATGCAACCAGCTGGGCACAGGCCGGACGGAGCATCCCTTGCTATGGAACAACCCATGCGGACTATATGTATGGTGAAATTCCCTGTGTAAGATGTTTGACCCAAGAAGAAATCGAAGGTGCCTATGAAAAGAACACCGGATTATTAATCGTTAATGAGTTCAAAGCCATGGACAAGGACCCAATGGCTGTTCCAGCTGTTCTCTGCAAAAATCACGGCCCATTTTCCTGGGGAAAAGATGCACATGAAGCCGTTCATAACTCTGTAGTTTTGGAAGAAGTGGCAAAAATGGCATATCGCACCGAAACCATCAATCCGAAAGTGCAACCAGCACCACAAGAATTACAGGACAAACACTATTATAGAAAACATGGAGCTAATGCATATTACGGACAGAAGTAAAACAAAAAGTTTCATAGATTACCTGGTCACAACGAACCAACGCTTAATAAAGAAATGAAGGAAATTAATTCGTTAAATGGACTTTTGACCTTGTTTTATAAAAAGAAAACTATCAATATAGAAGATAGTAGTTTGAATCTAAATATGCATTTCAAATTAAAAGGAGAGAAACCAATGAAATTTTTTGTTGATACCGCCAAAGTAGAAGATATTAAAAAAGCAAATGACATGGGAGTAATCTGTGGAGTTACTACCAACCCTTCCTTGATTGCGAAAGAAGGAAGAGATTTTGTAGAAGTAATCAAAGAAATCACCAGCATCGTAGACGGACCAATCAGTGGTGAAGTAAAGGCGACTACCGTGGATGCAGAAGGAATGATTGCAGAAGGAAGAGAAATCGCTCAAATCCATCCAAACATGGTAGTTAAAATTCCTATGACCGTAGAGGGCTTAAAAGCAACCAAAGTTTTGGCAAGTGAAGGCATTAAAACCAACGTAACATTAATCTTCTCAGCACCACAGGCATTATTAGCAGCAAGAGCAGGAGCTACTTATGTTTCGCCATTCCTAGGTCGTCTGGATGACATCAGCATGCCGGGAATCGATTTGATTCAGTCCATCTCTGACATTTTCCAGGTACATGGAATCGAGACTGAAATCATTGCAGCCAGCGTACGTAACCCAATTCATGTAATCGACTGCGCTTTGGCAGGTGCTGATATTGCAACCGTACCATACGGAGTAATCGAGCAGATGACCAAACATCCATTAACTGATCAGGGAATCGAAAAATTCCAAGCCGATTACAGGGCAGTATTTGGCGATTGAGAACGCTTGGAACCTGTAATCGGCTGCAGATCTACAGGGCAGTATTTGGAATGTAGATAGTCTTTGTGCAGTAGAATGGTTTAAAACAGAAAATTAATTCAACGTAGAAATACCCTGGCGGGATGAAAAAAGGTTTTCATCTTGTTGGGGTATTTCTGCCTTTAGAACAATAATGAATTGTTTTTTGCAAAAGTAAATCTTGAAAAGTAATCATCTTTATGGTATCATTTGTGTATAAAAAACAAACTCTTGCGCAATTCTGGGCATGGAAAATCTTTTATTTATTTCAAGTGCATAAGCACACCAAGGCAGTTTCTGCCAAAGATTCGTATGATTGACATAAGGCAGGAACGATAAAGGTTTTTGAATTCTGTATTCAAAATTTTCAATCCTGTCACGAAAAATGGGAGGATAAAATTATTGAGAAAACAAAAACCAGACACAGTAACAAAGATTTATATGGAAGATAACGAAGTATTTGCTGATGCCTTTAACTATTTGTTGTATGGAGGCAAACAAGTCATTGATCCAGCAACATTGCATCCAGTGGATATAACAGAAATGGGCATTCCTTACAAGACAGAGGATAAGTCGGAAAGCGTCCAGAAATACCGGGATATATTAAAATCAATGGCCATTCGGGAGAACGAGCACGCTGCGTATCTGCTCCTTGGTATTGAAGATCAATCAAATGTACATTATGCCATGCCAGTGAAAAATATGGTGTATGATGCATTACAGTATGGGAAGCAGGTTGAAGAAATAGCTAAGTGCCATAGAAAAGCAAAGGATTCTAAAGGGCATACGAAGGGAGAGTATTTATCCGGTTTCCATAAGGGAGATAAAGTGGTTCCGGTTATTACGTTGGTTGTGTTATTTACACCGGACAAGTGGGATGGCCCAATGTCATTACATGAGATGATGACAGTGGAAGATTCAAATATTTTATCCTTTGTACCAGATTATAGGATTCATATAATTGAACCCAAAGCACTTATGGATGAAGATTTACAGAAATTTAAGAGCAGCTTACGAGAGGTAATAGGGTTTATTAAATATTCAGAAGACAAAGAGAAAATTGCCAAGCTGGTAGATGCCGATGAAAGGTTTAAAGAATTGGATAGAAGTGCAACTAGAGTACTTAATTCATGCACAAAGATAAAACTGAAAATAGATGAAAAAGAGGAGGCGGTTGATGTGTGTAAGGCGATAGAAGATATGAAAAAAGATGCAGCCGAGCAGGCGCGAAAAGAAGCAACGGAGGAGACCACAGAGCGAGTAACAAAACAAGTAACAAAACAAGTAACAAAACAGATAACCGAGAAAATGCGATTGGATAGTATTCATAATTTGATGGCAAATCTAGAATTGACAGCGGAGCAAGCAATGAAAGCGTTAGGGATATCTGATGTAGAGCGTAGTATACTTTCAAAGAAAATTTGACGAAAATAGTAAAACAAAGTTTTCGTTTAAGTGGATATAATCTGGATGGGAACATTTTTAAAGTTTTTGGTTACTTAATTCAACCAAGATTGGACATGGCGCCGGCATAGAGACTTGAATTGCGAATTTCAAAATATACCAAAACAATATTTTGCAAATTTGAGTTTGCAAACTTAAATTTGTGGAAAACTTATGATAAAGAGAGTATGCAAATCAAGACAAAAAAAGATTGACAATCGAAATAACCATGTTATAATGATAAAGTACGCATTTTGTGTGCTTTATTATTTTGCGCATTTTGCGTTGAAACCAAGTATTTTATCAAATTTCAGGAGGTGAAAATTAATGCCAACTTTTAACCAATTAGTAAGAAAAGGAAGAAAGACACTTGAGAAAAAATCAAATTCTCCAGCACTTTTAAAGAGCTACAACTCTCTGAACAAGAAGTCTACCGAAACAGCTTCTCCACAGAAGAGAGGTGTTTGTACCGCAGTTAGAACCGCGACTCCTAAGAAGCCTAACTCAGCTCTTCGTAAGATTGCCAGAGTACGTCTTTCAAACGGTATCGAAGTTACAAGTTATATCCCAGGTGAAGGACATAACTTACAGGAGCATAGCGTTGTTCTGATTCGTGGAGGAAGGGTAAAAGACTTACCAGGTACCCGTTACCACATCATCAGAGGTACACTTGATACTGCAGGTGTAGCTAAGAGAAGACAGGCTCGCTCCAAATATGGTGCTAAGAGACCTAAAGCAGCTAAATAACTTCGTATTTTCACTAATTAATGAAAGTGCCGGATTAATTTTTACTTTAAAATTTTTTACTATAGACTTAATTTTAAATTTATTGGAAAGAATATTTAGGGAATTATGATTAAACCGGGCATGAACACTTTAATTTTGTGAGTACCGATGAATTAATCACCCGGCAGGATAACCGCCGGACCATATTAAGGAGGGAAGTAACGTGCCACGTAAAGGACATATTCAAAAAAGAGATGTATTAGCAGATCCATTATACAACAGCAAAGTTGTAACAAAGCTTATCAATAACATTATGTTAGATGGTAAGAAAGGTGTTGCTCAAAAAATCGTATACGGTGCATTTGAGAAGGTTTCAGCTAAAACTGGAAAAGAAGCAGTTGAAGCATTTGAAGAAGCATTAAACAACATCATGCCTGTACTTGAAGTAAAGGCAAGACGTATCGGTGGAGCAACCTATCAGGTACCAATTGAAGTTAGACCTGACAGAAGACAGGCGTTAGCACTTCGTTGGCTTACTGTATATTCTCGTAAAAGAGGAGAAAAGACTCAGGAAGACAGATTGGCAAACGAAATCATGGATGCCCTTAACAACACCGGAGCTGCAGTAAAGAAAAAAGAAGATATGCACAAAATGGCAGAAGCAAACAAAGCATTCGCACACTATCGCTGGTAATCAATCGTTGCATACAGCAGCTTAATGCCTCAGCATTAATGTATTATCATTGGTAATGAAAAGTGTTTGTTTTCGCACATTATTGTTGATAAGAGGATGATTGACAAAAGCTCTAAGGCTTTTGGGCTGTCTAAGGTTATCAACTTGCAATCTGTAAACTTGTTATTTATTTTAAGGAGGAAAAATCCTTGGCTGGAAGAGAATATCCGTTAGAGAGAACCAGAAATATTGGAATCATGGCTCATATTGATGCTGGTAAGACCACATTGACTGAGCGTATCCTTTATTATACTGGTGTTAACTATAAGATTGGTGATACCCATGAAGGTACTGCTACCATGGACTGGATGGAACAGGAGCAGGAAAGAGGTATTACAATCACATCAGCCGCTACAACTTGTCACTGGACATTTCAGGAAGGCTCCGACAAAAAACCGGGAGCTGAGGAGCATCGTATTAACATTATTGATACTCCGGGACACGTTGACTTTACCGTTGAGGTAGAGCGTTCCCTACGTGTACTTGATGGTGCAGTTGGAGTTTTCTGTGCTAAGGGCGGAGTTGAGCCACAGTCAGAAAACGTATGGCGTCAGGCTGATACCTACAACGTTCCAAGAATGGCATACATCAACAAGATGGACATCTTAGGTGCAAATTTCTACGGAGCAGTAGACCAAATCAAAACCCGTTTAGGTAAAAACACAATCTGTGTTCAGATTCCTATCGGTAAAGAAGATGAATTCAAAGGAGTCATAGACTTATTTGAAATGAAAGCTTATATCTATCATGGTGATAAAGGTGAAGATGTTGAAGTAACCGATATCCCAGAAGATATGAAAGATGATGCAGAACTCTATCGCAGTGAACTGGTAGAAAAAATCTGCGAATTAGATGATGATTTAATGATGGAATATTTAGAAGGAAATGAACCTACTGTTGAACAGCTGAAAGCTGCTTTGAGAAAAGGAACCTGTGAATGTACAGCAATTCCAGTATTCTGTGGAACTGCTTACAGAAACAAAGGGATTCAAAGACTTCTTAACGGTATTCTTGAATTTATGCCATCTCCTACTGACATCGCTTCCATTCAGGGAACCGATGAGGACGGAAATGTAGTTGAAAGACATTCTTCTGATGAAGAACCATTTTCCGCATTGGCATTTAAGATTATGGCTGACCCATTTGTTGGTAAACTTGCATTCTTCCGTGTTTACTCCGGTACTTTGAACTCCGGTTCTTATGTACTCAACGCAACAAAGGGTAAGAAAGAACGTGTTGGACGTATCCTTCAGATGCATGCCAACAAAAGAGAAGAGCTTGATAAGGTTTATTCCGGAGATATCGCTGCAGCGGTTGGATTTAAGCTTACAACCACTGGTGATACCATTTGTGATGAAAAAGCACCTGTTATCTTAGAGTCCATGGAATTCCCAGAACCAGTTATCGAATTGGCTATTGAGCCTAAGACAAAAGCTGGTCAGGGCAAGATGGGTGAAGCTTTGGCAAAACTTGCAGAAGAAGATCCTACCTTCCGTGCTCATACGAATGTAGAAACCGGTCAGGTTATTATCGCAGGTATGGGTGAACTTCACCTTGAAATTATTGTAGATCGTCTTCTTCGTGAATTTAAAGTAGAGGCTAACGTTGGAGCACCTCAGGTTGCTTATAAAGAAGCAATTACCAAGACCGTTGAAGTTGACAGCAAGTATGCAAAACAGTCTGGTGGACGTGGTCAGTACGGACACTGTAAGGTTCGCTTTGAGCCAATGGATGCCAATGGAGAACAATTGTACAAATTTGACTCCGAAGTTGTTGGTGGTTCTATTCCTAAGGAATATATCCCAGCAGTTGGCCAGGGTATCGAAGAAGCAACCAAAGCAGGTATCCTTGGCGGATTCCCAGTTGTTGGTGTACATGCGATTGTATATGATGGTTCATACCATGAAGTTGACTCCTCCGAAATGGCATTCCATATTGCCGGATCCATGGCGTTCAAAGATGCGATGTCAAAAGCATCAGCAGTACTCCTTGAGCCTATCATGAGAGTAGAAGTTACCATGCCAGAAGAGTACATGGGAGACGTTATCGGTGATATTAACTCTCGTCGTGGTCGTATTGAAGGTATGGAAGATATCGGTGGCGGCAAGATGGTGAAAGGATTCGTTCCTCTTTCCGAAATGTTTGGTTACGCAACCGACTTACGTTCCAAGACACAGGGACGTGGTAACTACTCCATGTTCTTTGAGAAGTACGAACAAGTTCCAAAATCCGTTCAGGAGAAGGTTCTTGCAAGTCGCGGTAAATAATGTATTTAAGCAAAATATTGCTTGAAAAAAAAACTAATTTGAAATATAATTAGGCATATATGGCAATGCTTACCAGTACAGGCAGTATTGCATCATAAAAACCTCAAAACAGAGGAAAAATTAAAAGAAAAGAATGTCTGGGGCAAAGACCACGGACGATATTTAAAAGGAGGACTTTTAAAAATGGCTAAAGCTAAGTTTGAGAGAAACAAACAACATTGTAATATCGGAACCATCGGTCACGTAGATCATGGTAAAACTACTTTAACAGCTGCTATCACAAAAACTCTTAACGTAAGATTAGGAACCGGTGAAGCAGTAGCATTTGAAAACATCGACAAAGCTCCAGAAGAAAGAGAACGTGGTATTACCATTTCTACTTCTCACGTAGAGTATGAAACTGAAAACAGACACTACGCTCACGTAGACTGCCCAGGACATGCTGACTACGTTAAGAACATGATTACCGGAGCTGCTCAGATGGATGGAGCTATCCTTGTAGTTGCTGCTACTGACGGAGTTATGGCTCAGACAAAAGAGCACATCTTACTTTCTCGTCAGGTAGGTGTACCATATATCGTTGTATTCATGAACAAATGTGACATGGTAGACGACGCTGAATTACTTGAATTAGTAGAAATGGAAATCAGAGATTTATTATCCGAGTATGAATTCCCAGGCGATGACACACCAGTTATCCAGGGTTCTGCTTTAAGAGCTCTTGAAGATCCTAGCAGCGATTGGGGCGACAAGATCCTTGAATTAATGAAAGCTGTTGACTCTTGGATTCCAGACCCAGTACGTGCTACCGATCAACCTTTCTTAATGCCTATCGAAGACGTATTCTCTATCACAGGACGTGGTACAGTTGCTACCGGTAGAGTAGAGCGTGGAACACTTCACGTATCTGATGATGTTGAAATCATTGGTGTTAAAGAAGAAGCTCGTAAAGTAGTTGTAACTGGAATCGAAATGTTCCGTAAACTTCTTGATGAAGCTCAGGCTGGTGATAACATCGGTGCACTTCTTCGTGGAGTTCAGAGAACAGACATCGAAAGAGGACAGTGTCTTGTTAAACCAGGTTCTGTAAAATGCCATAAGAAATTTACAGCTCAGGTTTACGTATTAACCAAAGATGAAGGTGGACGTCATACTCCTTTCTTCAACAACTACAGACCACAGTTCTATTTCAGAACAACTGATATCACAGGTATCTGCAACCTTCCAGCTGGAACCGAAATGTGCATGCCTGGTGATAACGTAGAAATGACCATCGAACTGATTCACCCAATCGCTATGGAGCAAGGTTTAACCTTTGCTATCCGTGAAGGTGGACGTACTGTTGGTTCAGGACGTGTTGCTACTGTTATTGAATAATCAATAATTTTTATTTAAAAATATGCGCAATCCCTTATAATGAGGGGTTGCGCTATTTTATTTGTACAAAATGACAACCCTTTTTCCAGGCCTGATTAATTTATTAATTTTTTCCTAATAACGATTTGAGCTAATTCTTTAATTGCTATAACAAAGTTTCGAAATTGCTTTGACATTATTTTTTTAAAATGTCAGCTTAAATTTTCGGCTGATTAGAAGAATAGTCTTTTAGAAAGGAGAAAACCTCAGATATTGGAAATGATTATTAGTACACCTCATGTATCCACATGCTTCAGTTTCGCTTATTAAAAAGGCGCTAATTAAAAACAATAAAATATAAAAAAGCTATTGACAACATGAGTAAAAGATGATATATTAAACACAAGAAGCAAATAAATAGACAAACAACACGATAAGTGAATACAATATAAGAAAAATGGAGGAAATATTATGAAAATCACAGAAAAACAAACAATGGAATTAATATCAAGACAACCAGAGATGAACAAATTATCATTTACTATAATGATTCACCGTATGGCAAGAAAATATCAGGAAAACAACAGTCAGGAAACCCTAAGAGAATGTACAGAAGAGATTAATGCATTCTTAGACAAGTACTATCTGGCAATGGCGGAAGATTATGCATATATTATGAATCAGAATTCCGACAACTATGCTCATGATGAGGACTTCATGTTATTAGCAGCATAATCAATATGGTAAAAGACAGAATGCAGACATGGAAAATGTCTGCATTTTTTGTGTTGACTTTCAGAAAAGGAGTGAGCTAAGAGATTAGATATGAGTACACTCCGAAATAATAAAAATATTTAAATCAGTAGGAAAAGAAAAAATAGTGTGATATGATTATGAAGTATATATATCTGCAAAATACTTTGAGAGGAAAAACCTGTCATTTATGAAAAAATGTATTGTAATTCCAGATTCCTTTAAAGGAACCATGTCTTCTGGAAAAATATGTATCGTTGCAGAAGATACGATTAAACGCATTTTCCCACAATGTGAGATAATTAGTATTCCAGTGGCAGATGGCGGAGAAGGAACGGTAGACTGTTTCTTGAAAGCCATGCATGGAGAAAAAATTTCGATTTCGATCCATGGACCTTATTTAGAGCCGGTGACGGCATACTACGGATTGTTTAATCGTTTTGCAGTAATAGAAACTGCCCAGGCGGCAGGTCTGCCAATGGTTGAAAACCGACAAAATCCCGCAAAGACAACTACCTATGGAGTGGGTGAAATGATTCTGGATGCGGTGACAAGGGGAGCCAGAGAAATCTATCTGGGACTTGGCGGCAGTTGCACCAATGACGGCGGCTGTGGGGCAGCGGCAGCTTTGGGAGTCAAGTTTATTGATGCGGAAGGAAACGAGTTTACACCAACAGGTGAAACCTTGACGAAGATACATACCATTAATAAAGAGGAAGCAAAAGTCATATTAAATGATTGCAAGATAATTGCCATGTGTGACGTGGAAAATCCCCTTTATGGTATGCATGGAGCCGCATATACATTTGCGCCTCAAAAAGGCGCTAATAAAGCAATGGTTGAAGAATTGGACAATCAGCTACGCTACCTGGCAGAGAAAGTGAAAGAGCTTCACGGAGAGGATTCCATTCCCCATGTCCCTGGTGCTGGTGCAGCAGGCGGATTTGGAGCAGGAGTTATAGCTTTTCTTGGTGGGCAGCTAAAACCAGGAATAGAGACTATTTTAGATATCTTATCCTTTGACAAGCTGGTGAAGGATGCCGATGCGGTATTTACCGGAGAAGGCAGAATAGATGGTCAAAGCATCAAGGGCAAGGCTGTGATCGGAATTGCAAAACGATGTAAGTCCGCCAATGTGCCACTTTATGCCATTGTAGGCGACATTGAAGAAGATGCCCGGAAAGCCTATGATATGGGTGTGACTGCGATGTTCACTATAAATCGCACGGCGGGTGAATATGAGACGATAAGACATAAAAGTGAGGAGAATTTTAGAGCAACTTTGGAGGATGTACTTCGGCTAATGAGAGCAAAATAAAAGAAAACCTTTGCTATGCAACCATTTTTCTTTAATGGCATGGAAAATAGCTAATCTTTAGATGGGAGAATTTGAAATGGAGGACCTAAAACGATGCAAGTGGTGTCAGGATAATGGAATAAATCAGAAGTATCACGATGAAGAATGGGGGATTCCCCTTCATGATGAGCGGAAACAGTTTGAGTTTTTGATGATGGAGGTAATGCAGTGCGGGTTAAACTGGAATATGATGCTGAAGAAGCGGGAGACCTTTCGAGCATGCTTTCATCATTTTGATTATGAGAAGGTGGCAGAGTATGGCGAGGAAGATATTGAACGCATTATGAATACGCCCGGTATGATTCGTTCCAGGCGAAAGATCAAGGCAATTATCCATAATGCCAAACAGTTTATAAAGATACAGAGTGAATTTAGTTCTTTTGATCAATATCTGTGGGGATACTCTGATAACAAAACCCTTCTTTATCATGGACATAAAGAAGGTCGGATTCCAGCAAAAAATCAGTTGTCAGACCGGATATCAAAAGACTTGAAGCGCAGAGGGTTTAAATATATGGGGTCCATTACGGTGTATTCTCATTTACAGGCATGTGGGATAATTAATGACCATATAGAGGAATGCTTCCGGTATGATGATATCTTGAGTCAGCATCCGGTTGTTTATTTGGAAAGAGAAAACGAAGGATAAAAGCAGTAATGTGCAGAAAGGAGTCGAACATGACAAGAGTATATTTTGTTCGTCATGCACAGCCAGAGCATAGCTGTAAGGCCGAGACCAGACCTTTGACGGAAGAGGGAAAAAGGGATTCAGAAGCGGTAACGGAATTTTTGAAGGATAAGAACATAGATGTATTTTATTGCAGCCCTTACAAGCGAAGTAGAGATACCATTGCCAGCAGTGTGGCATATTATGGGGCAGAAGTAATAATTAAGGAAGATTTGCGAGAACGAGAAGCTGGACAAGATGGCAATCATAATGAGATGTTTCGTAAAAGGTGGGAGAATTTTGACTTCCATGAACCTGGTGGAGAATCCATAGGCATGGTGCAAAAAAGGAATATCGCTGCTCTTCAGGAAATCTTGAAAGAGAGTGAAGGAAAGAACATCGTGATTGGAACTCATGGGACGGCCTTGAGTTCTATTTTGAATTTTTATGATTCCACGATTGACTGTGATTTCTTTTTGCGGATAATTGACTGGATGCCTTTTGTTTTGGAGATTGATTTTGAAGGAATGGAATTTGTCGGGGAAAAGGAACATTTGCATATCTATAAAGAGTTTAAGGGGTAAAATTTGTTTTAGGAATTATTATGATTAAGATGGCTGGCGTTTAAAAAATAGAAATAAAGCACTGCGTTTTCATCTTAGCAGTGCTTTATGACATTTTTTTACGCTAGTGTATTACTTCCTTTTAACCGGAATCCAAATGGCACTCTTGTAATCGGCATCCGTTGTATTCCCCTCACCGCTGTACCATTCAATGTTTGCACTCATTGAAATTTCATAGTCAGGATTGCTTGGTAGCCATTCGTGGAATATTTTGGTATTGATTGATTGAAGAGCACCAGGCATTGGTCCCTGGCAGGAGAATTTTGCCCATTCCAAATCTGGAAATTCATATACAGTCATTTCCTTTGGAACTTCTCCTTCGGTATATCTACCGGCAATCAAATATCGAAATTTGCCCTCTCTATCAATATCATCAACACAAACACCAAATTCCCCAACCATACAATTACAAATCGTTTCTTCTAATAAATTTTCTGGCTTTTCCTTGGCAAAAAGAGGTGCAATTTGTTTGCTAAAAACTTCATCCCAGAACTTTGGAATAGCTTGATAGGAATCATCAAAAGTAAATTCCCTCTCAAATCCAATAACCTTAAATCCCTGCATTTTTTCTATTACAAAATCCATATCAATTCCTCCTTGTATTGTGATTTTTACTTTCAAAGGTAAGAACACCTTGATTTTCCCTGCATCTTTCTTTAACTGCATTGGAGACAATCCATGAAAACGACTGAAGGCTTTGGTAAAGCTTTCGGGGGTATCATACCCATACTTATAAGCAAGGTCAATAACCTTTTCTCTATCAGTGATAACATCCAGTCCTGCTAAATAAAGACGGCGATTTCGGATATACTCAGCTATGGAATAACCAGTCATGATTTTGAAACCCCTTTGTAAATAAAAGGATGATACACAGATTTCATTTGCGATTTCCGCAGCGTCGACTTCCTCCAGTAAGTGGGCCTCCATGTAATCAATTGACTTCTTAATACTTTCCATCCACTCCATCGTTTCACTCCTTTAGCAGTTTCTTCCCCTTTGTAGCTTTATCTTATCAGCATAGAGAATATATTTCATGTCATTTTGTGCGAAGATTTGTCCAATTCTTTTGTCAATAATGGAGAGGCAATATATAGTGCATTAAGATTTCTACGAAGCATTCTGTATTGCCATGTGTCTGGGGTTAATTTTGTTTGAGCCCTTTCACTTTTGCTAATTAGGGAAGCAATTGGCGCTACTGCTTTTTCCAAATCTTCTTTCGTGAAATCAACGGTTGCATCATTCTTAGCTAATTCTTTTGCAACCAGTGAAGAAGAGATGTAAAGTGCCTTAATCCGATTCTTTTGCAATGTATGCTGGGAAGTGCCAGGCTCAAACTTTATTTGTGCTTTCTCACTTCTGTCAATCATTTCTGCAATAGATTGGATTGCTTCTGCCATCTCTTTTTTGTAAAATCACCCATAAATGCAAACCTCCACAAAATTAAGCTAATAATTAATTATTATACCAAATACATGTATAAAATAGCATCATTTTTTACTCAAAAGGATTATTTATTAATTATCTTGTAAAACAAAATTCTTTAATAGTATAATAAATTTTAGAGAATTACAGTAAACACCAGCGAGGAGCCAGTATATGAAAAAACGTCAGGAAGTAATCGATTTTTGCTTTAGCTTAGAAGCTGTCTATGAGGACTATCCATTTCGTGATGCGAACTGGACTCTCATGCGGCATAAAGAGAATAAAAAATCCTTTGCCTGCATTTATGAGAGAGACAGTCGGACATGGATTAATGTAAAATGCGCCCCAGAATGGATTGATTTTTGGAGAAGGGCATTTGAGTCGGTAATACCAGCTTATCACCAGAATAAAAAACATTGGAATTCCCTTATTTTAGATGGCACAATTCCCCCAAATGATATTAAGCGAATGATTGCAGAAAGCTATGATTTGACTAAGAGCGTTAAAAAATTGACTGGAAAGAGGGTATAGATATGGCTGCATTTGTTTTTCTGGTGGACGAGTAGGTCATCAAGTGCAGATGAAGCTGGAGGATTTACAGAAAGTAATTTCAGTTATACCTAGGTATGCTGCTTTTTTGATAAGGTTTAGATGAAAGGTTAAATTTTAAAGTAAAGTCCACTTTGGCAAAGTAAGTTCCACTTATAATCACTCATTTCAATCTTTATTGAAAGAAATGAGTGATTTTTTGTTTCAATAAGTGTATAATACGCTTAATCTGGTAATTATGACTGA
>JAVBLX010000049.1:0-19468 GCA_031553075.1 Acetivibrio sp.
TTACTTTTTTGTTCTTCCGGTCTCAATTATTGTTGTTATATTTTTTAAAAACTTAAACAAAACACCACGACTGTAAGAACAGAAGTTTTGGCGGGTGTTACGACATTTATGACGATGGCGTACATCCTGGCAGTTAATCCATCGACGATGACTGCTTTCAATGACATTCTTGGCCTTGAGGGCTCGGCAAGAATGAACCCAAGCGGTGTTTTCATGGCGACCGCACTTGCATCTGTTATTGGTACTTTGCTTATGGCTCTACTGGCCAATTACCCCTTTGCACTGGCTCCCGGTATGGGACTCAATGCATATTTTGCTTATACGGTTGTCCTTACAATGGGATATTCCTGGCATGTGGCTTTAACCGCAGTGTTTGTGGAAGGTATTATTTTTATTTTACTTTCTCTGACCAATGTACGTGAAGCTCTTTTCAACGCGATTCCGCAGACTTTAAAATATGCGGTAAGCTGTGGCATCGGATTATTTATCGCTTTCATCGGTTTGCAGAACTCAGGCATCGTAGAAAGTAATGCTGCAACCTTAGTACAATTTCACGGTTTTTCTGCTGAAACCTTCCACACTACCGGAATTGCTGCTCTTTTGACCATTATTGGTGTGTTGCTTACGGCCGTTTTATTGATCAGAAAGGTAACTGGCGGTATCCTCTGGGGAATTCTTTCAACCTGGATTCTGGGAATCATCTGTCAGCTTACCGGACTTTACACCGTGGATCCAAGTGTTGGTGCTTATTCTTTACTTCCTGATTTTTCACAAGGTTTGCAGCTTGCAGCTCTTGGAGATGTTGCATTTAAACTGGACTTCACTGGAATCTTAACCCTGGATTTCCTTGTTGTTGTATTTGCATTCCTCTTTGTCGATATGTTTGATACGCTTGGAACCCTTATTGGTGTTTCATCCAAGGCAAATATGTTGGACAAGGATGGTAAATTGCCACATATCAAAGGGGCTCTTTTAGCAGATGCGATTGCTACCACCGCTGGTGCTATGCTGGGTACTTCTACCACTACCACTTATGTGGAAAGTGCTACTGGCGTTTCTGAGGGCGGAAGAACGGGATTAACTGCATTTACTACCGCTATTTTATTTGCTCTTTCCATCTTCCTGGCTCCAATTTTCCTGGCTATTCCTGCTTTTGCTACTGCTCCTGCACTGATTATTGTTGGATTTTATATGCTGGGTTCTGTGGCAAATATTAATTTTGACGACATGGGAGAAGCCATCCCAGCATTTATCTGTATTATTGCTATGCCATTTACTTACAGTATTTCAGAGGGTATCTTCTTTGGGGTCATTTCTTATGTGGTGATTAATTTGCTGACTGGCAAGGCGAAAGAGAAGAAGATTAGCTTGTTGATGTATATTTTGGCGATTGTATTTGTACTTAAGTATGTTTTATTATAAAACAGCTGTAGCTTATATTTATAAAATTGTAAAATAAAGGAAAATAACAGGAATCCAACTTTACAAAAATTTGGATTCCTGTTACCTTAAACATACAAAGTTCAGTTTGTATGTTTAAGGTGACAGGAAACATAGGATGCTTAAGAAAGTTCAAATGCCCCAGTGTACAACTGGTAATACTTACCGCCTTCATTAATCAGTTCTTCATGACTTCCTCTTTCAATTATCTGACCATTTTCCAAAACCATAATAACATCCGAGTTCTTAACCGTAGACAATCTGTGAGCAATCACAAACACGGTACGCCCAGCCATAAGCTTATCCATGCCCTGCTGCACAATAGACTCCGTTCGGGTGTCAATGCTGGAGGTTGCTTCGTCAAGAATAAGAACCGGAGGATCGGCTATCGCGGCACGGGCTATGGCTAGAAGCTGCCTCTGTCCTTGTGACAAATTGGTTCCATCGCCTGTCAGCATCGTGTCGTAGCCTTCTGGTAGATGCTTGATAAAGTCGTGAGCATTGGCTAATTTGGCGGCGGCGACTACTTCTTCCCGGCTGGCATCCAGCTTGCCATAGCGAATATTTTCTTCTACTGTACCGGTAAACAAGTGGGTATCTTGTAATACAATTCCAAGAGAGCGCCTTAAATCGGCTTTCTTTATCTTATTAATATTGATTCCATCATAGCGGATTTTTCCGTCCTGAATGTCGTAAAAACGATTAATTAAGTTAGTAATAGTGGTCTTTCCGGCACCCGTTGAACCAACAAAGGCTACTTTCTGACCTTCATTGGCGTACATCTTCACATTGTGGAGGACAAGTTTGTCGTCTGTGTAACCAAAATCCACTCCATCAAATACCACATCTCCTGTAAGTCGAGTATAGGTCACGCTGCCATCCTGATGAGGATATTTCCATGCCCAGGTATTGGTTCGCTCTTTGGTTTCGTGTATATTACCATTTTCATCAATCGTTGCATTGACCAGAGTAACATAGCCCTCGTCGGTCTCTGCTTTTTCATCCAACAGGGCAAAAATCCGGTCGGCACCAGCTAAAGCCATAACTATGGCATTAAATTGCTGAGAGATATTTGCAATTGGCTGATTAAAGCTTCTTGTCAACTGGAGGAAAGAGCCAAGGGAACCAATGGTAAATCCGCCAACTCCATTAATAGCCAGCAGGGAACCTACGATAGCTGTAATAACATAGTTTACATATCCCAGATTCATAAGTACTGGCATAAGGATGTTGGCAAAGGTATTTGCGCTTTTGGCACTATCAAATAAAGCATTATTTAACGCTTCAAAGTTTTCTTTCGCTTCTCTTTCATGGCAGAATACCTTGATAACCTTCTGTCCTTCCATCATTTCTTCAATATAACCATTTAACTTACCCATGTGCTTCTGCTGTTTGCCAAAGTACATGCCACTTTTTCCGCCGAGAACCTTTACGGTTACAATCATCACGGCAGCAATTACCAAAACAACCAGGGTCAGAGGTACGCTGAGTATAACCATGGATACCAGTACACTAATAATGGTGATGGCAGAGGATATGAGCTGGGGAATTCCCTGGCTGACCATCTGGCGAAGGGTATCAGTATCATTGGTATATATACTCATAATATCCCCGTTGGCATGGGTGTCAAAATAGGAAACAGGCAATTTTTCCATATGGGCAAAGATGTCATCCCGCACATTCTTTAAAACACCCTGGGTGACATATACCATAACTCGGCCATGGAGATAGGATAATAATGCGCCTCCATATAATAAAACGGCAAATTTAAGAATGGCCTGGAGCAGCGGGGTAAAATCCGGATTGGTCTGCCCTAAAAACGGGGCGATGTAGTCATCAATCAGAACCCGAATAAAAAGGGATGCAGCTACGTTAATGATAGAGGAAGCCACTATGGCCAGAGCCACAAATATAATGTGGATTTTATATCCTTTCCAGACGTAAGCTACCAGCCGTTTAAAGGTCTTCCATGTTTGCGCTTTTGGGGGGCGCTTGGGTTTCATTCCTTCGCTGTTCCATGGGCTAGTTTCTTGTGAATTCAATGGTGCTTGAGATTTCTTTGGGTTCTCGTTATGCTTCTTACTCATCGGACTTACCTCCTCTCACCTGTGATTCATATACTTCCTGATAAATTGCGTTGGCAGCGAGAAGTTCCTGGTGGTTTCCAAACCCTTCCACTTTTCCATCATTTAAAACAATGATTTTATCTGCATCCTGTACAGATGAAATCCTTTGGGTAATAATCAGCTTTGTGGTGTCAGGAATCGCCTCCGTAAAAGCTTTCCGAATCATAGCATCTGTTTTCGTATCCACAGCGCTGGTGGAGTCATCCAATATTAGAATTTTAGGTTTCTTTAACAGGGCTCTGGCTATACAGAGTCTTTGCTTTTGTCCGCCGGAAAGGTTGTTTCCGCCCTGCTCAATGTGAGTGTCATACTGTTCTGGCATCTGCTGGATGAATTCGCTTGCCTGAGCTAATTCACAGGCATGGATGATTTCTTCATCCGTGGCCTCCTGATTACCCCAGCGGAGATTTTCCTTTATCGTGCCGGAAAACAGGACGTTTTTCTGCAGTACCATTGCTACTTCGTTTCGCAGGGTCTCCATGTCATAATCTCGCACATCACATCCGCCCACTTTTACACTTCCTTCCGTCACATCGTAAAGGCGAGGAATCAACTGCACCAAAGAAGACTTAGCACTTCCAGTTCCGCCCAGAATTCCGATGGTTTCTCCTGATTTTATCTGCAGATTTGCATTTGTTAAATTTAAATTTGATTTATCTCTTGAATAGCTAAAATCCACGTTTTCAAAGGTTATTGAGCCATCCTTCACTTCACGGACCGGATTCTCTGGATTTTTCAGCATACTGGTTTCAGATAATACTTCAACCAATCTTTCTCCCGATGACTTAGCCAGGGATACCATAACCAGCATCATGGAGATAATCATCAGGCTAATCATAATATTCATGGTATAGGTAAAGAGACTCATCAGTTCTCCCGTGGTCATGACGCTGCCTACAATGAGTTTAGCCCCCACCCAAGAAATCAGCATCATACAGGTGTAAATACTGAACATCATAATAGGGTTGTTGAGGTTGATAATTTTTTCCGCCCGGAGAAAATTCTGATATACTTCACCAGAGGTTTTATGGAATTTCTCCGTCTCATGCTCTTCCCTTACATAGGCCTTAACTACCCGAATCCCGGTAAGGTTTTCCTGTACGCTGGCATTCATGCTGTCATAGTGTTTGAATATCCGCATGAAAATTGGGTGCACTTTGGATATGACTAAAAATAGGGCCAGGGCCAGAAGTACACTAACTCCCACGAAAATCATCCCGATCTGTCCATTGATTTGGAAACACATAAACATGGCAAATATAAGCATAATAGGGGATCGCACCAGAATACGAATAATGGTTTGAAAGGCATTCTGTACGTTGGTCACGTCTGTGGTCAACCGGGTTACCAATCCGGCAGTGGAAAATTTGTCTATGTTTTCGAAGGAAAAATCCTGTACGTTATTGTAAACTGCTCTTCGAAGATTACGGGCAAAACCGGTGCTGGCAGCCGATGCCAGACTTCCAGCCACAACGCCGCACAGCATGGAACCCAGTGCTGCTAACAGCATCCAGCCGCCAATGGTCCAGACGACCTCCATGTTTCCTTTTTCCACACCGTTATCGATAATTTTGGACATTAGATATGGTATCAATATTTCTAAGAATGCTTCTAATATTACAAAAATAGAAGTAAGGGCTGCATACTTTTTATATTCATTTATGTATTTTCCCAGTTTTTTAATCATTATGTCGCTCCTTTCGTTCGCTTTCTAACTAATCTTCCGGAAGCGAGCTAACTATTTTTTCCATTAGCTCAAGAAATAAAAGCTGCTCTCCTTCGGAAAGGTTTTGGCTGAGTTTTTGTTCCATTTCATCTAGTAGACGGCTTATCTTTTCATCATGGTCCATTCCCTTCCGAGTGAGGATAATCCGCTTTTGCCGCTTGTCCTCTTCAACACTGATTCGTTCAATGTATCCGTCTTTTTCCAGCACCTGAAGAACACTGGTAATGGAGGAACGGCGGATTTTAAAGGCTTCTTCTATATCCCTTTGATAAACGCTGCCATTTTTTGATGACCGCCCAATATGTCCGATCATTCTGGCCTGAATCCCTGTAAGCTCGCTGTCTGCAAACATACTATCCATATATCTGCGAATGACTTTTGAGCCATCCAGTATGGATTTTCCCAGTAAAATCATATTCATACTCCTTTCTTTTCACACTTTCTCCTCATACTTTCTTTTCACGCTTTCACTTCATGCTTTCTTTTCACACTTTCTTTTCATGCTTTCTTTTCATGCTTTCTTTTCGTTCTTTCTTTTCGTTCTTTCTTTTATGCTTTCTTTTACCTTTCAATCATGCCGATTTAGTGGCACACATAATCCATAAAAAATGCTATTTTAGTTAGGTTCCTAACTATATTACCAAAAATAAAAGGATAATGCAAGCATTATCCTTTTATTTTTTCCTTCATTTTTCGTTTTACCCGATACATATGGTCATCGGCTCCTTGAAGCAGCTCCCTAATATTCTTATCGCCGCCCTGACCGGTTGCAAAGCCTGCCGCAAAGCTGACTCTTTCCCATGGTTTCTTAGCTGTACTGTTCTGCCTTTGTAAGTTGGTGACTAATTCTTTTAAGAACTTGCGGGCTTTTTCCTGATCACATTGCTCAAATATGCCAATAAACTCATCTCCGCCAATACGCCCTACAAAGCCGTATCGATGACCTACTTCTTCCAGAGCCAGTGAAAAAGAACGTATCATAATGTCTCCTGCGGCATGGCCATGTTTGTCATTGACAAGCTTCAGATTGTTCAGGTCAAAGGCAAATACCGTTAAATTGCCCTGGTAAGAATTCTTCTCATATTCCTCGATTAATTTGTCACAGTAAAGACGATTACTGATTCCGGTAAATGGGTCGTAATATGCAATCTGATTCAAAGTCTCCGCTTTTGATACCAATATGCGATTATTAAATAGTGTTACCAGGAGGAGCCCCATAAATCCAAAGAATATGGCATATACAACAAACATCGTATTCTTTATACTTTTAACCGAACTTTCCATATAGCCTTGCGCTGCGTATGCTGCCAAAGTAATGTCGTTGTAGGTATTCTCACTGTATCTAAAGAGCTTGTCGCTCTCTCCACCCTGGCGGACCTTGTAAATCTCTTCCTTTATACTCTGCCATTCTTTTTCAACACTTGTCAGATGTCCCTGGTAAAGTGGATCTGTTACCGGAACCTTGTATTCTCCTTCCCCCGCCACCAGCATTGGAATCATCTCGTCCAGCAGCTGGAGAAGGGCGTCATTTTGTGTGCCGTTTACCTCCTCCTTTACCAGCATTTGGGTTGCCCCTCCTACAAAGCCGGTGTAGTGGATGGCACTGGAGACCCCACTTAATTTATTAACTGATACTATTGAGAATCTGGCAATGAATGCAAATATCAAAATCGATATAATCACCAAGCCCACCTGACTCTTTTTTAAAGTCAGCTTTTTCACACGCATGTTTTTTACCCCTCTCTTTTTCCTCTTTAAGTTATATCATCATTTAACTTTTCCTTCTTGGTTTATCTCTACTTCCCCCAACTAGTGCTTCTATCTGTATACCTTCCCACTCTTCCGTGGTTCGTTCACGTTAAGCTACTTACTCTACATGCTTCACAGAAGCATATCATACTGCCAGTCTACACTCTCATGGTTCTACCCTATCAAACTGCTTGCGCTATGCTTTCCAATAATTCTGTCCTATCAAACGGCTCACTCTGCATTCTTCAATGATTCTATCCTATCAAGCTGCATACTCTACGCTCTTCAATGATTCTATCCTATCAAACGGCTTACTCTACGCTCTTCAATGATTCTATCATATCAATCTTCCTCAGCTTAAAGTACATAATCCAGTTAATAAAGAAAGAAAATGCAAGGGTCAGTATGACACTGAGGATGTAGCTTAACAGTTCTATATTTCTGCAAAACATCAGTTCATTTACCTCGGCGGTTAATATTACATAACGGTGAAGCACCGCACCAAAACCGATTCCGGTGATTGCTCCTGCCAATGTGAGCATTACATTCTCACGGTATACGTATTTTGCCACTTCGCCATCGTAGAATCCCAGCACTTTCAGCGTGGCCAACTCTCGTTTGCGCTCGTTGATATTGATATTATTCAGGTTATAGAGTACGACGAAGGCCAGCAAGGCAGCGGCTACAATAAGTACCCAGACAACGATGTCCAGACTGCCCAACATATTTTCGATGTTTCCGCTGGTGCCGGTATTGAACTGGATTTGAGAAGCGGCATTATAAGTAAGTACTTCTTCTCCAAAAGCCTCTTCCCATTCCTTGTCATTGTAAGGGCTGCGGAAGAAGACAGCGTTTGTCTCCAGGGTTTTGCCGAAGGTCTTCTCATAGTTTTCCCTGGTCATATAGACATAATGCATGGCATAATTTTCAACGATAGCATTAATTGTTACTTTTTCCTTGGTAAAATCGTCGATTTTCAGTTCTATGGTGTCTCCCACCTTAACCCCAAGCAAGGTGGAGAGCTTTTCGTTAATGATAACACCGTCTTCGGCCATATTGATGGAATACTTTTCCTGGCTCCGACGGTCACGGAGGTTGAAATACTGTTCAAAGCCGTCTATTTCCTGGGGCACAATAAGGTAAGCTGAATTTTCCTCGTCTCCGGCAATGGCTGTAACAGAATTCTCATATACATGAATATTGCCTTCTAAGTCTGAATTTTCGTCCAAATAGTCATAAAGCTTCTGTTTCTTGCCAGCGCTTTCTCCATCCTTAACCATAATGGTTCCATTATATGTAAAGAGTTCCCCATACTGAAGTACTGCTATATTATGGATCGAATCCCGGATCCCAAAGCCTACCAGCAAAAGGCCCATACAACCTGCAATACCGATTACAGTCATAAAGAACCGTTTTTTATACCGGAGGAGATTACGAATGCTGGCTTTTTTCGTAAAGCTTAAATGCTTCCAGATAAATGGTATTCGTTCCAGAAATACTCTTTTTCCTTTTTTAGGTGCCACTGGGCGCATAAGCTGTGCGGCTGTTTCGCTTATTTCTTTATTAAAGGCTGCGTAGGTGGCAAACATGGTGCAGGCACTTACGGTAAGAATTGCTGTAAGCCCATCGATAAGGTGGTATGGTGCATGAGCCACTGGCAGGTAAATATACATGATTCCATATGCTTTTAGGATGACTCCCGGTAATATCTTCTGGCCGACCAGTACCCCCACGATTCCTCCGGTAATGCTGGCAACTCCGGCATATAGAAGGTATTTGGCAGCAATGTCGCCTTTTCCGTAGCCCAGGCCTTTTAAGGTTCCGATTTGGGTTCGTTCGTCCTCAACCATACGGGTCATGGTGGTAAGACAGATAAGGGCTGCTACCAGGAAGAAAATCACTGGAAATACTTTGCCAATCGCTCCAATTCGCTCCGCATTCTGTCCATATTCAGCCAGTACCTGCATGTGGTCCCGATCTAAAACATACCACTCCGGTTTCTTTAAATCAGCCACTTTTTCTTTGGCGTCTGCAAGGTCTATCTTACCATCGGCAATTTCTACCTTGGCATCTTCTATTTTCTGTTTTGCTTCCGCAATCTTTTCTTCTGCTTCTGCTTTTCCGTCCCAGTATTTTACTTCATTTTCTGCCAGCTCTTGTTCGCCGTCCAGAAGCTCCTGTTTGGCATCTGCCAGCTTTTTCTCGTTATCGGCGATTTCTTTTTCGCCCTTCTTCAAGTCTCGTTCTCCATCCAGGATTTTTTTCCAGGCGGTGGCCAGCTCCTTTTCACCGGCTGTTATCTGGGCATCGGCGGCGGCAAGGGTCTTTTTCCCTTCTGCTATTTGCTTTTTGCCTTCGGTGATGGTGGCTTTGGCCTTAGCCAGCTCTTGTTCTCCTGCTATGATTGGTGTCTCATAGGCGGTGATTTCAGCGAGGGCAGCATTATAGGCTTCTTCGCTGAGATAAGCCTTTCCTGCCTCCAGCTGGGCTTTTTTCTGGTCTATCTGGGCTCTGGCAGCGGAGAGGTCGGTCTCGTTCTTCGTAACCTCTGCTTCTCCAGCCAGAAGTTCTTTTTCTTTTGCATCCAGTTCTTCTTTGCCAGTATTATAGTCTTCTCTCGCCTTCTCGATATCTTTTTTCCCGGTTTGATATTCCTTTTTTCCATCGTTCAGTTTTTTTCTGGCATCGACCAGCTTTTCTTTTCCTTCTTTCAGTTGTTTTTCACCATCGGCCAGTTCTATTTTGCCATCGGCAATTTCTTTTTTGGCGTCGGTAATTTTTTTATAGGCATCGGTAAGCTCTTCATTGGCTTCTTTTTCGCCGTCGGCAAGCTCTTTTTCACCATCTGCCAGTTTGATATCGGCATCGGCAATGTCTTTTTCGCCGTCGGCTATTTTTTCATTGGCTTCTTCCTGGATGGAGGCATAACGAACTTCACAACGTTCTCCTTTGATGGCTTTTATCTGGTCTACTACTTCTTTGACTTGGTCTACGTAATTGTCTCGATAGCTAATCATTTCTTTGGCACCTGCTACGGTAAGATTGATTTCTGTAAATACGTCCAGGGCGAAGTTATCGGAAGCAATCATAACAAATCCGGTTACGGAACCGTTGCCAATCTGGCTGGATTCACGGTCAAAGGAGAGGTAATAAGGGGTCTTACCAATGCCAGTGATGGTAAAGGTGCTGCGGTTCAGAGAATCTTCCAGTGGGTCTTCGTTTCCGGAAAATACTTCGATGGTGTCTCCCAGTTCATAGCCCATGGTGGTGATGAGGCGTTCATCGATAATGCATTCTTCGCCAGTTTCCGGGTATCTTCCCTGAGAAAGGGTAATTTTGTTCATCTGATCGGACAGGGCCTGAAGCTTTAATACGCCCTGATTCTCACCATGGTAAGCCAGAGCATCGTAGGAATAGCTGCCTTCTGCTCGATCAACGCCATCAATGGCCTTTATTTTGTTCAAGTCATCTTCTGTTAGTCCATAGGTGCCTAAGACCCGGATGTCCATGAGGTTGCTCTCGTCGTAGTACTGGTCGGCGGATAACTCCATGTCTGGCTTGGATACCCGGATTCCAGTGAAAAAGGCTACACCCAGGGCTACTATAAAAAATATGGAGAGAAAACGCGTGTATGTCTTTCTTATCTCCATGAATAAATCTTTTCGCAATGCTTTCTTTGCCATGTTTATCTCCTAACGTGCATAAATGTTGTCTATTGTTTATTTTAGTTTCTTCCAGAGGTTACGTCAACCAATTAATAGAATTTTCATAATTCCAATTTTCAAATTTCAATTTTTATAATTTCAATTTTCTTAATTCCAAATTAATAGAATTTTCATAATTCAAGGGAAGTTTGTTGAAAAATTAGTCTAAATGAATTATCATAGAAGTAATTAAAAGAGTAATCCTGTTTTTACTCTGACGTTTGTGGTTTCCTTCTTGCAAGCAAGTGGAATCACTGAACTTAATTATAGAACAGGTGAGAAAGGAAGTATGCTTTATGATGGGAAATATTGAATCAAATGTTATGAAAATTACCAGCAAGAATGCCTCAGGACTGTCTTTATCGGTTGTTCCCGGGCATTTTGCAACAAACCACTCCCATATCAATTATTATATTGATATTACGCCCATTAAGACACGTCACGATCAAGCGATGGCGGCAGCTGGCTGTATCGCACCACAGTATTCTAATAATACGCCCATTGATGCTATTGTATGCATGGATGGAACTGAGGTGATTGGTGCTTTTTTGGCGGAAAATCTTGCACGGAACGGCATTCATTCCATGAATTCAGGGGAGACCATTTGCGTGGTTTCACCAGAGTACAATGGTAATGGACAAATGATTTTTCGGGATAATCTGCAGCCGATGATTACCGGGAAGAATGTTATTTTATTGCTGGCTTCGGCTACGACCGGCAAGACGATTCGACGCTTTTTGGAGTGCATCAATTACTATCGGGGTAATGTGAAGGGGATTTCCTGTATTTTTAGTGCGGTTAATAGTATTAATGGGATGGATGTGAACTCCATTTTCAGTACGGAGGATGTGCCGGAGTATAGCACTTATAATTATGCGGATTGCCCGTTTTGTAAGAATAATCAGAAGTTGGATGCGCTGGTTAATGCGTATGGGTATTCCAGGCTTTAGGTAGTGGATGCGAGGACGCTCCTTGGGAGGTTGCGGACGTCGAGAGCGAGGGCAGATAAAATCCCTCCGAGCTCTAACGCTCCACCCACTCCGTTGAGCCTCTGTGCGGGGTATTCTCTCGGCCAGTGGCCCTCAAGAATACCCCAGCGTCTCAACTCCGTTTCGCTAAAGGAGCTCTCCGGTATTTTATCTGCCCTCGCTCTCGACTGTTTGTAGGTTGTTGGGTAACGGAGCTGGTGAAGAAGTTAATTTTGTAAAGGCCTAGAATGGTGGGGTTTTGTGTTTGATGGGGCCCGGAAGGTTGAGCGTTATGCTTGCTTTACCTTTCGGGCCCTTTTTGTTTGCTTTGCTATGGTTTTTTGATTGGCAGCTGTTTGCTTAGTCTTCTTTTAGGAGGGCGGTGATGTCTTGTTTTTGGATGAAGGCTTTGTAGTAGAGTTCCAGGGATTCGAAGAGGTCTTCTTTTTCGCGTTGGATTTGTTTCATTTTTAGGGCGCTGCCGATTTCGTCGTAGAGGAGGTCGCTTTCGTCGGCGGTTACCTGGAAGATGAGTTGACCGTCGGGGTCGAATTCCAGGGTTAGGATGCCGCCTATGTCGGTGGTGTATAGGATGCACATGATTTTTAACTCTTCTTTGATGGCTTCGGGGAGGGCTTCAAATTCTGGGGCCAGGTAGTATTTTTGTTCGTAGGCGCTGCTGGCGCATAATATGGTGTTTTTATACATATCCGTATAATCCTCTCACTGATACTTCACCGGACATGATGGCCTGGGTCTGGGTTCCTGTGTTGATTAGGAGCTCGCCTTGTGGGTTGATTCCCAGAGCGGTGCCGGTGAGGGGGGGCTGGTTGCCGGGTTCGATTACTTTTACTTGTTTGCCTGCATTTATTAGGAGGGTGTTGTAGCGTTCCTGCAGGTTGATTAGGCTTTCTGTCTGGAGGAAGGTTTCGTAGTGATGCTCGAAGTTTTCCATGATTTTACAGATTAGGTGGCTGCGATTTATTGTTTGATTATTTTCCTTATTTAATCGACTATCGTCACTAAGTTGGTCTTTGCATTTCTCTTTGCTTAATTCTAGTTTCAACGAGGCTGCAATTGGAGATATTTCCTCGGGGAAGGTTTCTGTGTTGGCATTAATGCCGATGCCAATTACGACGTAGTGGATGTAGTCTGGTTCGGAGCTCATTTCGGTGAGAATTCCGCAGACTTTACGGTTGTTTACTACGATGTCGTTTGGCCATTTTATCATGGCTTCCAGGGTGGTTTCCTGGCGGATGGCCTCGGCAACGGACAGGGCGGTTACCAAGGTTAACATGGATGCATGGGTGGGGCTTATTTGGGGGGTTAGGGCAAGGGTCATCCAGATGCCGGTTCCTTTTGGGGATACCCATGTACGACCTCGGCGACCTTTTCCGGCGTGCTGGTGCTCGGCTATGACCAGAAGACCATGGTTTTCCGAGTAATTACTAAGGTGTTTGGCGGTACTGGTGGAATCCACAAGGCGCTTGGCAATGTTGTTGGTGGAGTCAACTTCTTCCTGGTAGTATACTTTTCTGCCAATTGTTTTTGTCTTCATCTGACTTTCCAGGGATTCTTTCGTTATGGCATCCGGATAGGTAATGATGCGGTAGCCTTTGTTGGTTATGGATTCGATTTGGTAACCATCTACTTTTAGCTGGTTTATGGCTTTCCAGATGGCGGTACGGGATACCCCCAGCTGATTGCATATAATCTGGCCGGAAACGTAGGTGTCGGCCTCTCGGAGAATTTTTAGTATTTTGCTTTTCATTTTGGCTCCCATCTTCCCTCTTCTGCGGGTAAAAAATCAGCAGAAGAGGTGTAATCTTTCTTTTAGCCTTTGCTCCTTTTCTTTACTATGCAGAAAAAAACACTTATAGCCACTATATTATATCCTTATTTATAAAAAAGAGCAAACATTCCCCGAAGACCAGATAACTTTTTGCTTGTCTCCGGGGCCGTTTACTCTTTTATGTTTCTACTTTATAGATTCCCTTTTATCTTTCATTTAATGGAACGTAATCTTCGTGTGGTGCTACTGCTTTGTATGCGGGACGGATAATCTTACCGTCGTTGATAATTTCTTCCAGGCGGTGTGCGCTCCAGCCGGCAATTCTGGCGATGGCGAAGATTGGGGTGTAGAGTTCGTATGGGAGCTCTAACATGCTGTAAACAAAGCCGCTATAGAAGTCAACATTGGCACTGACTCCTTTGTAGATTCTTCGTTCTCTACCGATAATCTCTGGGGCAATCCGCTCAACGGCTGAGTAAAGAGCAAATTCTTTTTCTTTGCCTTTTTCTTCGGAAAGGCTCTTGACGAATTGCTTGAATACGTTGGCTCTTGGGTCGGAGATGGAGTATACGGCATGACCCATACCGTAAATGAGACCTTTTTGGTCAAATGCCTTCTTGTTGAGAAGGTCGGTAAGGTACTGGGCGATTTCTTCTTCGTTGGTCCAGTCTTTTACAGTTTTCTTCATGTCTTCGAACATCTGCATAACTTTGATGTTGGCGCCTCCGTGTCTTGGACCTTTTAAGGAGCCTAAGGATGCGGCAACGGAGGAATATGTATCAGTGCCTGATGAAGTCACTACGTGGGTGGTAAAGGTTGAGTTGTTACCGCCGCCGTGTTCTGCGTGAAGTACCAGCGCAATGTCCAGAATTTTTGCTTCCAGTTTAGTAAACTTGCTGTCTGGTCTTAAAATATGTAATATATTCTCTGCGGTGGAATATTCTGGTAATGGAGAATGAATAAATAAACTGTTTCCATCGTGATAGTGGCTATAAGCCTGATATCCGTACACGGATAATAATGGGAACAATGCAATCAGCTGTAAGGATTGTCTCAATACATTCTCTACGGTGGTGTCATCTGCTTTAGAATCGTATGCGTACAGAGTGAGCACACTGCGGGCAAGGGTATTCATCATGTCCTTGCTGGGTGCTTTCATGATAATGTCTCGTACAAAGCTGGTTGGCAGATCTTCTCTGTATCTTGCAAGTAAATGGAAGAAGCTTTTTAATTCCTCCTCGCTTGGTAATTTGCCAAATAATAACAGGTATGCAGTTTCTTCAAAGCCCAAACGGTCTTCTTTGATAAATCCGTCGACCAGGCTTTCTACGTTGATTCCCTGGTAGTAGAGCTCGCCCTCCATCGGAACCAGATCACGGTCCACCATAGCGTAGGAACGAATCTCGGATATATCAGTCAATCCTGTTAGCACTCCCTGTCCGCTAATGTCACGGAGTCCCCGTTTTACTTCATACTTTTTGTATAGTTCCGGGTCAATTTTCATATTCGCTTTACAGCTCTCCGCCATGCGAATGATATCCTCATTTGTTTCTGAATTAATATACGTCATATTATCTCCCTTCTGCTCTATGGCTATCCTTTATTTTCTTTGTCCCTCGACATTGAATGGGTTTTAGTATAACACATTTTGGTAATACTGTGAAGTATGAAAGTGAAAATTTAACAAAATTCATAAATTGTTCATTTCTTTTTGAGTTTTTTCCATTATCTGATTAGCCTTCTTTGATTTCTATGCAGAGGTTACCTTGCATAAAGTGAACACTTATTTTTTGGATTGAATATTCAGACACTTATTTTTCGGATTGAATATTCACTTGACAACAGTGAATATTCGCTTTATGATGTGAATGCCTTAATTTATCAATCACGAAAGCGTATATGGGCTTATGTGCTTACGATTTTCATCACTTTAGAAAGGTGGGCTTTTTCTAATGTTAATTGATCGAGTAAAATTATTATGTAAGGAAAAAAACATTTCTTTAAGAAAATTAGAAATAGAAGTGGGGTTGAGCTCAAGTTCCATTAGTAAATGGGCCAAGTCTTCACCTTCAATTGATACACTTCAAAAAGTTGCTGATTATTTTGAGGTTTCTTTGGATTATCTGGCTGAGAACACGGAATATAGAACTCCGCAGGAGCAGCTGGAGATTGTTTATAATGTGGATGTTCTTCACAAGGAAATGGGATTAATCGAAACCAGCAAATATAGTGGTGTAGATTTTCAAAAGCGGTTGGAACATTTGTTGGTCATTTTAGAGCAAACGGATGGCAGGGTTGTCTTCGGCGGTGAAACCCTGGATCGTCATACACGGGAATTATTTACCATTAGCCTTGAAAATTTGATTAATAATACGAAAAAAAATTTTGTTTCTGAAAAGCGTAGAGGACCTGTATAATACAAAAGGGATTTATGACCAGAAAACATAGAAAAGCTGTCTAAGGAGATGAAAAATCATCTCCTTAGACAGGAACAGTTAACACTTATAAATGTGAATCACTTAATTTAATAATTCTTAAAGGCTGAGGTTATTTGATGCTTCCATTTCTTCATATATCTTGGTAATATCATAATCCGGCTTATATTTTATAGCGATGTCATAAATCCGTTGAATAAATACTGGGTCTTCCTCCAGCGCTTCTACGATTTCCTCTACAGATTTATTTTTTGTGATTTTTTTGCAAACCTGTAAAATTAAGGTTTCAAATCTGCCTTCTTCTCTGCCTTCTTCTCTGCCTTCTTCTCTGGCTTCTTCCCGCAGTTCCATATCATGATAAATTGCCCACATATATCTTGCCCCCACCTCCTTATCCTGCTTTACAGCTTTGACCATTTGATGCACTCTCTTAAGCTCTGAACTGACCGCATTCTCTTCTATACTTTTTTCCACATATTGAAGCATTTCTGCCATTTCCTTTGTTCTTCCCTGTTCGCCTCTTGTGTAGAGGAATATCTGTGTTGCGCCGTCCTCCATCTGCAAATCCAGCTCTTCTAAGCATCGCATCTCAAAGGTGTACTTCATTCGATTTCTTCCAAACAAATCAAAGGGCATACAGAAAACAACCAAAATATTCTTTAATTCTCCATAGCCGTCTCCAGCTTTTAGCATCTTTACATCCCGATAACTCTGATATGCTCTTCCTCTGCGCCTTAAATCATTCTACTGGCCCTTTTGGACTTTCTTTGAATCTTTTTGCATTTCCACGTCAATGGTAACACCTTTGTTTAGCCCTATTTCTCCTTCGATCAGTACATCCATGCGAATTCCCTTGTTATTTGGATCACCGCCACTGTGAATTGCTTGCGCTCGTACTTCTTTAATCATAACATCTGTGTCAAGAACTGTCTTTAGGAAATATTCAATAAATTCCTGACCGTACTGTTTGTTCATCATGAGCTCTGAAAAGAAAAAATCATCTAATATATCCAGCTCCTCAATTGTTCTGAATTTTCCTTCATACTTGTTCTTATCCCATTCCAACTTATTTACCATAAATCCCCTCCAAAAATATCGTTTGGCAGGTTCTCAGGTATAGTAAGTGTCATACAAACTTATCTTAGGTAATTCCTGCCATTCTGTAAAATAAAAATGATAACTGGCAGAAACTGCCTGGTGTGCATATGCACTTATTGATAATAAAAAGAATTTTTTTATGCATCGATGATGCTTGAAATAATTTATTTTCATTTGAGGATACAACCAAAGGAATTTCTTTGTCACTCAAGGAGCTGTACTTCAAATGCATATTATTACATATATTATACTGCTTTTTTTCTGTTTGTCAATATTTTAAGGAAAATTTTCTTCGTTTTCCGGAATTGGTCTTTTCGTTATTCTTTTTTCATTTATTTTTCAAAGAAAATTTTCTACAAAAAACAAAAAAGCTCCTGCTCAAAGTCGTCTAGCTAGGCTTTGGCAAGAGCTTTATTAGCGGAATAAACGATTTCATACCACTGCTTCAACAAGGAGTTTATCCCCTATCGCAAATTCCTTTACTCCAATCTGTTTATTCTTATTAAAGTTAAAACTGAGCATATATCCCTTCTGCAAGTGATAGTATTCAAGGTAATCTGACAACTGCCTCTCTCCTCTGGCGTTATACTCATTGCCACGCCAAATTTTCAGCTCTACCACAAATTGTTCTCCAAGATAATCAATAATCACATCTGTACGCTCCATATTTCGTGTCTGAGATTCAATGTAATAATTTCCGGTTCCATTAATAATTGGCCTTAGGTATAAAAGAAAATATCTACGTCCATCTTCCTCTAAGAATGTTTGGTTCTGGTCGCCATACAAATCATTAAAGTGTGTCACAAACTTCTCCATAATCAGTTCCATATTCAAACGACCATCCTGAATAAACTGATTCTTATTTTGAAATGCAGCCAGATACATATCGCTTCCCTGCACTTCAGAGGTAGTAAGAAACAGATTGTATAAACGTGTTTCAAAAATTCTATTAGCTACTACTACCGCTCCTTTATCCACTTTCACAAATCCAAACATTAACGCCATGCCGATTGCATCATCATCTGGATTATAAACAATACTTTGCCCTCGAAACAATACGGAATAAAGAATCTCTTTCAGTTCTGGATACTCAGCCAGTTTACCTGTTAGCGACTCAAATAATGTGTTCTTTTCGCTCAACAAAACTTTAACCGCTTCTAAAACTCCCGCCTTGGTCCATGCATTGCTTTTATCAGGAAATGCCGTACTCCCTGCCACCTGTTCGTCAAGTAGTTTGCAAATACGAGAAACTAAAAAAGGATAGCCTGATGTATATTCATAAATAAGTCCAGCGATTACCGCTCTATCCATACCAGTTCTATAATCATTTTCATAATCGTTAAGCATGCCGGCAATCTCTGCTGCTGAAAAACTCATATTTACAAGAAAATCTGCCGCTATATTCCATGGACTGTTGACCTTGTGCTCACCATCTGCAACAAATTTCCGTTTCAGGTTTTTTACATCATATACACCTGCCAGAATGACCGATTGAAAAGCAGGCATTTCATCCCGATCAATGAAATAGGCGCGGAGCTGTGAAAGAAAGTCCAGAAATACTTGATTGTTTGTTGCACTATCAACTTCATCAATAATTAATACTATGGGCTTCTCTGATATACCACACCATCTGCTGAAACATTCAAATAAGTCTGCAAGTTTTGCTTTCTTGTCACTTTTAATGGAAAGCTCTTGTAATGTCCCTATAATTACGCTGGGAATATCTTTATTCTTAATTTTTTTAATGATTTCTCTTGGAAGTGCCGCCACAAATGATTCTTCATCTTCAAAATCTGCCGAACTCATCATTTGAAAGTCCAGGCTTACAACCGTATATTCCTTTTCGATGAACGGCCCCAACGCTTTTATCGTTGTCGTTTTTCCATATTGACGAGCGCGATTGATTGTGAAATATTCTCCTTTGTCTATCATTGCCTTGATTTTTTCAAGCCTCTCCGATATGTCAACCATATAATGCAGACCTGGTTTACAAACTGCACTAACATTAAATATTCTGGTCATGGTCATGTACCTCCAATCTATGACTTTCATTGTAACATGGGGTTTGATAGCTTTTCAAGTGCAATCAGAAGAAATACAGGGTTGTTTCACGAACCCAATGCCCCCATTTGAGCAGAAAACTGATAATGAAATTCCTCTTCACTTTTTTGCGTTCCTTCTTTTGAAAGATAAGACTCCGGTAAGGGACAGTTTCTTCCTTTTACTTTCAACTACCCCCTCGGGAGTTATGACACCAATATAAGTATCAAAAACTCCTGCTCAAAGTCGTCTAGTGTACCATCTTCTAAATAACTGGACCAATCGGTGAGGATGATTTTTCGAGAGTACGGATGAAAAAACGTAGGTGTAGCGGGCTACACTGAGGCTTTTTCATTCGTGCTCTCGGGAAATCAGACCAGCGAATGGTCT
>JAVBLX010000070.1:0-18143 GCA_031553075.1 Acetivibrio sp.
CTGGGGTATTGTGGAGGGCCACTGCCCGAGACAATTCCCCGCATAGAGGCTCAATGGAGTGGGTGGAGCGTGGGCACTCGAAGGGATTTGAAAGACGCTGGTTCAGGCGTTCGAAGTCTACATTCAGGAGCGTCCTCGCAACCCAAAACACAAATTTACTACTCTATCACCATTCCATCAAATGCGAACTGGATGCCATCTAGCTGTTTCTCCAGTTGTAAATAGTCATCATAAGATTTTCCCCAATCCTCTTCTAAATGGGTTATTATAACGCTTCCAATTCTGTACTTGTCCTTAATCTCAACAATTTCCTCCAATACAAATAATTCGTTTCTTAATGGATTATCCTTTTCCAAAAGGAATCCATCTTTTAAAACATCACCAACTATTGTATTACCAATGATTAATATATCTGCATCATAAAACAATTCATTACTTGGAAAGGGTTTTACATCACAAGGAGCATAGATTACTTTTTTATCATCCCAGATAATAACAAATATTGCTACAGAATTCTCAGCATTAGCTGAAACGATTTTTATTTCTAAAGAATCTGTTCTAATCGTATCTGTTCCGCATAATCTTGCCAAACCACATTCTTCATAATAGCTTAATGCCGAACCAAATTTTGTACCCTGACACTTCAAATCTTCCAGAATTTCTGGCAGTGTTGCAACGGTAATGGCATTATCATTTTTAATTCCAATAGAATTTCTAAGCCAATCCATCCGTAACTGTTCCAGCACCCGCATTCCCATGGTATGGTCCGGGTCAATATGGCTATACAAAATGTAATTTACTTCATTCACATTACCATTATTTAATGCATAATTGATGTCTTCTGGCGTGTCAATCAATACGTTAGGGCCTTCAATAAATAAACTGCACCCGGTCCTTGCATAAGGAATTCCTTTTTGCCTGGCTTCTTTACAAATTTCGCAAGTGCAGCAAGGTCTTGGAAGGCTGACACATCCACCGGAACCTAATATTTTAATTTTCATAGTGATCTCATCCTTCTTAATAAATTTATTGGTATTATATCACTTATTCGTCGGAAGTGGATATTTAATTTTCATAGGTCCTCAAAATCCCTTCCGCCACATCACGTCTGGTCATTCTCATATCCATAGCCTGTTTCTCAATATATTTATGCGCTTCATTTTCATTCATCTTAAGGTGGGAAATAAGAATACATTTTGCCCGGTCGATGATGCGGATGTCTTCGATTTTTTGATTTAACTTGCTTTTTTCAGATTGAATACGTTTTAGTCGGCTTTGGGATGCTTTGGCTAGCTTTAAGGCGGACCAGAAAAGGTTCCGGTTTACTGGTTTTGCTACGGTGATGACACCGTAATCTTCTACGATTTCGGAGACATCATCAAAGTATTCTGTGCTCACGATGAGGATGACCTGGCTTGTTTCCAGTGAGGCAATGTGTTTTGAAAGGTTCTCACCAGATTCATCAGATAAAGGTGCGTTAATAATGCATAGGTCAAATTCCCGTTGGAGTAAAAGACGTCTTGCTTCACCACAGGACTTTGCGGTAATTATAGTATCACAGGAGATAGAATGGAGCATTTCGGTAAAAAAGGTGATCCCTTTCTCCGAGCTTGTTATAAGTAAAGCATTTTCCATTTCACACCATCCTTTCTGCGATTTATTTTAAAACCTCTTAAATAACGGGGAAGTATTGTTCCATATAGAAATTCTCTTTAGAAATATCTTGGGCAAAGCGGGCGATTTCCAGTTCTTTAAAAAGAAAATACCGGGAGAGGATTTCTTTATTGATAACTTTTTCTACGAAATCACTCCTTTTGGCCAGGTCCATGGCTCCCGCCAAAGATTCGGGGAGGGGAGTAAGCTGGTTGGTTAGTGAGGTATCGGCTTGGTATAGGTCGACGTCCACGGATTTTGGGAGCGGAAGATTCTTTTCTATCCCATCAAGTCCGGCGTTTAGGATAAGGGCGAAGGCCAGATAGGGGTTGATGCTGGGATCGGGGGAGCGAAGCTCCATTCTTGTTTTTTCGCCGATGGCAGCAGGAATCCGAATCAGCTGGGAACGATTTTGGTGAGACCAGGATACATATTTAGGTGCTTCAAAGAAGCCAAAGCGTTCATAGGAGTTGATGAGCGGATTGAGGAAAAAGGTGATTTCCGGAGTACGCTCTAAAATACCAGCAATAAAACTTTCGGCGACTTTGGAGTGCTCTTTATGGGAGTTACGGAAGATATTGTAACCGTTTTGGGATAAGGACATATTTACATGAAGACCGCTGCCGCTCTGACCTGGTAGTGGCTTTGGCAGGAAGGATGCAAACAAGCCGTTTCGAGCGGCGATGGCTTTTACTACTGATTTAAAAGTAAGGAGATTGTCAGCGCAGGTGAGTGCATCGCTGAACTGGATGTCTACTTCGTTTTGGCCGGGACCTTGCTCATGGTGGGAGCTTTCTGGCTTCAGACCCATTTCTTCCAGACATAGGCAGATTTCACGACGGATGTTTTCGCCTTTGTCTAATGGAGAAATGTCCAGATAGCCGCCCCGGTCCAGTGGGTTTAATGTAGGCTCCCCCTGTTCATCGGTTTTAAATAAATAAAACTCACATTCAGCACCGATTTTACAAAGATAGCCCATATCCTCGGCTCGTTTTACCGCTTGCTTTAACAGAAGGCGGCTATCTCCAGCAAAGGGAGAACCATCAGGATTTTTAATATCACAAAAAAACCGTACTACCCTGCCTGGGTTTGGACGCCAGGGCAGAACAGTCAGGGTTGATGGGTCAGGAAACAGAAGTAAATCGGATTTCGTAACGTCACCAAATCCTTTTATGGCAGAAGCATCAAAGGAAACCCCATGTTCAAAGGCAGCGGGGAGCTCGTCAGGCATTATGGAGATGTTTTTCTGCGTACCGAAGGGGTCACAGAAACCTAGCCTTATAAATTTAACATCATTTTCCTGTACAAATTCTAATATTTCTTTCGCTGTATTTGTCATGATTTCCTCCATTCTCATCGCTTCTTGCGTTTTTACGGCATAATCCGTAAGACCTTTATAGTTAATTTGGTGTATATAACCGCTTATATGGATTTTTTGCATTTGGGGTAAGGCAGTAGAAAGTACCTGATTTTAATTCATCAGCATTCATATTAAAATGTCTTGCAAACTCATTAATATAAGCGTCTATTTCTTTTAAATCATCTGTCGTGGCTGGTTCAGACATAACCTGCTCGGGCAGGTTGGTTAGTTCATTGTCGGTACGGACAAAAATCTTTCCGCCGTGCATACCAGTGCCGGTAAAATTGCCGACAGGTGTGGAGTCACATCCCAGGCCAAGTACTACGATCAGGCCCCCGGCAAGATATTCACCCAGAAAGCTGCCAACCTTGCCGCCTACGATAATAGCGGGCTTTTTTTCTTTATATTCCTTCATGTGGATTCCGGTGCGGTAACCGGCATTTCCTTTGACAAAGATGCTGCCACCTCGCATGGCGTAGCCCAGGGCATCGCCGGCATCTCCGTTGATAATGATTTTGCCGTCATTCATCGTATCACCTATGGCATCTTGAACGTTTCCGTTGATGACGATGGTTGCACCGTCAAGATAAGCACCCAGAGCGTTTCCGGGGGTTCCATTGATTGTGACGGTTTTGCCCTCCAGACCACTGCCGATAAAACGCTGGCCGTAGCAGTCATCGATAAAAACATCCTCTGGGGTTGATTTTATGATTGCATTTAAATCCTTGAAGTACATGGTTTGTGCGGATACCTTCATTATATGACACCTCCCAGTTTCATAGTACGGTCGCTTTGCGTAAATGCCATAAGTCCCGGGTGTTTGCAGATTAAAGGAAAGTCGATGGAATCCAAAGGAGTCATATCCCGAATCAGGCTGGTATAGATTCCTGCTTTTTCAATATTTCCAATGAGGATAAATCCTTTTAGAAGATTATCCTGATAAAAAAGCTTTTTCAAATTTTTTCCATTTTGTTCCGTATAAACCTCTCCTATGTAGGTTCCGGCAGTTACCATAGGAAGACCGAAGAATCCAATGGCATTCATGGGGAGGGCATTATCAAAGCTTTTCATGTCGCCAGCCATATTGACTCCGGCACATTCGCCCTGTATGTAGGCATTGGGAAGCAGTGCCAAGATTTTAGCGGACTGGCTGGAAACATCGTAGCTTAAGGTACAGTCCCCGGCCGCATATATATCCGGGTGGGTAGTTTGCATGGTGGAATCAATTACAATTCCCCGTTCAATCTTTGCCAGACCGTCTAACAGCTGGGTATTTGGTCGAACGCCAACGGCTAAAACCACTACATCAAAATTTATTATATCATTATTATCTAGAAACGCAGTATTAAAATTAAATTTTTTTACACTATGGGAAAGTTGAAATTCAATGCCGTTATCTTCTAAGTGCTGTTGGATTATGGATGCGCTCTCCGTATCTAAAATACTGGAGAGAATGTTTGGTGCCAAATCCACAACTGTTATTTTTCCGGCCCGTTGAGAAATTCCTTCCGCACATTTCAGGCCGATGAGCCCTGCTCCAATAACCAGAACTTTGGATTCTTTATTAATGGCTTTTTCCAATTCTTTGGCATCATTCAACGTCATAAAGGTAAACTTGTTTTCCACCGAGTCAAGCCCTTCAAAGGGTGGAACAAAGGGAGAAGAGCCGGTGGCAACCATCAGCTTATCATAAGAGGTAACCTGGAATCCAGCTGGGGTTGAAATAGTGAGTTGTTTTTGCTTCCCATCAATAGCAGTCACCTTGGACTTAACCATAAGCGTGCATCTGTTTCGGGTATAGAAATCATCTTCCCGGTATTTCATTTTTTCCTCCGTCGTTTTCCCAAGCAGGAGGTAGGAAATCAGGGGGCGGGAATAGGTGTGATAGACTTCATCGGTGATAATAAGGATTTCTCCCTCCTGGTCAATCTGACGGATTCCTTCTACCGTACCGATTCCGGCGGCAGAATTTCCGATAATTACATATTTCATATTGGGCTCCTATCTGTGCGCATTGCGCACTTTAAATCAAGGGGTAAAAGTGCATTTCTTTCGCATGGCTCCTATCTGCGCGCTTTTGCGCGCCATTAAATCAAGGGGCGAAAGTGTATTTCTTTCGCATGGCTCCTAATATAAGATACTTTCAACGCCTATCCTCTGTCTTCGAACACAATAGCAGCATTAGGGCAGCCAGCTACACATTGTGGGGTTCCGCTTTGAGACTTTACGCAAAGCTCACACTTTTGCACCGCACCATCCTCTGATGGCGAGATACAGCCATATGGGCAACTGACGATGCAGGTGTAGCAATGGATGCATTTATTTTTATTAATGGTAATGATCCCCTCATTTACCGTAAGAGCACCGGTAATGCAGGCCTTTACACATAAAGGCTCGCTGCAATGACGACAGGATACGGCAAAGCTAACACCATTTTGTTCTTCAACATTAATATTAGGATTAATTTTAATATCCTTTAAAGCTCTTGCCATGTCGGTTGCACGGGTTCCGGCAAAAGCACAATAATATTCGCAAAGGTGGCAGCCCAGACACCACTTTTCATTTACATATACTCGTTTCATAGCTTCAAATAATCCTCTCTTTGGGGGCCAACGGAAACATATTGAATCTTGCAGTCTACGGCTTTTTCCAGATAGTGGATATAGTCAAGGGCTGCCTGAGGCAGGTCTTCGGCCTTACGACAGTGGGAAATGTCTGTATTGAAGCCTTCACGATATTCATAAACCGGCTTTGCCCTTAGTAATCGGTCACCGGTAGGGAAGGCGGTAGTAATTTCCCCATCTATTTCATAGGCTACACAGACTGGAATTTTATCCAGATAAGCCAGGACATCCAGCTTGGTTAAAGCCAGGCAGCTAGCTCCCTGCATTTTAACACCATATTGGGAGGCGGGGATATCAAATCCGCCCACTCTCCGGGGGCGTCCGGTAGCGGCACCATATTCATTACCTGCTTCCCGCAGGGCATCCCCTTCTTCATCGAACAGCTCTGCGGTAAAAGGACCTTCCCCAACACAGCTGGAATATGCTTTCATAATGCCGATTACCTGGGTAAGCTGTGCACCAGGAATGCCCGTTCCAATCGGTGCGTAAGCGGCGATGGTAGAGGAAGAGGAGGTATAAGGATAAATACCAAAATCAATGTCCCGGAGGGCGCCAAGCTGGGCCTCAAACATAATATCGTTATCCTCATTCATAGCAGCTTCAAGATATTCCGTGGTGTTGGTGATAAAAGGTAAAAGGATTCGTCCATATTCCTTCAACCAGTTCAGCATACTGTCAAAACGGATCTGCGTGTTGTGGTAGCCAGTGAGCGTAAGATTCTTCCAGTCAATAATGTCCCGAAGCTTTTCTTCCAGGGATTCAAAGTTTAACAAATCTCCCATACGAAGTCCTTTTTTAAAATATTTATCTGCGTAAACCGGACCAATTCCCCGGCGGGTGGAGCCAAATTTTTTGTCGCCCAGCCGCTCTTCTTCTAAAACGTCCTGCATTTTGTGGTAGGGGAGGCAGATAATGGCTTTATCACTGATTTTTAAGTTATCTGGTGTAACTCGGACTCCTTTTTTCGTGAGCTCCAGTATTTCCCAATATAAGTGCTCCAAATCAATTACCATACCATTTCCCATTACATTCACTGTTGTATCTCTCAAGATACCGGAAGGGAGCAGGTTTAAAATAAACTTCCCCTTTTCATTCATAACGGTGTGTCCGGCATTGTTGCCGCCCTGATAGCGGCAAATTATCTTATAATCTGACGAAAGAAGGTCAACCATTCGGCCTTTTCCCTCATCGCCCCAGTTAATACCTACGATTGCAGTTAGCATAAGAATCCTCCTTTAAGGATGTTTTCTATCCTTTGTCATCAAACTTTAATCTCTACATTCATGCCCAGAAGGCTGGAATGCTGTTCTAATATTGGTTCTATTTCCATAAGAAATTCTTCGGTCTGTTCTTTTGCCCGTCCGGTAAAAAGATCTGCGGACATAATAGAAGACAATTCTTCGGGGGTCAGATCAAAGGTCTGGTCCTGGAGAATTCGGTCGACTAAGTCATTGTCAGAGCCATTTCCCTTGATTTCCCAGGCAGCAGCTACGGAATGGCGGCGGATGGCTTCGTGAAGGGTCTGGCGGTCACCGCCCTTCTTTACACAGTACATTAAGATGTTTTCCGTTGCCATGAAAGGAAGTTCTTCCATCAAGTGTTTTTTAATCATTTTAGGGTAAACAGTGACACCGCTTATGATGTTCATATACAAAACCAAAATGGCATCCACAGCCAAAAAGGCTTCGGGAATACTGATTCTTTTATTGGCAGAGTCATCCAGAGTCCGTTCAAACCATTGGCTGCTTGCGGTCATGGCGGAATTCATGGTATCGGCGATGACATAGCGAGACAAAGCGGCAATTCGCTCGGAACGCATGGGGTTCCGTTTGTATGCCATGGCCGAGGACCCAATCTGCTTTTCTTCAAAGGGTTCATCCATTTCCTTTAAGTGAGAAAGGAGGCGGAAGTCATTGGAAAATTTATAGGCGCTTTGGGCAATGCCGGAAAGCATAGAAAGCACAAAATAATCCACCTTTCTGGAGTAGGTTTGACCGCTTACGGAATATACTTTTGAAAAGCCCATTTTAAAAGCAATTTTTTCTTCCAGCTGTTTTACTTTTTGGTGATCTCCGTCAAAGAGAGACAAAAAGCTGGCACCGGTACCGGTGGTACCACGGCAGCCTAGTAATTTTAAATTACCCAGAACAAAATCCAAGTGTTCCAAATCCATGGAAAGGTCCTGCAGCCAAAGGGTAGTTCGTTTACCAACGGTGGTAGGCTGTGCGGATTGGAAATGTGTATAGGCAAGGGTTGGAAGTGCTTTGTGGGTATCAGCAAATTGATAAAGGGCCTCCATCGTATTTATTAAGAGTTTTTTTATTTGAAAAAGAGCGGAACGCATCAGAATCAAATCTGTATTATCTCCCACATAACAGGAGGTTGCGCCCAGATGAATAATGGGTTTGGCGGCAGGACATTGCTCTCCATAGGTCAGGACATGGGCCATCACATCGTGACGGACCTGAAATTCAAGACGGTTGGCTGCTTCGTAATCAATGTTGCTTATATTGGCTCTTAACTGAGCAATCTGTTCATCTGTAATGTCCAGACCCAGTTCTTGTTCACTCTCGGCCAGGGCAACCCAAAGCCTTCTCCAGGTGGAAAATTTATTGTCGTCAGAAAATAAAAATTGCATTTCCCTGCTGGCATATCGCCGGCATAAGGGATTCTCGTATTTATTAGACATGTTTTTAACCTCATTTCTACGTTACATTTGTATATATTCAGTATTTATTTGCTTAATTGGTTATGCAAGCGGTTCAGGACATCTTCGTAGCCAGCTAATACATTACCCAAGTCTCTCCGAAAGCGGTCTTTATCCAATTTTTCGTTGGTTCTCATATCCCAGAAACGGCAGGAATCAGGTGAAATCTCATCGCACAGAAGTACTTCACCATTGCATCTGCCAAATTCTAGTTTGAAATCAACCAGGCGGATGCCCTGTTGTTCAAATAATTTGGATAAGAGGTCATTTACCTTTAAAGCCTGGCGAGTCATTTCATCCAACTCCTCCTGAGTCGCCAGAGAAATAGCAGTGATTTGACTGCAATTCATCATTGGGTCGCCATATTCATCGCTTTTGTAGCAGAACTCTACAACGGTGTTTTCCAAAGGAGTACCTTCAGGGATACCATATTTCTTAGAAAAGCCACCAGCGGCACAATTGCGGACGATTACTTCAACCAGGATTATTTCTGCCTTTTTTACCAGAATGGTAGTGTCGTCTATGGTTTTAATTAAGTGGGTTTTAACACCATTTTTTTCAAGGTGTTGAAAAAGGATATTGGAAATTTCAGCATTTAATTTCCCTTTTCCTTCTAACTCTTCCTTTTTTTTACCATCAAAGGCAGTTGCCGTGTTCTTGTATTTAATGATGTAACTGTTGTCATCTTCCCCCTTGCAGACAACCTTGGATTTTCCTTCATATAAAACTTCGCTCATAATAAACTCCTTCCTCATACGGATTTTGCTGGCTGTTGATTGTAAGCCTGCAAAATAAAAAAATGAAATGCATAATGGTTACTCACCTGCATGCTTAATCCCCAGAATTTCTAACTCTTTCACATTTAATCCAACACCACGGAGCATAAGGCGATTACCCTTCAGACTCTCGATGGAGTTGATTCCCATGCCACCCATCATTTCCTTGATTTCATGATCCCAGGCGGTTAACAGGTTTACCAGACGCTTGTAGCCAATCTCCGGATTTAGGCGCTTGGTCAGCTCCGGCATTTGGGTTGCAATGCCCCAGTTACATTTACCGCTATGACAGCTGCGGCATAGGTGACAACCCAGGGCCAGCAAGGCAGCAGTACCGATGTAAACACAGTCGGCTCCTAAGGCAATTGCTTTCACAATATCCGAGCTGGAACGGATGCTGCCGCCAACGACCAGAGACACATTATCCCGGATTCCTTCCTCTCTTAAGCGGCGGTCAACGCTTGCCAGTGCCAGTTCAATCGGGATTCCCACATTATCCCGGATGCGAGTGGGGGCAGCTCCGGTGCCACCGCGAAAACCATCAATGGCAATAATGTCGGCGCCGCTTCGAGCAATTCCGCTGGCGATGGCAGATACATTGTGAACGGCGGCGATTTTTACAATAACCGGCTTGGTATAATTAGTTGCTTCCTTTAAGGAAAATACCAGCTGACGTAAATCTTCAATGGAGTAAATATCATGGTGTGGGGCAGGAGAAATTGCATCGCTGCCTTCCGGAACCATACGGGTGCGGGAAACATCACCGATGATTTTCGTTCCCGGTAAATGCCCGCCGATTCCCGGCTTGGCACCCTGGCCCATTTTGATTTCCATCGCTGCGGCACTGTTTAGATAATCTTTATGTACACCAAAGCGGCCGGAAGCTACCTGAACTATGGTATTGCTGCCATAGGGGTAGAAATCTTCGTGGAGCCCCCCTTCTCCGGTATTATAGAAAATACCCAGCTCCTTGGAGGCTCTTGCCAGACTCTCATGGGCATTGTAGCTGATAGAACCGTAGCTCATGGCGGAGAACATAATCGGCATGGACAGCTTGAGATGAGGGGTTAAGTTATTTTTGATTCGGCCGTTTTCATCCCGCTCAATGGCCTTGGGCTTGGCACCTAAAAATACTTTGGTTTCCATCGGTTCTCGAAGAGGGTCAATGGAAGGATTGGTAACCTGGGAAGCGTTGATGAGAATTTTGTCAAAGTATACTGGAAAGCCTTCTGGATTTCCCATGCTGGACAGTAAAACGCCGCCTGAGTCGGCCTGTCGGTATAGTTCATTGATTGTCTTGTTGTGCCAGTTTTTATTTTCCTTATAGGTGTTATCAGTTTTAATGATTTTCAAGGCTCTAGTGGGACAGAGAGATACGCAGCGATGACAGTTGACGCATTTCATGTCATCGCAGACCATTTTCTTCTGGTCTTCCAGATACTCATGTACTTCATTGGCGCATTGCCGCTCACAAACCCGGCAGGTAATACACCGGTCATAGTTTCGAATCACTTCATATTCGGGATATAAATAATTAATTGCCATTATTTGCTACCTCCCTCTAATTGAATAATGACAGGCTCACCGCCCATAGGAGCCCACACCCGGTCCAGGTCCTTTTGAATCACTCGGATAGCGGCTTCCTCACTGGCAACGTAAACCATGTCGCTTTTTTCCCCCACCACCATGCTGCGGAGCTTGAGACGGTCATTCAAGGCCATCATACCACCTTCAAAGCCAACCAAAATGGAAAATGGTCCGGTAACCATCTTGGCGGAAAAGGCATTTCGAAGGTATTCATAAGTTTCTCTCTGTTCCGGTTCCATCCGCTCGATGGACTGCCAAAAGGGAGCGGCGATGACCGAAGCAATCTCCTGAAAGGTAAGACCAATCTTTCGATTTAAATAGTCAATAATATAGGCAATGACCTCCGTATCCGTCTGAAGAGTGCATTTATAACCATACATTTCGATTGCTCGACGGTTAGCATCATAGGAGGAGATTTCACCATTATGTATGACCGAATAATCCAGCAGAGCAAATGGATGGGCACCACCCCACCAGCCTGGTGTGTTGGTCGGGTATCGACCATGAGCCGTAAAGCAATAGCCTTCGTATTCCTCCAGCTTATAAAAGTGCCCAACATCCTCTGGGAAACCAACTGCTTTAAATACTCCCATATTTTTACCGCAGGAGAAGATATAAGAACCTTTAACCCGGGTGTTGGCTTTTAAGACACATCGGGCGATGAATTCCCGTTCATCCAGCTGGCTGGCTCTCAGCTTGGTAGGAAGTGGAGTAACAAAGTATCGCCAGATAAGTGGTTCATCGGTGATCTCTTTCATTTTTCGAGTAGGGATTTTGGATAAGTTAATGATGTCAAAGTGGGATTCCAGGAATGTTTCACATTCCTTTTTGGCATTGGTGTCATCATAAAAAACATGAAATGCATAATAATCCTTGTATTCCGGATAGATTCCGTAAGCTGCAAAGCCACCGCCCAGCCCATTGGAGCGGTCGTGCATGATTTCAATGGATTTGATAATGTCTTCTCCGCTGAAACGCTTACCGGATTTGTTAAAAATGCCAGAGATGGCACAGCCGGAAGGGATTCTGACTTGACCTTCTTTTTGCATAAGTGACCTCCTGTTTTGATTTCTCTTAATAAATATATATTTTGTATAATTATTGAACAGAAGTGCATGCTCAATTACGTTTTTCAGTGCAGAAAGAATGCTCTGTGTGTAAATTGAGAAAACAAAAAAGACGCTCATCCTATAACGCAAATAGAACAAAATTAAGGTCATAAAGAGTACCTTAAATTGTTTTGTGTTATAGGATGAACGCCTTTGTTCAACAATTTAGGTATACTGTAATGTATGCAATTTGTCAAGAGTTTTGAACAATTTTAGGGGTGATAATATTGAATGGGGGATATAAGAAGTACTTATATCGGAGGGGTGAGAGTAAATGGATGGAGGTACTTAAAGGAACGAAAAACATATGTCTGCTCTCTATTCAGGGCAAAATGATTATCCTAAACTTTGGACAGTTGGAGGATAATCATTATCCTTAAGTCAACGTAAGCTGACCCTGTTCCTATTATCTGGAAATATGATATCATAATGTTATGTGAAAACCGATAGTATGTTCGATTAAAAAAATAAAAAAATATGGATTGACATGAGAAAAACTCTGTGCTAAAGTTAAATTCATAAATCAGCAAAGGCGCTGTGGACGTTTGTCCGCAGTGTCTTTTTTTGTGTGTAATTTTAAGCCGTTAAGACGGCAGAATGGAGGATATTATGAAGGATATACCTAGTTTATTTGGCAGTATGGTATTTAATGATGCGGTTATGCAGGCGAGGCTGCCGAAGGATACGTATAAAGCACTTAAGAAGACAATTGAGCGGGGAACTCATTTGGAACTGGATGTGGCGAATGTGGTTGCAAATGCCATGAAGGATTGGGCAACAGAAAAGGGTGCGACACATTATACTCATTGGTTCCAGCCGATGACAGGAATTACAGCGGAGAAGCATGACAGCTTTATTTCGCCAGCAAAGGATGGTAAGGTTATTATGGAGTTTTCCGGAAAGGAGCTGGTGAGGGGGGAGCCGGATGCATCCAGTTTTCCTTCGGGCGGGCTTAGAGCTACGTTTGAAGCAAGAGGATATACGATTTGGGATACCACCTCTTATGCTTTTATTAAGGACGGCACTTTATGCATTCCGACAGCATTCTGTTCTTATAGTGGTGAGGCTCTGGACAAGAAAACACCATTGCTGCGGTCCATGGAGGCGATTGATAAGCAATCACTCAGGATACTCAAGCTGTTTGGAAATAAGAGGGCAAAACGGGTTATTACCACCGTTGGCCCAGAGCAGGAATATTTCCTGATTGATAAAGAGGCTTATTTGAAACGTCCCGATTTGGTATATACAGGAAGGACTTTATTTGGGGCAAGACCACCCAAGGGACAGGAGCTGGATGACCATTATTTTGGCACCTTAAAGCCAAGAGTATCTGCTTTTATGAAAGATTTAGAGGAAGAACTCTGGAAGCTGGGAGTCCTGGCCAAGACCAAACACAACGAAGTGGCTCCTGCCCAGCATGAGCTGGCTCCGGTTTTCTCCACCACCAATATTGCGACAGATCACAATCAGTTGACCATGGAGACGATGAAGACCGTTGCCAATCGCCATGGTCTGGCATGTCTGCTTCATGAGAAGCCGTTTGCCGGTGTAAATGGAAGCGGTAAGCATAACAACTGGTCCATTTCCACTGATACAGGAATAAACCTGTTAGAGCCAGGGGAAACGCCATTTGAAAATGCTCAGTTTCTTCTGTTTCTGGTAGCGGTTATGAAAGCGGTGGATGATTATCAGGACCTCCTGCGTGTATCAGTTGCCAATGCCGGAAATGACCACAGGCTGGGTGCCAATGAAGCTCCACCGGCGATTGTATCCATGTTTCTGGGAGATGAACTAACGGAAATTCTGGAGGCGATTGAACATGATGCCATATATCATGGAAAAGAAAAAATCCAGATGGAAATTGGAGCGACTGTGCTTCCTCATTTTCCAAAGGATACGACGGACCGTAACCGAACTTCACCGTTTGCTTTTACAGGAAATAAGTTTGAGTTTCGGATGCTTGGCTCTACTTTTTCGATTGCCGGTCCTAATATTGTATTGAATACGATTGTAGCAGAGGAATTAAGCCAGTTTGCAGATATTCTGGAGCAGTCGGAAGACTTTACTGAGGGCTTGTCGACATTGATTAAAAAGACCATTAAAGAGCATAAAAGAATTGTGTTTAATGGAAATAACTATTCTGACGAATGGGTACGGGAGGCGGAAAGCAGAGGCTTGCTTAATCTGAAAACAACCGTGGACGCATTGCCGGCATTTATTCTGCCAAAGAATATTGAAATGTTTAAGAAGCATCATGTGTTCAGCGAAACGGAAATTCATTCCAGATGTGAAATTCTGCTGGAGAGCTATGAAAAGACCCTTCACATTGAAGCTCTTACCATGGTAGATATGGTTAAAAGGGATATTATTCCGGCAGCAATCGGCTATCAGAATGAATTGGTGCAGCTTTTGAATGGCAAAAAGGAAAGTGGTGCTTTTGATACTTCCTTGGAAAGTTATCTGGTAGAGAGAATTTCCAAGCTATCAGGTGCGATGCTGAAAAGGCTGGAACGCCTGGAAAAATCCATGCTGGAATCAAAAGCGGATGAGGGTATTCTGGCGCAAGCAAGATATTATGGGGATACCGTATTCCACAATATGTCGGAGCTAAGAGTGGTGGTTGACGAATTGGAAACGCTTATAGCTGGGAAATATTGGCCGCTTCCAACTTATGGAGAGATGCTTTATAGTGTAAATTAAAGATACATGTAGCAAAGGGGTGTTGTACAAAATTAATCATACAACGCCCCTTTGGATTATTTTACAAAATCAGCATATTTTGGATCGTTATTCATGGTTATCTTATAAACCTTATCACTGTCTTTGTTTACCGAAATCTCAATATTGTCCAGTTTGCTATCAGTACACAGGATACGGTAATAGTAATAGCTACCGCCCTCTTCGGATTCGTAGCTGGTGCCTTTCAGCTTGGCTTCCAAATCCTTCTTGCTCATTCCCATGGTAATTCCTTTTTGAATAGTTGCGGGAACATTTGCTTTGTGTTCATAGCTTTCGATGGTCAGAACAAAGCAGTTTTCAATGACCGTTTTGGATTCAGAATAGTTTCTTGCCATTACCCGCATGGTCTGGTTGTTTCGCATGAGAGATACCCAACCAGCTTTCTTTGCAGAAACAACAGAATCAGAATCCTCTGGTTTTATCTTCCAGCCGTTTGCAATAAACTCGGAAACAGGTGCTGGCACACGATATAAGTCTCCATCAAAGTCAATGATGAATTGGCTAAAATCCTCGCCCAGCTCAGTGGGAGCTTTGTAGTCGGTTACGGCCTTGGGAACTGCACTAGAGTCGGCAGAGGCGGAACTTTCACTGACAAAGCCTTCTGGCATAACAAAATTTTGTAACTTAATATCGCTTAATACGCCAGTTTCTAAGTCAAAGCTTAGATCAACCTTTGAATGAGAATCATAGGAGTATGTATATTTTGTGGAAAGAGAACCCTCGTAGGTGTCAGTGGGAGTGCCATATTTTGCAGCGGCATCTTCTTTTGAGGAAACACCAAACTGTATGCCGCCCGGCAGGGTAAAGGTCATTTGGGACTTTTGAACGTCATAGCTACTGAAATTGATGCCACCAACCAGACAGTTCTGAAATGGTAAGGTATCCTCACCCAGATTGATGATATATATGGTCAGACTTGCATCATCCTTTTTGAACAATTGTAAATCGTATTGATATGGATCCAATTTAAGATCACTTTCTTTACTCATGGCCCAGCCTTTCGCAGTAAATTCCTCATATGTCATGGGGAAGGTATAAACATCATCATTAACTGCAAGCTGAAAGCTGTAGATGTCGTCCGACAGGGCAACAGAAGCCGTATTTGTGACCTCTGCGGGAGCAGCTTCTGTTTCCTCCAGGGGAGCTTCGGGAACTTCTTCAATTTTTTCATCTTCAATTTTTTCTTCTTCAGGAACCTCAGTGACAATTGCATCTTCACTATTAGCAGGAACTTCCGGGGTATCGGCAGATTTGCCACATGATGTAAATAAGGCAGAAGTCAGTGCTAAACAAAGTAATAATGTTGTAAACTTTTTCATTGAATCCTCCATCGTTGTTATTTATTATTTTACATTCTAAATTTACCATATTTGTAAATTATTGTCAAATTATTGTCAAATTATTGTCAAATTTTGGAACCAAGCATAAAATAGGGCAAAAAGCTTGTTTGAATAATGAGTGGAAAGGAGTATAATAAAGGTAACACAAACTTAAACGATGAAGCACGATAAGGTGATGATGCGCGAATAGGAGACGGACAATATGAGGAAGATTGAAGTAATTACTCGGGCGGATGACGCTGGTTCCAGCCGTAGTGCCAACGGGGCAATTGCAGAAGTAATCAAAGCTGGGTATATTAAAAACGTATCGATTATGGCACCGGGTCCACATGTGGAGGAAGCATATTCTTTATTTGGACATAATAAAAAGATTTGTTTTGGTCTACATACTACATTTAATGCAGAGTGGGATCAGGTAAAATGGGGACCTGTGTTAACAGACTGGCGAGAAACCCAGATGCTTGATTCTCACGGGTATTTTTTAAATAATCCGTCCAAATTCAAGGGGCTTGAACTGAATGTGGAGGAGATTTTAAGAGAGGTAGATGCTCAGTTAGATAAAGTGACAAAGATTGGTTTTGATATTCGTTATATCGATTCACATATGTTCTGGGAGGATGGTATTCCAGGTATGCAGAAGGCCCTTGATGAGTGGATACATAAAAAAGGGTTGTTAAATCATCGGTACTACTACACCATGATACCGGAATATGAACGATTGCTAAAAAATCCTCAAAGTCTCCTAAGGGTGCTGGAAAGTACACCCAACGGGCAGTATTTTTATGTCGCCCACCCAGCATTTAATACAGAGGAAATGCGTCTTACTGGAAATGAGGAAATAAGCGGCGAACAGGTGGCGAGTGATCGAGACATGGAACGTCGATACCTCACCAATGAAATGTTGCTGGAGAGTATATGTCAGGCTGGCGTTATTCCCCTTCGCTATGATGAAGCAGTGCCCCTGGTTTCGGATATATTAATAATAAATCACGAGTAAAAGTTACCGCTCCCTTCGAGTAGACAGGGAGCGGTTCGTTTGTTGGAATTACTACAACCATTTATTTCTTTTCAAAATCCAAAACAGTATCCCGGTTATTACTGCCATCAGCCCGATAGCTCCCAGATAGCCAAAGGTCCAATGAAGCTCTGGCATAAAATCAAAATTCATCCCATAGATTCCAGTAATCAGAGTGAGAGGCGCAAATAACAGGGTAATGACGGTCAGTTTATTTACCATATCGTTGGTTTTGGCGGTTAACTGACTATTATAGGTGTCCAGCAAGGAATTGCTGAGCCCGTAAAGACTTTCTGCAAAGTCATAAAATTTCTTCAAGCGAGTATCAATGCTTCCAAAGTACCGCAGACTAGCTTTTTCAATAATATCATTATGATTAAATAAAATATCCTCGCCTAAGTAGGAAGTAGCCCGAAGTATTCGCTTTATGGTATAGGTTATCTGGCGGAAATGATTAATTTCTTCCAGGTGTTGGTTCTCCACCTTATCAATAATCTGCTCCTGCAATGCGGTCAAATCATCCTCCAAGGCTTCCAGTGTTTCGGAAAAATCCAACAGCAATAAATGGAAAATAGAATATAGCAGGTGATTCAGCTTGGCATCCTGTGCATTTAGCGACAAGGCGGTTTCCTGAATGGATGTCTCAAATTGGGCCAATTTTCCCTCTGCCTGGTCAGGAAGAACGACGACAAGATAGTTACGGGCTATATACAGGTTGATTTCCTGAAGTAATAGCTGTTCAGAGATCAGGTTCATATGAACCAAACTGATAAAATCATAACCAGGAAATACTGCAAAACGCACACTCTCATCTAAATCAGTGCATTCCAGAATGGTGCTTTTATCAAAGGAAAAAACACTTTGGAGGGAAGAAAGCTCACTTACCCGACAGAGAATGAAAAATTCGTTTGAGGGCATCCATTGGTTTAATACGGTAACATCATCAAGAAAAACCGATTCTGTAAAATTATAAAGCAGCATAGAGACTCCAATCTGCATAAAATGCGTAGTTATTAATCTTTTGAAAATAATACCACAAATTACAGCTAAAATAAATATGCTGTAATATTAGAATATAATATCTAGTACATCGAAGAATAAATAATTGATACCTTCGCTGGTCTGATTTCTCGAGAGCACAAACGAAAAAGCCTCAGCGTAGCCCACTACGCCTACGTTTTTTCATTTGCACTCTCGAAAAATCATCCTCAGCGAATCTATCAACTATTTAAT
>JAVBLX010000190.1:0-10997 GCA_031553075.1 Acetivibrio sp.
GAGGGCGTAAATTTTTCTGTGTCTGTGGGAGTTGAATCTTTTTGATTTGAATTAGATATGTAATGTTTTGTGTCGATTTTATTTTTACTTTGCTGTCGAAATTACTTCTAATTATAGTATTGCCATCTTTATTTAAAATATACGTTTTTATGGATTTTTTTGCATGATTATTAAGACCTTGAATAGCATTTCAGAACTTGGGCTCCGCCCAAACCCGGTCTCAGGAATAAGAATGGGTTTTTCTGGTAATACTATCAATGTCGAAGGAATAAGGTCGGAGTGGTTTTCCCCAGAGAGAGGTTGCCACTCCGGCTTTTTATTATAGATACTGTGTCAGCCGTTCGCCATACAGAACAATCAGTTGATTGAGCACTTGATCCCAGCCGCGGTATCTCTGTGTCCATTTTTTTATGACGTTTCCGGAAGCCAGATATAACATCTTTTCTAATGAAGTATCACTTGGAAATACACTCTTTGTCTTGGTTACTTTGCGATATTGGCGGTTCAATCCCTCTATGATATTGGTTGTATACATAATCCGGCGTATTTCATTGGAGAATTGGAAGAAAGCACTTACGTCCTGCCAGTTGTTCTCCCAGTTACTGATGGCATATGGATATTTCTTGCCCCATCTGTCTTTGATATTTTCAAGTTCTGATAATGCAGATGCCTCCGTCGGTGCATTATATACTGTTTTAAAGTCAGAAGAAAACTTTTTCAAATCCGTATAATTTACATATTTGAAAGAATTTCGCAGCATATGAATTACACATCTTTGGATTTCAGCATTTGGGAACACTGCCTGAATTGCTTCTTTAAATCCGGGCAGCCCATCCACACAGAAAAACAGCACATCTTGTACACCACGATTTTTCAGGTCGTTAAGCATACCGAGCCAGAATTTTGATGTTTCATTCGCACCAACAGTAATGCTTAGGATATCCTTGTAGCCATCCGCCGTCACTCCAAGAACGATATAAGCAGCCCGGCTCAATATCCTGCCATCTTCACGTACTTTATAATGAATACAGTCCATGAACACAAATGGGTAGACTGGATTCAGAGGGCGGGACTGCCATTCCTTGACCTCTGGCAGAATCTTATCCGTTATCTTGCTTACCATTTCGGCAGACAACTCGATGCCGTAGAGATCTTGCAGCTGGTCATGGATGTCCCTGGTACTCATTCCCCTTGCATAAAGGGAGATTACCTGCTCTTCAATGCCAGATATGTCCCTTTGATATTTGGGAATAAGTTTTGGCTCGAACTCACCATTACGGTCTCTTGGTACTTCAATCGGAAGCTCTCCGTATTGACTTTTCAGTGTTTTGGCGGAATAACCATTTCGCTTGTTTGGATTTACTGAATCGCCTTTATGATTCTTTTCATAGCCGAGTGTGACATCCATCTCTGCTTCCATAAGCTCCTGCAAGATATCCTTGAAGCTCTCTTTGAGCAGAGTATAGACATCACCTACACTGCTGAGGTTATTGTCTGATATAATTTGTCGAATCTGTTCCTTTGCTACTGGCATAAAAATACTCCTTTTCGATAAGATTTGTCATAAACTAATTCTTACCAAAAAGGAGACATTTTTTTCCAGAGACACAAACTATTTTACACTACCGAATATCAAATACCGTATGGAAGAAATACTTGTAAATTATAAACTTAGTAAGTTGGTCTATTACTATCAACAATGCAATTGCCCCACACAATTGCGCCAAATATTTTTTCATATCCTACTCCCATCTCGTATCTTTACTTTACTAATTCGCTTTTAAGGTTTCAATCAAAAACATATCATTTCAATTAACCGGATTGCAGGGCCAAAGTACACCAAACACCAGATTCAAAGTCTACATATCGCTTGCCATTTTCATCAATAACATAGCAATTATCACCAGAAACAATGATAGGGTTTAATATTTCATAATTACAGTCTAAAGTCCTCATTTTATTCTCCTCAATAATTTCTCATCCTTCTTTGTTTCTTATTCGCAAAATCAAATCATGACAACCGCTTCCATCTTCTGCTATAGTAATTACTCTATTTTACAAATATGTCACACATCCAAACCATTTTAATATAGTTAGTAAATAAAATTTTTTCATTCCTTTACCATCCTACATTCACTCTAATCTTACGCATAATTTCCCAAACGTTATCACCGTAATTACTTACTAAAGTTACTATAATATTTTCATTAGCATCATAAGCAGAAATAAAACTTACTCCCGGATCACAGCCTTGAAAAAACGGTGAAAAGGAATTGTTGGCAAGTCTTTTTAACCAAATCCCATAACCATAAAATCCAGCATCAGCATTTCCGCTATGACACTCCAGCATCTTAGCTGTCATTTCGGTAGATAAGAGTTTGTTTGACAAAAGACAATTCCAAAATTGGGCAATCTCTTTTACTGTCGTAAACGCTCCCCCTGCTCCTGTTCCCTTGACATCCACACTATAAATATTCGTCCTGCACTCTTTGTTCTGCTCATCAAAAATATAACTATTTGCGCATTTTGCGGGCAACTTGTCCAGCTCATAATAGCCTGTGTTGTCCATCCCACATACATCGAATATATTTGTTTTAAGATATTTATCAAAGGGCAAACCTGTAATTTTCTCAATAATCATTGCAAGAACAACATAGCCAGTGTTATTATACTGGAATTTTTCACCCTTTGGATACATCATTGGTTTTTCAATAAAAAGAGGCAACAAATCTGCATTTGAACGGATTTTATAATTAGGAAAATCTTTCCAAATCTCTTCGTATTTATCCATAACACTTTCATCAAAATAATCCGGAATGCCGGATGTATGTGTCAGTAATTGCTCCATTGTAATATCAGGGTCGATCATACGCAAATCAAAATCTAATATACGCCCCAATGTATCATTAAGCTGTAATGCATTCTTTTCTATCAATTGCAATATAGCAACACCTACAAACACTTTTCCTGCTGATGCTGTTGCAAATTTGGTTTCTAACGTGTTTGGAACTTCATTTGCAAGGTCCGCATATCCATGTTCTTTTTCAAATATCGTCTGCCCATCTTTTGTGACCAGGCAGCATCCGCGAAACTCTTTGTTAATTATATTTTCAAAATTCATAGTTGGTCTCCTTCAAATCAAAGTTACCACTACCTTTCACCCCCATTAAGTCTGCGATACAGAAAAAAGTAAATGAGGCATATCAAATCCCCGATAGTGTTTGGTAAATTATACTATACTGTTACAATTAACGAAAGAAAAAAAAAATCCCTTGAGATTCCTCACAACGGAAAAACATGGGATTTGGTTATTAAGTTGAATTTTATCTTATGTTCGATTGCACCATATTATTTTACTTGCTATACTTTATTTGGGTACTACCAGTTACGGTAGGCGGTTAGTCCTTCTACAGAAGGACTGTGACCTTCTGATTACATAGAAATCCTCAGAACTCGTTCTGACGGAAATCTTGTTAAAGGAGGATATGCCAATGTTGACCATGGAAGGCTTGATTGCTGTTATTTGCTTATGTATATCAGCATATAGTCTTGGATATACAAACGGAAGGAATAAATCACAAAAATAGCCGCCCACGTCTGACCAACAAAGCGGCTATTTGCTAAAATATAAATCGGACTAACCGTCTATCGGTAGTACCTTTCTATCTATAGACTACCATAGGGTTCTCTATATGTCAAATTCTTTGTTTTATTGTTAAAATAAGGACACCTACGAACCCAAAAAATTTCCAAAATTTTCTATCATATATCATTCTCCTCTCATCTAGCAAATTCACTGTTTTCAGACATATATTCTCCAGTTACCTCAATTACATTCTCACCATATATCAGTTGACACTTGTTAACCATTGTGCTATCCTTTAGTTAACAGTTGTCAACTTGATATTTCTTTGCATCAAAAGTACGCTGAAAGGAAGCTGAAACGTATGAAAAGAACAATAAATTTATCAGACGGAGAATGGAAGCTTATGAACCTCTTATGGGAAAAAGCACCTCGTACCATCGGGGAAATGGTAGATGCGCTTTCTTCTGACACTGGATGGAATAAAAGTACTATTTTTGTAATGCTGAATCGGATGCTGGAAAAAGAGATTATTCTCGTAGAAGAAGGTGGGCGATGCAAGCAGTATTACCCGCTCCTGCCAAAAGAAAAAGCTACCGCCAGGGAAACCGAAAGTTTTCTTTCTAAAGTTTATGGAGGAAGCATCGGTATGATGGTCGCATCAATGGCTGGACAGAAAACACTTTCGAAAGAAGATATTGAGGAATTATATGGGATATTGGCCGAAGCGGAAAAGGAGAAGCAATCATGACGGAATGGATTATTAGTTCTTCTTTTTTAATTCTTGTAATCCTGGGATTACGCATGCTCTTTCGCAAGAAAATCAGCCGTCGTATGCAATATGCACTTTGGGGAATTGTGTTGATAAGACTGCTGTTACCGTTTCAATTTGGAGAAAGTCTTTTTAGTATACAGAACCTGTCCTTGCAAAATGGAATTAGACATAGGATAACCGTTGAAAATTCAATTCAAAATTCCAAGCAAAGCCAGCAAAACCGTACTCATTTAATTAGTGAACCAAGTAATGTATCTTATATAAAAAATGCCGACCATCCTCTAACCAGTCTCTCCGATAATTCTGCTGGTAGTTCCCCTGTTCAAAACCTTCAGAGCATTAGCAAAGAATCCTTTTTTAAGTTCTTGGGAAAAATCTGGCTTCTAGGTTTTCTTCTCGCACTAGTATGGATTCTCACTGCAAACCTGTACTTTTATATGAGACTAAGGAAAAATCGCAAGATATATGTTTTTGATGCTTGTCCGCTTACCGTCTATGTAACTGACCAGGTAATCTCCCCTTGCCTTTTTGGACTGAGGTCTCCGGCTATTTATCTGACAGAAAAAGCAACTGAGGACGAATGTCATATAGAATATGTCATTGCCCATGAATTATGCCACTATGGTCACTTAGACCACTTCTGGTTATTCTTGAAAGGCATATGCCTGGCGGTCTGGTGGTGGAACCCCCTTGTTTGGGCGGCTGCAATTTACAGTCGCCGGGACTGCGAGCTAGCTTGTGATGAAGCTTGCATCAATCAGTTAGGAGAAGAAAATCGAATTTCCTACGGAGAAACCATTATCAATATGATTGGTTCATCCAAGCATTCCTACATTTTTTCTGGTTCTACTGTAATGATTTCCGAGAAAAACGGAATAAAATACCGATTAAAAATGCTGGTTAAGAATCCCAAAACGCTCCGTCCTGCTGCCGGTGTAGTTTTATTGGCTGCGCTTGCCGGTATCCTACTATCCTTTACCGGTGCAAAAGCAGATTTCGCCCTTAAAAATCCATCCTCCTTACCAGTAAACAAAGAATTTGATGAAAATTCTGATATCCTATCTAAAGATGGTGAACCTGAAAAATCCGAAATATTATCTGAGGTTAGGGAATCCTTAACTCAAGAAACAGATATTACAACTGCAGAAGCCCAGGCTACGGTGCCTTCTGAAATTGATGCAACACCGAAAACCGAGGAGGAAAATACCCACCTCTTTGAAAATTGGATAAAAGGAGGCACTGGGCGAGTAGTTGCCAGGTCCATATCGAAAAGCTCCAGAGTTTTGGATCGATACATGATAGCAGTACCAGAGTTTTGGGAATATGATTATTATGACGAAAAAGGCCTGTTCTTTGCAGATGACTGCGAATTTTATATCAACTATGAAATCGGTCAACTTGAATACACCCCGGTATCCTTCGACTTATTTGCAGAAACCATTGGCAGTCACGAATTTGATGGAAAAGCCTGCAATATAGAATTTAAAGACGGAGAAATCATGAAAGCTTATCTAATAGACCCTTATGATGGAATCAGTTATAATGATCATTCCCCCTATGACAGCACCTCTTATGCGCTTCATGGATTAGAATCACTGGATTTGGTTTCAACTTACGAAGCAGAGCTGAACGGAGTGGAAGGACTTGAAACCATCAAAGTATACGCTGGAAATATGGGGGATGGTGATATGGGATATGTAATCGTGGAAAACACGGATGGTGAACTCCTTTATGTTGGCTTTGCCCACGACGCCAGAGCTTGTTGGAACAGCATTTATCTGGGAGAAGTAGATGGCGAAGCTTACCTCTTCACTCTGAACCCGGAAAACCGGGAGTTATTTGGTTGTGATTCCTATCAAGCCTTCCGCTTGGATGAAAACGGCAGCGTAAAACTCTTAAACGGAGCATCTTATGAGTATGATAAGGATACTTATGACGAGAACCGCTTTTTCAAATGGGCTGACCCAATGAATTATTATTTAAAAAACAGCTTCCTTCTCCTTAGTACCCAAGACTGTGAATTGCGCTATTCACCTGACCGTGATTTAGAAAAGTACGAAAAGAATGCACTAAACGAAGAATTGCAGCTTTATTTTAAACCTTAATCATGCCCTCCCACTCTCTTTATAAAATAAGACACATAATTACTTTATGAAATATGACAAACATAATTATGAAAAGCCCAAGCAAACATTAGATCGTCTGCCTGGGCTTCTCTATTAGGGAAACAAAGTTTAGATTATGGCTGTATTAAAAGAATAATAAACAAAATAATTATTCTTAAGAAAATTTACTCAGTCTTCTTTCTCATATAAAAACTGTTCTGGCAATGTCACCTTAAAGCCATCCGCCAAGTCACGGAAATTCTGAGTTGAAATGGTTTGTAGCTTATGAGGACTGATTGACAGGATTTTAATCAGAATTTCAGCTGATTTCTCCACCGTATGCAGCAGACCAAAGGTTAAGTCAAAATCTTCACCTGAACAAAACATACCATGATGTGCCCAAATGGCTACATCATATTTTTCCATCAATCGACTGGTTTCAATGGCAATTTCTCTTCCACCTGGCACCTTCCAGGGAACAACTCCTACACCGTCCGGAAATACCACTGGGCACTCTGTAGCTGATTCCCACAGTTCTCTGGTAAATACTTCATCCGTTAGTGGCAATACAAAAGTCAGTGCGATCACATTCGTTGTATGTGCATGATAAATTACCCTGTGTCTACCACCTGAAACCCGCTTTTTCACCTCATGGTTCATCAAATGAGTTGGAAGCTCACTGGTAGGACGTCCGCCCTCAACCAATCCCCAGCAAATACGGTAATATTCACCGGTATGGTCCACTTCAATAATAGCAATCGTCTCTTCCGGGTCCACAATAATGTTTCGGAAATACTTTCCACTTCCCGTTACCAGGAAAAATTCCCCAGCCAGCCCCGATACCTTTGTACCAATAGGCTGCCATGCTCGATCAAAAATCAAACGGTTACGGATACTGTCTATTTCCTCTGTCTTAATCCGGTAAGACAAGTTACCACCGTTTCTTTCATGCCATCCCTGTTGAAATCCATCATCTGCCATTTTAATAAAACCCTTTACAAATTTGGTTTCAAGAACTTTCATTTAGCACCACACCTTCCTGATATTTCAGTTACCACAACTTTCGGAATATTTGCTGATATAACCGTTGAACATTTAAGTACATTAAACTCTCTTAGAAAGCACTTCACTTTCATACTTTTTCACTTCCGCAAACCAGTCTTCCTTTTCTGGCACGCCATTTACTTCGCAAAAATAATTCCACACATCACCAAGCGGATATAATTTAAGCTCTTCCTGAAGCATCATAAGCTCTGAAAAATTCCGTTCCTCCTGAAGCTTTGCTAATCTTTCATTTGGACGAAGAAGAGCATTTAACAATGCCTTCTGCATATTCCGCATTCCAACTACCCAAGCAGAAACACGGTTAATGCTTGCATCGAAGAAATCCAGTGCCAGTAAAACTCTCTCAGAACCAATCCGAATGATTTCTTTTGCAATTTCCTTAGTCTCATCATCAAACAATACTACATGATCACTATCCCAGCGTACTGGTCTGGTTACATGAAGAGCAACCTTGTCGCTAAATAACAGCATGGAAGAAATCTTATCTGAAACCACTTCGGTTGGATGATAATGTCCATTATCTAATAAGCAGAGAATATCATTTTTTGCCGCATAATTCATATAAAACTCATGAGAACCAACGGTACAGCTCTCCATTCCAATACCAAATACTTTGGATTCTACTGCGACATCTACCTTGCTCTTATCATAAGGAGTCGCAATAATCTGGTCTAAGGAATCCTTAAGTCTTGCTCTAGGAGCGGTACGATCTGCTGGAATATCTTTAAAGCCGTCTGGAATCCAGATATTCATACAGCATGGTTTTCCCAATTTCGTTGCGAAATATTCAGAAATCCGCAGACAGCATTGTCCATGTTCAATCCAGAACTTACGAATGCTTTCATCTTCGCTGGAAAGAGTCGCATTTTCAGCAAGTGGGTGTGAGAAATAAGTAGGGTTAAAATCCAATCCCAGATTTCTTTCTTTCGCAAACTCTACCCATTTTTGGAAATGCTTTGGCTCTAACTGATTCCGATCTACTTTTTCGCCTTCTTCGAAAATGGCATAACTGGCATGAAGATTAATTCTGTGTGTTCCTGGAATTAAGCTTAATGTTTTATCAATATCCGCCATTAATTCTTCCGGATTTCTGGCCTTTCCCATGTAGTTTCCAGTCGCCTGAATACCGCCGGAAAGTTCACCAGCTCCCTCGAATCCACTTACATCATCTCCCTGCCAGCAATGCATAGAAACCGGAATCTGCTTTAATGCCTCCATAGCGGCATCCGTATCAACACCTAATTTTTTGTAAATCTCTCTCGCTGATTCATAACGTTCTTTGGTTGTCATTTTGTAATCCTCCTTAAATTTGTCACATTTAACTATGTATTTACTTATTTCATTGTTTCATATCATTCCATTGTTTCATATCATTCCGTTGTTTCATATCATTCCATTATTTCATATCATTCCATTTTTATTTTAAATCTGTACCCTTTAGATTTATTTAATGCCACACATTGGCTTTATTACCACCCATCAGGTTTTATTGCATGCACTGGTTTTATTACGACTCATTCGCTTATTATTATGTTGCTTATTGTCATTAATACGCCTTCACTTCAAAGGAATCAAAGATAACTGCTCTCGCCTGTTTCAAATCAGTCAGCTCTTTCTCCGCCAACATCTGTACTGCAATATTTCCAATCGCAGTGGCTTCCACTGGTCCAGCAAACACTTTTTTTCCAGTATACTTAGCGGTTAGCTCATTCAAATAAGCTGCATTCGCACCGCCACCTACGATATGAATCGCATCATACTGATTTCCGTTTACCTCTTCCAGTTCCTTCGCTGCCTTATCATAGCAGACCGCCAAACTGTTATAGATAACGGATGCAATCTGACTTTCCGTCTGCGGTACTTCCTGCCTGGTTTCTTCACAGTATTTCTGCACTTCCTTTATCATGCTTTCCGGTGCAAGAAACCGCTCATCATTACAATCTACCAGGGCAGCAATGGTTTCTTTTGATGCTCTTTCACAGATTTCAGCATAGCTTAATTCTTCTTCAAATTCTTTCTTTACTGACTGAATCATCCACAGTCCCATAATGTTTTTCAGATAACGGAATCGGTATTGATAACCACCTTCATTGGTAAAATTCCGTTTCATGCTTCCCAAGGAGCAATCCGGCTCTTTCCGTTCAATTCCCATAAGAGACCAGGTCCCTGAACTGATATACAAAGTATCCTCCTCCCAGGAGGGTACCGCAACCACTGCCGAGCCGGTATCGTGGGTTGCGGGGAGAGTTACCTGGCAATTAAAACCGACTTCTTTTACGATCTCATCCTTTAACATTCCAAGCGTTGTACCCGGCACTGAAATCTCTTTAAATATCTTCTTGGGATATCCCAACATCTCTATTAATTCAAAATCCCATTGTTTCGTTGTGGGATTTATCAACTGAGTTGTGGTAGCATTGGTATATTCTGTCCGTTTTTCACCCGACAACAGGAAATGAAGATAATCCGGTACTAACAAAAGGCTTTCTGCCTTAGCTAAGTCATCCTGCTTCTTTTCTTTTAAAGCCATCAACTGATAAATGGTATTAAAAATTTGTTTCTGGATTCCAGTTCTTTCGTACAATTTATCTTGAGAAATAATCGAATAAACCTTCTCATCCATACCTTCCGTTCTTTTATCCCTGTATCCTACTGTATTACCAATCACCTTATCATTTCCATCCAAAAGAACAAAATCCACACCCCAAGTATCAATACCAACACTAACTGGGATTTTATTCAGTTCCTTACATTTTTTCATTCCCACAAGAATTTCACCAAACAGCTGATCCATGTTCCAGCACAATTCTTCCCCCTTCGGTTCCATACCATTGGGGAAGCGATGAATTTCTTCCAATACTATCTTTCCCTCTTCCATATGAGCCAGCATATGCCGCCCGCTGGAAGCCCCGATATCAATCGCTAAATAATATTTCATGTACCTTCTTCCTCCATTTTAAATCAATTCCGTATCATTACTTTTATTTTTCAATCATTCAAGTATGCCGCTATCTTAGTAGCCCAAACAGTCAGACTGCAGAATGTGGGTTTTGCATCCCCCATGGGATTTAATAATCTTATTTTATACACATTCCCCGCTCAAAACAATGTCATCGCTTTCTTAAAAAAGTGTCCTTAGTATCACTATCCATTGTTATTAATAGCAGTTTCATTCACCGGAAAGAATTTCAAGGTACTAGTACAGCATTGCTTAAAGAGCTGTGAATTAAATCGTTAATGGAACGCCTGCATATGTCCATTTAAATGGATGCGCCAAAAGATTGTATTGCTCTATAAAGCGACATATGCTTTCCGTTAGCTCTGCTACAGATGAGTAGCTCTTTCGTTTCAATAGTTTGCGGTTTATAATTCCGAACCATATTTCGATCTGGTTCATCCATGAACTGTGTTTTGGTGTGTATACAAAACGTATCCGGTGGTTGGGGTTGTGTAAAAATTCTTCTCGGCT
>JAVBLX010000202.1:0-30983 GCA_031553075.1 Acetivibrio sp.
GCAGGTTTAGGGGTTCTTTGACGAATCTTCGATAACCCAGGGGAAAATGCCCATGGACGGGCATTTTAGAGTGAGTGGACAAGGATGTCCATCGAGCTCGACCCGTAAAGAGCCACTGTCTAGCGGATTCGTCTTAGAACCCCTTAACCTGCGGAACTGGAGTGTTTCCCACCACCAAGTCTCTTTTCTGCGCCCTTTCCATTGCCCCTCATCCAGCGTACGGGTTCCATCCCCCAGTTTGTCACCTAACTCCCAAAATAGTTATTTCAGAAGGCGTTTTTTGTCTTTTTATGACAATCAGAAATAAACGAACTTTATTTTTTCCTGTTCCATATTAAAAAAATACCTTGTCTTCCTACTGCAAATTCTCTAATATATGGACATGCTATAAAATAAAGTCTGAAAAAAGACTGTTTTCACATTTAAATTTGACCAAATAGCATTAACATAAAGGATTTTGTAAATTAAAGGAGGATGTAGTTGTGGACGTAGAATATTGATGGAATTTGTGGATAGCCTTACGAAAGGATAACCATAGAGAATAGTGATATTGAGAAGAAGCTGATTTTGGCGATAAATTGCCATATCAGCTTCTTTTAACTATGTAAATATAATAGCGCACTTTGGTTTAACGGTTGCGCATATAAGGAGGAATAAAAAGAATTAGCAATTAATTGAATATACAAAATAAACAAATATGAACAAAATATTTCGTGGAAAATAGATATTTACAACAGGAAAGCATCCTGTTAAAATAACATTAGAACAAGCGGTTGCGCAAGTGAATAAGCCAGTCGTTATGCACATCGCAGTAACATCAACGCAAACAAAAACATGAAATACTAAGTAACATCAAGAAAAACAGCAAAGAAGGTGAGTAAACTGAGCCAATTCACGCCAAACAAAAAAATAACCATCGACGACATAGCCAACGACTTAGGACTTTCCAAAACCACCGTATCACGAGCTATCTCCGGCAAAGGGCGCATCGGCAAAGAAACCGTCGACCGAGTGCTGGCATACATCGAAGAGCATGACTACAGACCAAATATGATTGCAAAAAGTCTGGCCCAGTCCAAGACCTTTAACATCGGAGCAATCATGCCCGCCGATTCAGAACTGGCTGAGGTGCCATTTTTCCAGCAATGTCTCATGGGCATCACTGGTGCCGCCACAGCAAAGGACTACGATGTTCTTGTCACCATGGTAAACGGAAAAGACATTTCACAACTTGCACGTATCATCAATAATCACAAAGTGGATGGATTGATTTTAACCCGTTCTATGGTAGATGATGAAGTGGTGAAATTTTTAAAAGAAAGTGGTCTTCCTTTTGTGGTAACAGGAGGGGCAGAGGAAGGTGTTATACAGGTTGATCACGATCACCAAGCCGCCTGCAAAGAACTAACCGAAATCCTTTTAAGTCAGGGAATCAAGAGACCTAGCCTGATTGGCGGCAATCTCGACCATATGGTCAGTGTTATACGCCAGCAGGGCTTTATGGATGCTATGAAAGAACAAAAGGTGCATCAGAGCAACCAGCTGATTAAACTAAACATGAATGACAAGCTTCAAGTCGAAACAGCTGTTATGGAGCTAATCCGTGAAGGAACAGATTGTATTTTTTGCCTGGATGATTTTATTGCACTTCAAGTTGTCTATAAACTTCGGGCTGAAAAATATAAGATACCCAAAGATGTGAAGGTGGCATCCTTTTATAGTAGCACAGCCCTTGAAAATTATAACCCATCCATCACCGCCATAAAGTTTGATGCCCGGGAACTGGGGATGGTTGCCTGCCGGACATTGCTGGAAATGCTGGATGGCAAAGAAGTATCGAAAAAAACCTTGTTGAACTACGAAATTCGCATCAAAGAATCAACAAAGTATTAAAAACCAAAGTATTAAAACCCAAAGTATTAGAACCCAAAGTATTAAAACCAAAATATCAAAACGGAGGATACTATTTTATGAAAAAATCCATGAAAAAATTATTAGCCCTTGTTGCTGCAACCACTATGCTGGCAGCATCCTTAACCGCTTGTGGTGGTTCTGCCAATGACAATGGAGCAGGCAACACCCCAGCAGGCGAAACCCCGGCAGCCGAAGCGCCGGCAGCAGAAACCCCAGCATCCGATGAAGCACCAGCAGCGACTGGCGCATTAGAACCATGTGAATTAACTGTTTGGGAATCAACCGGCGGACCAGATGAGTTCATCCAGCAGGCGGCAAAAGCATTTGAAGAAAAAAATCCCGGCGTAACCGTTAAGTTTGTAAACGTAGAATTAGGTGATTCCGTGGGACAGATTGCCCTTGACGGACCAGCAGGAGTTGGTGCAGACGTATTTGCGGCTCCTCATGATAAATTAGGTGAGTTAGTACTGGGAGGTCACATTTTAGGCGTATCCGATCCAGCTTATGTACAGGAAAATGCACTTGGTGCCTGCTCATCCGCAGTTACCTATGATGGAACTGTTTATGGATATCCAGTTGCATCGGAAACCTATGGTCTTTTCTACAATAAAGCATTAATCAGCGATGATCAGGTACCAAAGACCTGGGAAGATTTGATTGCTTATGGTAAGTCCTTCAATGAAGCCGGTAAATTCCCATTCGTAATGGACGTAACCAGTGGATACTACACCATTCTTTTTACAACAGCAAATGGTAACCGTTTATTCGGAGCAGAAGGAACGGATTCCAGCAGTACATACTTAAACAATGCAGATGCCGTAGCAGGTATGAAATTATTCCAGAGCTTAAAGGAAATCATCAATGTTCCAGCTTCTGATATGGATACAGCTCAGGCAGACGGTGCATTTTCCAGTGGAAGTGCCGCTATGCACATTACTGGCCCTTGGAATATCAAAAACTTCCTGGATGCAGGGATTGAACTTGGTGTAACTTCACTTCCAAGTCTTTCTGGTGATAGCCCGGCAGCATCCTTCTCTGGAACCAGAACCATGTTCGTTTCCGCATACAGCAATTATCCTACACAGGCACAAGCCTTTGCTGAATTCTTAATGACACCGGAAATGCAGCAGCTTCGTTATGAAATTACAGGCGCAATTCCTTCTATTGACATTGCGGTAGACAGCCCATATATCAACGGATTGATTAAGCAGTTAGATTATGCATTCCCAATGCCTTCCCTTCCGGAAATGAGCAAATTCTGGGATACTATGAGTGCAGCCAGCAAAAACATCTGGGATGGTGCAGATGCACAGACAGAATTAGATGCATGTAATGCAGCGATTTTAGCACAATAATGAACTGATAATAAGGAGGGCTGTTGCAGAAGAAATAAATTTTGCAACAGTCCTTTTTTAAAACTTGGAGGATATATTTTATGGGAAAAAGTTTAAAGACAGATGGAACCCACCGCAAAAAGATATTAATATCATCAATCCTTTTTATGGGTCTTGGTCACATTCTATTCCTAAAACAGTACTTAAAAGGGTTCCTGTTTGCGGCAATTGAAGTTGCCATGCTGGTTTTCCTGCCCAAAATCATTGCGGGAGTGAGCAATCTGATTACTCTGGGAGCAGCCCATCCGGAACTGCCCATTAAGCAGAGAGATAATTCCATTTTTATGCTGATTGACGGTGTTATCATCTGCGGAATCATCATGATTTTCTTAGTAATCTATGTGATTTCTGTTCGCAGTGCGTTGGCTGAATATGGTGAGTATTGTGTTTCAAAGGAATATAAGAGCAACAAAAATTCTGTTGCCAGCATTTACGGAAAATCCTTTCCATTAGTAGCACTTACACCAGCATTAGTGATGATTCTGTTCTTTGTGGTGGTGCCTCTGGTGTTTTCCACTGCAGTGGCGTTCACTAATTACTCCGCTCCCAATAATATTCCTCCCAACAATACAGTAGATTGGGTTGGCATTGAAAACTTTAAGGCTATATTTTCCGGTGACAATGCCTGGACCGGTGCGCTGGGAAGAGTGGCTCTATGGACGGTGGTCTGGGGTGTTTTGGCTACGGTTACATGCTACTTTGGCGGACTGATTATTGCAGCGATTCTGCATGAAAGTAAAATCAAAATCAAACCATTTTTCCGCTCAATCTTCATTCTTCCCTATGCCGTACCAAGCGTAGTAAGTATGCTGGTTTGGAAGAACCTGCTTAATGGAAGCTTTGGTATCGTCAATCGTACACTCCTGGATCTGGGACTGATTAAAGACGTCATCCCCTGGATCAGTGATGCCTGGCTGGCCAAATTTACCTGTATCTTAATTAACCTGTGGGCAGGGTTTCCATACTTTATGCTTCTGGTAATGGGATCCATGACAGCGATTTCGTCAGATGTGTTTGAGGCGGCAAAAGTGGATGGTGCTAACCGTTTTCAAGTGTTTAAAGGAATTACCCTTCCGTTGGTTTTGTATCAGACCACACCATTATTAATCATGTCCTTATCACACAATATTAACAACTTTGGTGCGATTTTCTTCCTGACCGGAGGAAATCCAGCGGTTGCCGACACTACTACCACCAGTGCTGGCGGCACAGACCTTTTGATTACCTGGATTTACAAGCTGACCATCGTCTTGATGAAGTACAACTATGCGTCAGTGCTTGCCGTTATGATCTTCATATTCCTTGCACCATTTGCCATTTACAACTTTAGGCAGACACGTGCATTTAAAGAAGGGGAGGTATAAGAGATGAACAAAATTGTCATTAGAATCAATCGTTTTTTGGTTTATGGTATCCTTACCGTAGTGTCCCTCTTTGCACTGTACCCTATCATTTATGTATTAAGTGGTGCATTTGCACCGGGAAACAGTATTTCTTCTTTAAGCATTATTCCATTTTCCGATGGAATTACCTTAGAACATTTTAAGACTCTTTTTACCAAGACTGAATACCCAAACTGGTTTAAGAATACCTTGTTTATTGCCACCTCTACCTCGGTCCTGACAGTGTTCGTGTCAACCTTGGCAGCGTATACCTTTTCCCGTTTTCGCTTTATCTTTAAAAAGGGCATGATGATGGCACTGCTTATTTTGCAGATTTTCCCTTCCTTTGTTGGAATGGTTGCCATTTATGTAATCTTGTATCGGATTGGTGGTCTGGATAAGCTATGGGGACTGGTGCTGGTGTATTTGGCCGGAAATATTCCATATAATACCTGGATGGTGAAAAGCTATATAGATACCATTCCCAAGAGCCTGGATGAAGCCGCCAGAATTGATGGCGCAAGCCACTGGCGTGTTTACTTTACCATCATTCTTCCAGTGGCAAAGCCAATTATCATCTTCTTGGCCATTACCAGCTTTACCGGACCATGGATGGATTATATTTTCCCTAAAATGGTTCTCCGTTCACCGGAAAATCAAACGCTGGCCCTTGGACTCTTCAGTTTCGTAACGGAGAAAAAGAACGAATTTACCACTTTTGCAGCAGGCTCCATTCTTATTGCCATACCATTTGTTATTTTCTTTCTTCTGACCCAGAAGATGCTGGTAATGTCTCTTGGCGGAGCTGTGAAGGAGTAAGAGTGCCGGAAAAGGCCAGACAGTTGGGAGAAATGCTACTAAGTATAGTGATTTCGTAACGACTGGAAGGTGATGAAGGTTATAAAAAATATATCGATATAAAGCAAGCTATATAAGACTATATAAGACAATATAAACAATATAAGTGATATAAAGCTATATAAAGCTATATAAAGCGATATAAAGCGATATAAAGCGATATAAAGCGATATCAAGCGATATCAAGCGATAAAGGAAGGAATTATCCCAAAATGACGACATTTAATTACAACAAGGAATATATCATGAAGGACGGAAAACCCTGGTTTCCAATTATGGGAGAAATGCATTATTCCCGTTACCCCAAAAAGTACTGGGATGAATCCCTGCAAAAAATCAAGGCCGGAAGACTGGACGTAGTTTCTTCCTATGTTATTTGGATTCACCATGAAGAGGAAGAGGGAGTCTTTGATTTTACCGGAAATAAGGACTTACGTGGATTTATTGAAGCCTGCGAACGAAACGGTATCTATATGTTCCTGCGAATTGGTCCCTGGGCCCACGGTGAAGTTAGAAACGGGGGTTTTCCGGACTGGCTTCTCAAAAAAGATTTTGAAGTCCGGACCAATGATGAAGGGTATTTTAAGACCGTAGAAAAATTCTATCGGGCAATATACAAGCAAGTAGAAGGTCATTTTGTCAAGGATGGCGGAGCTATTATCGGTGTTCAGATTGAAAATGAATACGGACATTGCGGCGGTCTGAATGGCGAAGAAGGAGAACGTCATATGGTTCGTCTTTGGGAAATGGCAAAAGAAATTGGTTTTGATGTGCCCCTATATACCGCTACAGGCTGGGGCGGGGCGGTGACCGGAGGACTGCTTCCGGTTATGGGCGGCTACTGCGAAGCACCTTGGGACCAGCGTCTTACCGAAATTGAACCAAGTGGCAATTATATCTTTACCAGGGAACGAAATGACCATAACATTGGCAGCGATTATGGCTTTGGTCATGGAATTACCTTTGATATTGAAACGTTCCCATATTTAACAGCAGAGCTTGGGGGCGGGCTGCAGGTAACCCACCATCGGCGCCCAATAGCCAAAGCCAAAGACATTGGTGGGATGACCCTGGCAAAGCTGGGAAGTGGCGTGAATTTACTGGGATATTACATGTATCATGGCGGCACCAATCCATACGGCAAATTTTCCACTTTGCAGGAGTCCAGAGCAACGGGATACTTAAATGATTTACCGGAGCTTTCTTATGATTTCCGTGCTCCAATCCGAGAATACGGACAGATGACAGATACCTTAAATGAGCTTAAAATATTTGCCATGTTTGCCGAGGATTTTGGTGAGGAGCTTTGCAAAATGCCAGTATACATACCCCAGGATAATCCTGATAAGCCAACCAATCAAACAGACTTAAGAAACTCGGTACGTCATAATGGTAAGGAAGGCTATGTATTTATCAATAACTTTCAGCGAAGACAGGAAATGGCGGCTCATAAAGGAGTAGAGCTGAAGGTAGAACTGGAAAATGAAACCATTACTTTCCCACCATTGGATGTGGAGGATGGTGATTATGCTTTTTATCCATTTAATATGAAGCTTGATGGAATTGAGATAAAAAGCTGTCTTATGACACCCCTTTGTAAAGTGAATGGAACTTATGTCTTCTATGGTGAGCGAAAAGAAACTCTTCCAGAAGCAGACAATATTTTGAAAATCACCAGAGAAATGGCTCTGAGTTCATGGAAAATTTCATTGGATCAGGAATATCTTGTTATCAGTGAAAATCCAGTCATTGCCAATCTTCAGGGCGGATACGATATCCTTGCACAGCGTGACATGGAGGTACGGATATATCCTGAGTTAGCACATGCACCCGAGGGCTTCGAGAAAGTAGGAACCGAAGGCGCCTTTACCATCTACCGAAAAAAACTGGAAAGATCCCATGCTGGGGTTTCCTTTGAACAGCAGGAGAATGGCAAATATAAGGTGGTTTTAAGTGGATTAGACAAAAAAGCAAATAACTATCTAGTGGATATTTCCTATATTGGTGACGTAGCCAAGGCTTATTTGCCGGAACAGGAAAGTGCATTTGCTGATAATTTCTACACCGGTGAAAGCTGGCAGATAGGTCTGCGTGGTTTTGATTTCCCAACTGAATTTCTAGTTGCCATTGCCCCCCTTCACAAGGGTGACCAGATATATCTGGAGGAATGGCCGGAGATGCAGGATGGGTCTGCCTGTCAGTTGAAGGAGCTAACATTAATAGAAGAGCACAGAGTAAAGTTTCTATAGAATACAAGCCCAGGTGATTTTTGGGCAAAAGATAGAAGGCAAAAGATAGAAGACAAAAAGATAGAAGAGCGCAGCTTTTAGTTTATATGAAAAAATAGAAGAACAGAGAGAGGTCTTAATGAGAAAAACCAGGATGCTTTTGCTGGCAGTTCTGCTTGTCCTTTTGCTGGCAGGCTGCCAAAATAACACAGCACCCGCTTCCGGAGAACCGATACCGACCGACATATTCGTTGAAAAGGTCGAAGGGCTACCCCGGGATTTTATCAAAGGAGTGGATATTTCCAGTATTATTTCTTTGGAAAAAAGCGGTGTTAAATTTTATGGATACGATGGGAAGGAACAGGATATCTTTAAAACTCTTTCCGAAAGCGGCGTGAACTATATTCGGGTACGTATTTGGAATAACCCTTATGACAGTGCCGGGAATGGCTATGGCGGCGGTAATAACGATGTAGCAACGGCCATTGAAATCGGAAAACGGGCAACGAAGTACAAAATGAAGCTTCTGGTGGACTTTCACTACTCGGACTTCTGGGCAGACCCTGGAAAACAGCAGGCACCCAAGGCATGGGAAAATTTTTCTCTTGAAGAAAAAGAAGCTGCACTTTATGATTTTACAAAGGACACCTTAGAGCAGTTGAAGAAAGCCAAAGTAGAGATCGGAATGGTCCAGATTGGCAACGAAACCAACGGAAAAATGTGTGGTGAGGTCAACTTCAAAAATGTCTGCATGCTGTTTGCCAAAGGAAGCGAAGCGGTACGTACAGTAGACAAGGAAATTTTAGTAGCGGTGCATTTTGCCAACCCCGAGAACCGGGATCAGATGATAAAATATGCCATGTCTCTTGCCAATTTTGACGTGGATTATGATGTTTTTGCTTCTTCCTACTATCCATTCTGGCATGGGACCCTGGAAAATCTGACAGGGCTGTTGAAAGAAATTGCGGATACCTATGGGAAAAAGGTGATGGTTGCAGAAAACTCCTATGCCTATACTGCAGAGGATGGGGATGGACATGGAAATACGGTGCCCAATCCAGATACCCAGATACTCAATTACCCGGTAACCATTCAAGGACAGGCCCACGAGGTCAGAGATGTGATTCAGGCTGTTGCGGCTGTGGGCGATGCTGGAATCGGTTACTTTTACTGGGAACCCGCATGGATACCGGTAGGAGATTCGACGAGCCATGAGCAGAACAAAGAAAAATGGGAAGTCTATGGAAGTGGTTGGGCTTCTAGTTATTCTAGCGATTTTGATTCAAAAGATGCAGGCATTTGGTATGGTGGAACCGCAGTTGATAATCAGGCTCTTTTTGACTTCACCGGACATCCACTAGCCTCACTAAAAGTATTTCAGTATGTGGATACGGGTGCAGTAACGGAGAGAAAGGTTGATGTGATTGCTGATGCAGTACAGATTAGTATGGTCGGTACAGAGATTAACCCACCGGAAACAGTAAAGGCTATTTATAATGACCGAAGCGAAGAGAACATACCGGTTTCCTGGGATGGGGAAGCCTTTGCAGCAGCCGTAAGTGCTGGGATTGGAAAGTACGAAATCATGGGTACTGCAAATGATGAAAAAGTAACCTGCTTTTTAACTATAAATCCATTGAACTATATCACAAATGGGAGCTTTGAGGAAACAGACACAGCCATGTGGATTATTTCAGAAAACGGAGGAAAACAGGTTGATTTTCAAAATAAATCAACGGATGCAAAAACAGGGGATTATTCTTTGCATTACTATTCCGCCAGTGCAGTTGACTTCACAGCTGAACAGAAAATAACCAACCTTCCGGCTGGAACCTATCGACTAAGTGTACAGCATCAAGGCGGTGACACAAAGAATCCTAAGATGTACATCTATGCCCTTGCCGATGGAAATGAGTACAAGGCTGAAACGGAAGTAACCGGCTGGGCCAACTGGGGATGTCCGCAAATTGATGGAATTACAGTTCAAAATGGAGAAGTTACGATTGGTGTTTCCATTCAATGCGATGGTGGCGGATGGGGAAGTCTGGATGATTTTTGTTTGGAGCCGCTTGATTAAATAAATGAGAATAATACACCGGATGATGTAGTATACTTTTGGAAGGTTTGAAAATACTATAAAAGATTTAAAAAGAAGCTGCTTTCGGATATGAGTAAAGTATCAAATCAGCTTCTTTTTGCTGATGTTTTGAAGCTTTATTAATGTTTTAAAGCTTTATTAATGTTTTGGAGATTTATTGATTTTTTGGAAAGTTATTTAAAATCAAAAGCCGAGAGGATAAGTGAGGGTGCAATATTTCGGTAAAATTGAGAGGAAGGATGTTTCGAAGATCTGTGATATAACTATAAATTATGCCAAATATTAAAAATATTGATTGTACTTATTCCTGAAAAAGAGGTACAATATACAAGGTTGCTTGATGTGCAAGAGAAGGTAGCAATAAAGTAATTAGATTCTAAATTAAGAAATGAGGGTTTCATATGCGTACTTTAGGAACGGTAGCAAGAGGTGTTCGTGCACCGATGATTCAACCAGGTGATAACTTAGCCGACATCGTGGTAAACTGTGTTTTAAATGCAGCAAAGGAAAACGGAACAGAGTTTCATGACCGGGATGTAATCGGAATGACCGAAGCAATTGTGGCAAGAGCTCAAAACAATTTTGCTACGGTTGATCAGATTGCAGCAGATGTAGCAGCAAAATTCAACGGCGAAGAGCTTGCCATCGTATTTCCGATTCTTTCCCGTAATCGTTTTTCCAATCTTTTAAGAGGAATCGTAGGTGGATGCAAAAAGCTTTACATTATGCTTTCCTATCCTTCGGATGAAGTTGGAAATCAGTTAATTGATTGGGACATGCTGGACAAGGCAGGAGTAAATCCTTACACCGATGTTCTGGATGAAAAGAAGTACCGTGAATTATTTGGCTATGAAGTAAAGCACCCATTCACCGGTATGGATTATGCGGAGTACTACAAGAGCTTTGGCGAAAACGTAGAACTGATTTTTGCCAATGACCCACGTTCTGTGTTAAAATATACAAAAAATGTTTTGGTATGTGACATCCACACCCGTCAGAGAACGAAACGTCTTTTAAAGGACGCAGGCGCAAACCTCGTATACGGTCTGGATGAGATCTTGACCGAAAGTGTAGATGGCAGCGGATACAATGAAAATTATGGTCTTCTTGGCTCGAATAAAGCCACTGAAGACAAAGTAAAGCTGTTTCCAAGAGCTTGCCAGAGTCTGGTAGACGAAATTCAGGCAAGATTATTAAAAGAAACGGGCAAAAGAGTAGAAGTCATGGTCTATGGAGACGGGGCATTTAAAGACCCAGTAGGAAAAATCTGGGAGCTTGCGGATCCAGTGGTTTCACCTGCTTACACCGATGGCCTTAACGGAACACCAAACGAACTAAAACTTAAATTTCTTTTGGACAACCAATTTGCAGGAAAATCCGAAGAGGAAGCAAGAGAAGCCATGGAAGCCGCAATTAACGCAAAAGATAAGGAACTGGGCGACCAGGCTCTGGGAACCACACCTCGTCGTTATACCGATCTTTTGGGAAGCTTATGTGACCTGATGAGCGGAAGTGGTGATAAAGGAACGCCAATTATTTGGATTTCCGGTTATTTTGAGAACTTTGCATCAAAATAATTTTTAACTCAACTTCTTTTTTGATTATAAAGTAATTCAAATCATTTTTTAAACGAATTCTTTAGATATTTTTTGAACGAATTTTTTGGATTTTTTCAAACGATTTTTTGGATTTTTTAAACGATTTTGGGGATCAATTTTGGAAATTAATTTAATATTAAGAAATTTTAATCTTGGATTAATACCTCTTTTTGAGCGATTTGATATAATGACCTCAAAAGGAGGTTTTTTCATGTATTACAATTATTTATTGGTCGGTTCGGTTGCAGGAGTGACACCCTTGCTGCCAGTTATCCTTATTTACCAGATCATATTAAAATTCAAATATCGAATTTCCCTTACGATCTGGCACGTTTTGGGCAGTGTCGCCTTTACAGTGCTGATGATTGGTATTTTTAATATTACAGGACTTCCCTCCATTTACCATATGCGCTGGGAACCTAATGTAAATGGGAATCCCTTTGTTAGTTTCTCCAATTATCCCATTCAATATTACCTAAATATACTGCTTCTTGTTCCCTTTGGTTTTTTGTTACCACTATTGTGGACAAAGTATCGAAGCGTGGTGCGAGTCACATTATGTGGATTTCTGTTATCACTATTTATAGAAATGTCGCAGTTGTTTTCCTACCGTGCCACTGACATAGATGATTTGATTATGAACACACTGGGAGCCTTTCTGGGATATCTTATTTTTAAAATATTTATATTTCTATTTCCCAAGCTGTCCAGGCATTTTTCCAGTACCAGAAAGGATATGAAACCAATAAACCGGGAGGCCTTTCTATATATCACCCTTGCATGGGTTATGGTTTGTGTGGTGCAGCCATTTTTCTGGAGATAGTTTTAAAAGATAAAAAGTGTTTATGATTGAAAAAAGCATAAAAATAGAAAGTTTTTAAGGTATAACTTAAAAACTTCTAAAAAACAATATTTTTTCAGATACAAATGAAACAATATTGTTTTTTTGATTTTTTTAAGGTATAATAGGCACTATAAAACGGAAATACTAAGAAAATGAAATTAACAGATAGGAGGTCAAGGACATGAAGGAGCGAAGGAGTTACCTGGAAAAACTAATCAGCTTTAAGGATAAACCCTTTATAAAAGTAATCACAGGAATTCGGCGATGCGGTAAATCCACGCTTATGGATTTATATGAACAGTATCTGCTTTCTGTTGGGATTTTGCAGGAGCAGATTATCCGTATGAATTTTGAATCGTTGGAGTTTGACGAGATAAAAACATATAAAGAATTCAATCAGGCAATTACAGGAACCGTTCAAAAAGGAAAACGATATTATCTATTACTGGACGAAGTACAACAGGTGGAAAAATGGGAAAAAGCCGTCAATTCCTTTTTGGTAAATCTGGATTGTGATATTTATATAACAGGTTCCAATGCATACCTCCTGTCCTCGGAACTGTCCACCCTATTATCCGGTCGGTATGTTGAAATCAAGATGTTGCCATTATCTTTCGTGGAGTATCTTGATTTTTGTGAAGGAGAAGAAGACAGGGAGACCCTCTTTTTACGATATATGGAATATGGCGGATTGCCAGCAGTTACTATGCTTAATTACCAGGTGGATGTCATACAGGCTTTTTTGTCAGGAATATTCAATACTGTTATCGTAAAAGACGTGGTTCAACGGGGAAATGTACGTGATGTCCCATTGCTGGAAAGCATTGTAAGATATTTGGCAGATAACATCGGCAACATCGTCTCAACGAAAAAAATAAGTGATTATCTCACCAGTGCCGGACGCAAAACATCCAGTGAAACAGTTGATAACTATATAAAAATGCTGGAAGATGCTTTTGTTCTCTATAAGGTGAATCGCTTTGATATAAAGGGAAAGCTATATCTGAAGACATTGGAGAAATATTATATAGTTGATACTGGCATTCGTGGCGAATTACTTGGCTTCCGTCAGGGAGATTATGGTCATATTCTTGAAAATATTGTATTTCTGGAATTAATAAGAAGAGGATATAAAGTATCGATTGGAAAAATGGATGAATTTGAAATTGATTTTGTAGCAGAAAGTCCAAATGAAAAAATGTATGTCCAGGTAAGCGCCAGCATCCTGGATGACCAGACCAGAAAAAGAGAACTCAGACCTCTCCAGGCAATTAAAGATAACTACAGAAAGATAATCCTGACCATGGATAAAATGCCCATCAAAGATTTTGAAGGAATCGAGTGGGAAAATATCATAGAATTTTTATATAAACAGTGAAGTGATTCGGAAAAGCTGCTTGTATCAAAGGGTCCTGTGATAAGGAAATATCGTTTAAAATTGCTTTATAGCAGTTTTGAAACGAAATTCTCCTTGTCACAGGACTTTTATATATAGCAGGACGTTTTATACATACAGTACGTTATATATATAAATACATCGTAAAAATAATAAGAAATACAAATTCAACTAAAAAAACAACACCTCAGGAAAAAAACGATGCATTATGAACAAAAAGATCCGAAGCTATAATAAAGCCATAAACAAACACAAACATAAACAATTATTTTTGAGAAGGAGATTTTTATGAAAATTAAGAGATTAACCGCTCTGGCATTAGCCGGAATCATGACCCTTTCATTAGCAGCTTGTGGCAGTGGAAATGCAGAGGCTCCAACAGCGAGCACAGGAGACAATGGTGCAGCTGAGACAAAAACAGAAAGCAAAGATAGTAAAGGCGATGAAGTATTAACAGTTTGGACCTTATCCGATGACTTAAAGCAGTTTGCTGAAAAATTTACCGAAGAAACTGGAACCAAAGTAGAAGTTACTGTAATTGCTCCAGCAGATTATCCAACAAAAGTACAGTCAGCGCTTCTGGCTGGTGAAAAAGACCCTGATATTATCGTTGGTGAGCCACAGATGCTTGGTTCCATGTATGAAGCAGAATTTTTTGCAAACCTGGATGACTTTGGCGCTCAGGACTATGCAGACAAAATCGTAGATTATGTATGGCAGGTTGGAAAGGATGCAAACGGCGTTCAAAGAGCAATCTCTTATCAGGTAACACCAGCAGGTATCTACTACCGCGGGGACATTGCAGAAAAAGTATTTGGAACATCTGACCCGGCAGAAATCGGAAAGAAATTCTCAAGCTATCCCGAAATCTTAAAAGCAGGCGATGAACTTAAAAAAGCAGGATATAAAATCTTTGCATCCGATGGAGAGCTTAACTACTTTTCAGGAGACTCTGCATGGGTAGTGGATAATAAATTAAACGTAGCACAGGCAAGACTTGACTATATGGATACCGCAGTTTCATTATATCAGAATGAATACACTGCATTTGCCCAGACCTGGTCCGCTCCTTGGTATCAGGCAATGTCAAGCCAGGTACCAATCTTAAAATCAACAACAAACGTTTGGGATGAAGCAGCAGTAGCAGCTGACGCAGAAGGCGCAGAGCTTACCGAAGTATTTGCTTACGGACTTCCTACCTGGGGTACTCTGGTTATGAGAGACAGCTACGGTGATACCAAAGGTTTATGGAAAGTATGTAACGGACCATCTTATGGATTTGGTGGTGGTACATTTATGGGAGTTAGCAATTACAGTGATAGCAAAGAACTTGGATGGGAATTTGTAAAATTCTGTACCTTAACCGAAACAACACTTGACTGGTGGATTGAAAAATCAGAAGGTGACGTAGTATCCTATATCCCATGTCTGGAAAAACATGCAAATGATGAAAACCCAGTTTACGGAAACCAGAAATTATATGCATTCTGGGCAGAGCAGGCAAAGGGAATCGACTATTCAAAGGTTACCAAATATGACCAGGCAATTGGTGATGCTTGGGGCCAGGCAATCACAGCAATTAAAGAGGGCGCAAAATCCAAAGAAGATGCAATTAACGAATTTTACGATATCGTAGCATCTACTTATCCGGAGCTTACGATTGAGAGATAAGAAATAAAAAGAAGATACATATTAATAAATGTAAAAGGGGCGAGGTTCTAAAAAACCTTGCCCTGATTACACAAGAGGCAGACTCATGGAGGTAAGTAAAATGGCTAGTGTAAGTGCAGTAAAAAAAGGAAAGAAAAAGAATGTAAATAATATTGCCTATCTTTTTGTCTTACCTTTTATTGTAGTATTCCTGATATTTAATATATATCCGGTTTTTCGAACCCTATATTTAAGTTTTACCAATTACAAAGGATTTGGAGAGTCACAGTTCTTATGGTTTGATAACTACATCCGAGTCGTTCAGGATAAATTCTTTTGGCGTTCTTTAGTTAATACTATTAAAATCTGGGGGGTAAATATCGTTGCCCAGTTAGGTCTTGCGTTTCTTTTAACCATTATTTTTAGTGATATTAAGTACAGAATGCGGGGTTTGCCGGTATATAGAGCGTTTTTCTACCTGCCGAACCTAATTGCTGCTACCTCGGTAGCCTTTCTCTTCAAGACCCTGTTAGACTGGCGTTATGGAACGGTTAATCAGATTCTTATGGCACTTCACCTGGTTAAGGAACCGATCAACTGGATGGGCTCCGTTTCCGTTACACCATATGTTATCGCCATTGTCAGTGCATGGATGTGGTTCGGTAACTCCTTCATCATGTTAATGGCAGGAGTACAGGGAATCAGCACCGATTATTTTGAGGCAGCAGCGATTGATGGGGCCGGACGCTGGAGAGTATTTGGAAATATTACCCTTCCGCTGCTAAAGCCGATTTTATTATATGTCGCAATTACTTCCTTAATTGGTGGTCTCCAGATGTTTGATATGCCATTTCTTATGTCAAATGTAAATGGTGATCCAATGGGCTCTACTCAAACGATGGCAATGTATCTGTACAAGTTTGGCTTTGTGCAAGGGGTAAATCAGGTGGGCTATGCATCAGCAGTTGCTTATACCTTGTTTATGCTGATACTGATTGTATCTGCCATTCAGTTTAAAGTAATGTATTCGAAGGAGGATTAATATGGGAACCATTGGTTATAAATTAAAAAAATCAGCACTTTACATAGCACTGGATGCGTTAGCCATTATCTGTATTTTGCCGTTTGTCCTCATGGTTGTAAATGCAACCAGAAATGGCATCGATATTATGAAGTCCTTTACCCTCATTCCCGGTGAAGCTCTGGCAAAAAACTGGGAAATTGTCAGTGGATACTTTAACTTATTTACAGGCTTTAGTCACAGCCTGATGGTAGCAATTCCAGCAACCATCCTGTGTGCTTACTTCTCTTCCCTGACCGCATATGCTCTTGCGGTATATGAATTCAAAGGGAGAAAGATAATTACCCTGACGATAGTAATCTTCATGATGATTCCCGGCCAGTTGGGCTTAATTGGCTTTTACAATCTGGTTAATGCCCTGCATTTAAGGAATTCTTACATTCCATTGATTATTCCAGCCATTGCGTCAGCAGGAACAGTATTTTTCTTAAGACAGTACGTAGAATCCATATTGTCCAAGAGTCTTCTGGAAGCCGCCAGAATTGATGGAGCAGGTGAACTGCATATATTCCACCGGATTGTAATGCCTATTATGTCGCCTGGAATCGCAACCATGTCCATTGGAGCCTTTATTGGAAATTGGAACAGCTACCTGATTCCATTGCTCCTCTTGAACAAAGAGAAATTCACCCTTCCAGTAATGATTGCCTCCCTTAACTCTTCAAAGGATATAGCAAGTAATCAGGGAGCTATTTATCTGGCAGTTGCAATTTCTGTAATTCCGATTATTATCGTATTCTGCTTTTGCTCAAAATACATTATCAGCAGTATATCAGCAGGCGCAGTCAAAGAATAGAAGCAAATGGAAGAATCAGGGCCGGGACCAGCGAAAGGTGCCCGGTCCTGCTTGCTTATCCGGGGCTAATTTGCTATATTTATTTTATCATCCAAGTGGAGGAGCTGCGTGTTATTTTTCCCTCGCAGAAGATTCGTTTTAAGTTTGAAAAGATGCATGCCATGCATGCGGATGGGAGCCAAGTATGAACACCGTTTTAATTGTTGATAATGATAAACGATGCCGTCAAAATCATAAAAGCATTCTGCAAAAGTCTGGCATTCCCATTCAGATCATTATGGAATGCAGCAATGGGCAGACCGCTCTGGAAATTTTGAAAGAACAGAGAATCGATGTTATTTTGATGGCTGTCCGTATGCCTAAGGTGGATGGCATACAGTTAGCAAAGGAAGTAAGCTTGCTGCCGAGCAAACCATTCATGGTTGCAATCAGCAGCAGTGATGATTTTTCGGCAGCCGTGGAGTTAATGGGCTATGGAGTTCGGGAATACCTTTTAAAGCCTGTTGACCAGCAAAAGCTCCTTCAGGTTATGGAAAAACTGGAGCATGAATTGGAAGAGAACAGGGAATCCGATTATGAAATTATAAACCTGGGCTACCAGCAGCTAAAATACCTCATCACGGACCAGAACATGAAAAAAAGAGATGTGGATATACTTATCCATCAATATAAGGACCGCTTCTATTTCCAGGAATATGTAGTCTGCTGCACCGACAATCGGAATCAGGACTGCCAAAGCAGCAACTACATTTATCTTGGTGAGATTGAAGAGAATGAACTATATATTGTTGGGCTTCAGGCCAGAGAGTTTTTATTTAAGAACGAATTAAAGAATCGTCTGACAGGAGTCAGTCGTCCTCACAAAGGCATCGAAGAGCTTCCCAAAGCCTATCGAGAGGCCAAACAAGCCAGAAAGCAGGCTTTTTGTCACGAGACTTCGCTGGTCTTTTATGAAGAAATGGTTCAGGAAATGCTTGCGGGAACCGACCAGAATCAAAACACCAATATTGAGCCAGAAGCCATGGCTCAAATAGCCCAAATGATTGGGACGGACAAAATAGAAGAGGGTCTGAAACGGCTGAGTCATATAATCAGCAGTACCCGGCGAGGACAGTATACAGCCGATTCCTTTGCCTCCAGTGCCAGAATTCTCATGGACACCATAAAAAATACCTACCAAAACGTGCTAGACATGAATCAGGATGAGCTGACTCCCTTCTACCGAATTTTTCAGTATCATTCTTTGCAGCAATATGAAAAAAGCCTGATACAGTGGTTAAGGACATTTCATGAAAGAATCAATTCCGAATTTGACGACTATAAAAATAAACAGAAAATTCAACAGGCAACGCAGTACATTCAGGAAAATTATAACAAGGACTTAAACATGGCTGTTGTGTCCAACTTTGTATCCATGAACTATTCCTTATTTTCCTATACCTTTAAGCAATATACAGGGAGCAATTTTGTTAATTACCTAAAGGAAATCCGTATAAACGAAGCAAAGCGACTTCTTGCTGAAACCGATCAGATGGTAGCGGAGGTTGGTCAGTCCATCGGTTATGAAAATGAAAAACATTTTATGAAAACCTTTAAAAGTGTGTGTGGTGTTTCACCAACGGAGTATCGTAAAAATATGCGCTATAATCGTGAACTGAGATAAAAACAAAAAAAGGAGATATTTCACAGTCTTTACCCATGAGATATCTCCTTTGTGTTGTCATAAATATATCTTTATTATACAAGCAATTATATATATTTAAAAAGCCAAATCTATATCTTCACCTTGTTTGCCACCAATTCTTCACTCGCTCGCTGAAACAATTCCTGTAAATCAAATCCCACTTCCGGAACCTCCACCACATAACCACAGCTTGCAGAGATAGAAAATTCCTTTGTGTTGAGGCGGTTATGATTCTCAAGATAGCGCTCCACTTTACTGACATAAGCCACTGCGTCCTTTGTGCTGCGTCCAAGCATGAGAATCTGGAACTTATCCCCATCTGTCCGGGCACAGATGATCTCTCCTCCGGTCTCGATTTCCAGAGCCTGGCCCAAAACCTGTATGGCAAAATTCCCCTCTTTATATCCAAAGTTGTTATTGATTTTTTTTAAGCCGTCCAAGTTAAAAATCATAGCTAAAAGAGCTTTTTTTTCTCGTAGGGCAGTTTCGGTGAGCCGTTGGCTGAGGGCATGGAAACCCTGACGGTTATAATGATTTGTCAGGTCATCCCGCATATAGATATCCTCCAGGCGATCCACAAGAAGACGCATATTTTTGTTATCACAAATATTTTTCAACATACTGTTTACATTCATAAACCAGTTAATCAGATTAAACTCATATGCCAGCTGATTTCCCTCAAAGGCAATGGCAACATAGCCAAAGGCCTGTTTTCCAAAAAAGAGTGGCGAATAAACATAAGTGGAGGCGGATGAATAGACATATTCCGGTAAAGCGCTGCACTTGGTAAAGAGGCACTCTGCCAGCCGTTTTCCATTGTTTATCCCAAGCTTTAAGAGCATGGAAGAACTGGGAAGCTCTTCCTCCTCTCCCTGGGTCAGTTCCCGGATATGCTTGGAGGCCGAGTCCCATTTGGAATAAAGGCAGAGATAAAATTCTTTGCAATTTTCAATATTTCCAACATATTTTTCTAATAAATCCATACCGATGTCAAGATCGGATACATCCTGAAGGTTGGCAGACATATGAATGTTGTCAATTAAAGAGGCCTCCATTGTCTCCACCTTCTGACGCAGATGGTAGCCGTAGGAAATGATATTCTTCTTTTGAGTCTTGGTACAACCACAGGAATGTCCAATCAGCGGTTCGGCTTCCACAATGGTCATGGCAGGGACTTCGTTCTTTTCGGTTAGCTTAATTAAATTTTCCACAGCCGCAATCCCTTGTTCATAGCTGGGAAACGTAACAGAGGTCAATGGTATAACATTATTTTGCCCATCCTCCAGGACATCAAAGCCAGTCAATGCAATATCCTCCGGGACCCTTAAACCACGTTTGGAAAGGGAATGCATCATCAACAAAGCCATTCGGTCATTGTAGCAGACGATAGCTTCCGGGGGAGTCTCATTTTTCATAAAATACTCAAGAGCAGCATCAACTTCTGTTTCGGAATAAGCACATTGAAAATAATGATAATCCCATAGTGGTAGTTTGTGTGCATCCATTGACTGGGTATAATAGTGGTAGCGTATTTGAGACGGTTCTTCCTCCTCGGTATTGCCCAGAAAACATATGCGTTTATAGTTATGTACGGAAATCAGGTGTTCCATAAGCTGGCGGGCAGGACTGTTATTGTCCAATCCGACACAAGAATAAGGGGTGGTGGAAGTGTTATTTACCTCGATAATGGGACAATGGCACTGACTCTTCAGCGTATCAAGAAGCTGTTTCATTAAATTCTGGTCTACATAAGTACCAGTGGCAACAATCACACCGGAAAAATCTTCAAAATTGGGAATGTTAAGAATACTATTTTCCCCAAGTCCGTAGCTGCCAAAATTTTCCCCATCATTTGAAGCAAAGATTTCCACCAGATAGCCAAATTCGGTTGCCTTATCAACAATACCCTGACAGAGATTTTTCTGATAGGTACCATATATGTGAGAAACAAAAATTCCAATTTTTTTAGAATGATACATTTTGCCTCCATCTGCGAATCGGTTCGCAATTAGTTCAGATAGTATAAGGTTATTATACGTTGAACTGCCGTAATTATCAATGTTAAAATACAATGACGAGTTGTGAAACCTCCATAATTCAGCAACTGGAGACAGGAAATTTTTGGCAGGATATGGCGAATTTTGTCACCTTTTCGGTTTACTTTTAATATATTATAGTGTAACAATTAAAAAGGAGGAATGGCATAATGGAGGAAAAGAAAAACTGTAAATTATGTGAAGCATCAGAAAGTCTTAAAGAGGGTATTTGTGATATCAAGGAAGGATTGAGAGATATTCGTAAAGCACTCTGCGATCATAATTGCCGCTGTGAAAGCATAAGAGAATTAAAAGAAGGACTGAAGGATATTGAAGAAGGCTTGGAGGATATTTATGATGGTTTCAGATATCTCGGCTGTGATTTCAAAAAGGAACATGAATGCAGCTGTGATTTGGATGAAAGAGAGTGCAGCGGCGTACGTGCAATCAGAAAAGGGCTGCAGGATATCGAAGCAGGTATCAAATATATCAGCAAAGGAATTGAAGATCTTAAAGATTGCGATACCTGTGAGGGCGAAAGAAAAATCAACAAAGGTGCTGACGATGTTGAAGAAGGATTAGAATGTATCATAGCAGGCTTGTGTGAACTGTTTTGTTTTGATGGATGCTGTGATAAATAAACAATTATAGTTATCGGTTATTCATGGGGGCTGTCGTACTTACAATCGTAGGTACGACAGCATTTTTTCTGTTTTATTTCACGGACAGACTCTTTCATGCTTACTGTTTTAGCGAACTTATGCATTAAATGTGATGCACAGATATGTCCTATGCAGTAACCATTAAATTCGCTTGAGGAATTTTCGCTGAGAAATTTTAAGCTGTGTTATGGTGGAAATGAAAAAAGATTAGTGATAGAATAGTAGAAGAAAATAAAAAAGGATTAGTGATAGAATCGTAGAAGAAAATAAAAAATGGTATGGTTAAAATGGAAAAAAATAAACGAAAAAATATAAAAATGATTTGGAGTCGAATCAATAAAGACCGAAAAAAATATAGCATGCCCGGCCTTGTAATGGCAATCTATTTGTTGTTGGGAATTCTTTTGCCAGGAGGGGCCTGCCCGGTATATAGAATTACAGGATTTCCCTGCCCAGGCTGTGGCATGACCAGGGCGGCCGTTTTGTTCCTCCATGGAAGCTGGGAGCAGTCCTTTCATATGCATCCTCTTTTGATTGGGGTAATATTGCTGGTGCTGACATTTTGTGTTCTAAGATATCTCTTAGGAAAAGAGGTCACTAATTTGAAGTATTTTGTCTTTGCATTGGCGGCGGTGGCAGTGGTAGTATACATTTACCGTATGATTACTATGTTCCCCAATGAAGAACCGATGATTTATAATAAAAATGCCTTTATTTATAGGATTTATCAATCTGTAATTGTACTAGTGTGCTGTATCATTCATCTTTAGCTAAACAGTGCTGAATATTTTGTCAGCTGCAAGGCGGAAGATGGAGGCGTAGCGGGCTACGCCGACTGATGACAACGCGGCAGATGGCAAAATAGGCAGTGCTGTTTAGCTAATTATGAATGATACAGTACACTAGCAGGAGCGTGAAAATCTTTCGCAGTGTAAGACTCATTTTTCGATGTTATTTCCATGCAGATGAACCTGACAATAATCAAGTTTTCAGACCAGAGAGGAGTTAGACATGAGCAATCAAAAACAACATGTTCATTCACATATATTAGAAGATGGCACAATCATAGAGCATATTCACAATCATGAGCACCCTATTCATGAGCATGACCCTATTCATGACGAAGACCATGGACATACTCATACAAACACAAAGGCCGTTTTAAACCGATTATCCAGAGCCATTGGACATCTAGAGGCTACCAAAAAAATGGTAGAGGATGGAAGGGACTGTTCTGAGGTTCTGATTCAGCTTTCAGCAGTAAAAGCGGCACTGAACAATACTGGAAAGATTATTTTAAAAGACCATATAGAACATTGTATTGTAGATGCCATCGAAATGGGTGATAAAGATGCATTAGAAGAGCTTAATAAGGCGATTGATAAGTTTATGAAATAAAAGCGATTCAAGCAAAAATCATTTAACCGAATTTCCGCTTTGTAAGAAAATGGTATTGAAAATTATAAAATAACAGCTTGCAGAAAAAGTCCAGGAAGAAATCTACCCATTTCTTCCTGGACTTTTTCTGCAGATAACGTTCTAATATTTATTGAAAGCAACGAATATATTTCCAATAAAATTTTTTAATGCCCTCCTGTCGCCCACCTAATCGGGAAGCAATTTTCCGATAAGTCTGGTGAGCAGAAGCAAATTCGTTGTGATTTACATCCTGCTCCGAAAACTGGATTTTCTGAGCCAGAGAGATAAATTCTTCAAAGGAGTCTTCTGGCAGGAAATAAAGAATCAAAGCCATGTCATCTCCATATTCAAGGTCACTGATATATTGCTTCCGGGCGTATCCCACAAATCGAAGCATGTCGTAAATCTCATGGGAGAAGAAAGAAACCGCCTTTCCATATTCTTTGTTTTGTATCATGCCCTGTTGCCGGGTTATAATAATGGTTCTTCTTAAAACCAGCAGCAGATAGAGTGTGATTACCGTTAATATGAAATAAAACACATTTTTCAGCCATTGTGGAATAGCAAGGGAAAATCCAGCCCCCCCTCCTGAAGTACCAGCTTGAGGAGAAGGAGTCGGTCGTTCTAAGCCTGGATTTGGACTTAAGTCCCCTTCAAAATGCCCAGGGGTAGGAACTGGTATTGGAGCAGTCGGATTGCTTCCACCCTGATAACCAGAACCACCAGAATAACCAGGTGTTACTTCAATCGGAGTCCAACCAAAGCCTTTGATATAGATTTCCACCCAGGCATGAGAATTACTATCTGGTACGGAAGCCTCATACTCATTATCAGAAATCTTTCGGAAATCAGAAGCTCTCACCACATATCCGCTGGCATAACGAGCCGGAATGCCAAACATTCGATACATTAAGGTGGCGGTAGAAGCAAAGTGAGTACAAAAGCCCCTTTTTTCTTCGTATAAAAAATACTTTACAAAGTCTTCCGCTATGGGTAAAGAAGACAATTGTGTGCTATATCTTGCCTGAGCATGAAGATACTGAGTAATGAAAGCCGTGATTGCATTAACTCGGTATGATTCCTGGCCCAATTCCGGTTCGTCCTTGAATGTCTCTTCGACACGGCGGCACCATTCCTCAAGGTCTTCAAAGCCTTCCGGAATCTTGGTATACTGTCTTTTTAGATAAGGGAGATAAGAGCTTTCAATATTTATCAAATCAGTTAGAGTAAGGTCTTCATAAGTAAGAGTCTCATATTCCGATGCACTCTCTTTATCCAAAAGCAAAGCGCCATCAGGAAAACTACTGGCGAAAGGATACCCCAGATAAGTTTTGGGACTCTGGCTCTCCTGTGATATATATCCATCCCCTTTCATAATTGAATCAGGCTCCAATTTGCAAAAATAAGGTGCGTAGGTAAACTTCTGGTTAACCTTAAGGGGAATTATATTTATGTTAGTAGGTGACCCGCCAGACGAAAGCGTAATCGTGTTCGAGCTAACGGCCTCTTCCGAATCAGCTGGCGAATAAAACGAAAAGGTCGTCTTGCCACTAAAACAATGAATAAATGCATAATTTAAATTCTGCGTTATGAGGCCGGGAGTAGGACCCAAGGAAGAGGAAGTCCCCTGAGGCAGAGACCAGTTAAGCGCATTCTGATAAAAATCCTGTTCATTCAAGGAATCCCAGCCCTTCCCATTATAATCCGACCCAACCCAGCCCTTCAAATAAAGATTGGAATCCGGCTCGCATTCCACCGTAACGCGAAGAGCCTCTGCGCCAGTATATCGCGGAGCCTGATTTCCCAGGGAACCTGGGTCATCCGATAAAAAGGAAAAACGTCCAGACTGAAATAGTTCATAATACAAATTAGCAGAAAGGACCATATTTTCAACCTCCCGTTCTGCCGCCACCAACTTTTTATGGCTTGCACGAACCTTAGGAGAATACTCTGGTGCAATAAAATAGACAGAGAGCATCAAACTGAATAAAAACACGCCACCCGTTATCAGACCGGAAAGAAAGAGTACATCTGGACTAATATGAAACGTATTCTTTTTCCAGTTGTTCATCGCCAGCACCATATAAAAGCAGAGAAAGAAAACCTGAAGAATAAGTTCATTGGGCAGGCGACCCAGCATAAGTCCACCCAACAGGCAAAAAAGCCCGACACCGATGACAAAAGGGGGGCGGATACGCTTGATCATGGCAAGGGAAAGTAAGAATCCCAGCAGAAGAAAAATAATTGTGAAAAACTGGGATAATGTTTGGGCAGTATAATTTTCCTGCCTAAAATATGGAATATTAGCCCCATAATAGCTGTTAATATGGGAAAAAAGACAGTTTAAAAAAGCTTTCCCCCCAGAAATAAAAGCTTCCCAATTGCGGTAAAGGTGGATTCCCCACCCAATCAGGGTAAGACCCAAAAAATAAAGAGTCAAGTTTGTTTTCAAATATACCATCAAGGCCCAGAAGACCAGAAATAAAGCAGGAAGGACAAAATTTCTTTGGCCGAGCTCCAGCCCCAGTATCTGATTAAGAGTCGTACCAACAGAAACCATGAACAGGAAAAAAAGTCCCAGATGCATAAAATAAACGCCAAGCCGCTTTGAACCTGGTGCAACAAGAAGCTTTAACTCTTCTGGCATTTTTTCAGAAGGATCTTCTGCCAACCGAATCCGTATTTTGTCTTTTTTTCGTAAAAACATGGCTTCCCCCCTTTCTAAATCATAACTCCTATTATACTTCTATAATCAAATCTTGTAAGTTCTTTGCCAAATCTTTCTTAACAAAACGTACCATTTCCATCTGATTTTTATACAGAACCAGATGCTCGTCCAGAAAAAGCTCCGTAGAAAAAGTCTCTCCCGGATATTTATCTCGATACAACATGTGCAGGCTATCCTCAGGCTTGGCAATGTGATTCTGGTAAAGCAGGGTAACCACTTCATAAAGCTGCTCCAACGTCTCAATCATATGCCGTTCCAAATCACAGGTTTTCCGATCATACCACACAACGTAATGCCGACAATCTCCCCCAATCATTTCGTTTGAAAGGGAGGTAAAAGCTTCGATAAAAGAATCATTTATCTTCTTGGCACTCAGCAGGAAAACCACCGCACAGCCAATCGGGCGGCTGAATTCCTTTACCATCAGTTCATTGCTTTTGGCAGTTAATTTCCAGTGAATGCTTTGAGGGCGGTCACCAATGCGGTAATCCCGGATTTGAAATACCTCCGAAGGGTCATTGCCCCCTTTGGTTTTGTCATAGATATCACTTTCAAAGGTAAAATTTCGGGTAGCTCCGCTGATGATAACACTGGTTTCGTGTACCTTTGGCAGGATAGTAAGCTCACGGCTGATTTCCACCTTTTTTTCCCAAAAGAAAAGCCCCAGATAATCATAAATGCGAATTCGTTTAATGGTTAAATCCAGCACACCGCAGGTATCGCTCATAAGACTTAAGGGTACCGTTTCCGTTACCTGTTTTCCTACGGCAGTCTTAAAATACCTTTTTTTCTTAACCCCCCATATCCTATTCTCATAAAGTAAGGTAATCCGAAGTCGGGGGATGGGAAATGGGGTAGGATTATTAATCTTTATTTCAATAATGCCTTCCTGTTCCTTTTCAATAACAGAAAGGGGAAAATGAAGGAAAAACTTCAGCTTAAAGCCTTGATAAAGGGCCAGAACAAAAAGAGGAATCGGAATAAAAAGCTCTGTAAACAACAGTATGGCAACACTATTACTGTTGTGCATAACTGTGACATAAGCAGTATAGACAATACAGGCAATATATAGAATCAGATTCCTCATAGTTTCTAGTTCCCTTTCCGAATGGTAGGTTTTGGCACTTTCTTTAAAATATCTTCCATTACATTATCCAAGGTTACATGATTGGCTCTGGCTTTTGGACTTAAGACAACTCGGTGGAGAATGGTATCTCCAAAAATATCCCAGACATCCTCTGGAATAACATAGCCTCGATTTCCCAAAAAGGCATAAGCTTTTGCCATTTTTGTAAGAGCAATGGTGCCTCGTGGACTCACACCCAGATCTATCATGGTATGGTTTCTGGTTTCCGTCACCAGTTTGCCGATATAGTCATAAATCTGATCATGGACATATATTTCATTTACAAAAGTCCGCAAAGACATAAGTTCTGTACCATCAATTACGGACGAAAGCTCATCCACTCCATTACCACTGCTTTTTCCTTTGGCAATGGCAATTTCATGTTTCATATCCGGGTATCCCATGGTCATACGAATCATAAAGCGATCCAGCTGGGATTCTGGTAGAAGCTGGGTGCCAGCACTGCCGGAAGGGTTCTGGGTAGCCATAACAATAAAGGGTGATGGCACCATCCGAGTCACACCATCTACCGTTACCTTCCCCTCCTCCATAACCTCCAGAAGTGCCGACTGGGTCTTGGGCGAAGTCCGGTTGATTTCATCCGCCAGAAATAAATTGCACATAATCGCTCCCGGTTGGTACTCAAAGGTATTGGTCGTCTTCTGATAAAGAGAAAAACCCGTGATATCCGCCGGCAGTACATCTGGTGTAAACTGCATCCGGTGGCAGGTAAGCCCCATGGATTTGGAAAAAGCCAAGGCCAGGGTAGTTTTCCCAACACCGGGAATATCTTCAATCAATATATGTCCGCCAGCAAGAGCGGCTGTCATTACCTTTTTGATACAATCATCTTTTCCAATGACAGATTTCTTAATTTCATTCATGACCAATAAAGGTTTTTGATTAACTCCAGTTTCCATTTGTAAGTTTCCTCCGTTTAAGTATTTTATATCAAAAATCCATAAGAACTGATAAAGTATTTGTATCAGTTAAATCTTTCGTTCCAAACAAAAAATTCATACCCCTCAAAGGTACCGAAGGTCAAATGTAAATATAAAAAAAAAATTAAAATATGTTTCTGATAATTATACGAATCTATCATAACACAATATGTGAAGTGATTTCATTAAGAAAATATTACAATTATTTATGGGTTTTTTTAGCATATCTGTAGTTTTTTGGTATACTATTTTCAAAAAAGTTTCATATGTTTAATTTACTTGTTTTTATATGCTGGAGAGAGTAAATTACCAGTATAGGTCACTAGTACATCGAAGATTAAATAATTGATACCTTCGCTGGTCTGACTAGTACATCCCTTTGTAATGTACTGTTGTGAACGAGGATTTAGTGATTACCATGAATTTATAATTACAGGAGGAAAACCAAATGATAGTGAGAAAGCTACACGAAAATTGGACCATGCGGACAGCAGGAAAAGGAGACTATTTACCTGCCATCGTACCCGGTTCAGTATATAACGATTTGCTTATCAATGGAAAAATGGAAGACCCATATTACCGGGACAATGAAATGAAAGCATTACCCCTCATGGAAGAGGATTATGAATACAGAACCTTTTTTTCAGTAGAGAACGATCTTTTGGATAAGGAAGAGGTGTTCCTTCACTTTGACGGTTTGGATACCCTCGCAAGCATTTATCTCAATGAAACGAAAATTGGAGATGCCGACAATATGCACCGCATTTGGGAGTATCCGGTAAAAAAACTTTTAAAACCAGACGAAAACCAACTGAGAATTATCTTTGCATCTCCCACAAAATATCTGGCAGCACAGTATGCAGAACGGAAAATAGAAGGTTCTTCCGACGCAATGGAAGGATTTCCAATGCTCAGAAAAGCCCATTGCATGTTCGGATGGGACTGGGGGCCACGCCTTCCGGATGCTGGAATTTGGCGAGATGTAGAGCTTCTTGGAGTAGATGATGCCCGTTTTGAAAGTGTATATATTACCCAGGACCACAAAGATGGAGCAGTTTCTCTGGCTCTCCGGATTGATATAAAACGTCTGAAGGCAAAATATACCAGCCGTTTCGGAAAAGATGCTGACGAAACAACCGAAGCTGGCTATACTTACACAGTTACCATCGTGGACCCTGATGGAAACGAAACCAAAGTGAATGAAGCACCTGAAACCATAAACATAGAAAATCCACAGCTCTGGTGGCCAAACGGCTATGGTGATCAGCCTCTTTACAAAGTAAAGGTAGAGCTTTGCAAAGACGGGGCGGTGCTGGATATCTGGGAAAACCGAATAGGACTTCGGACCATGACCATGCACCTGGAGAACGACCAGTATGGAACCAGCTTTGCCCATAAAGTAAATGGTGTCCAGATATTTGCCATGGGTGCGGACTACATTCCGGAGGATAATATTTTATCAAGAGTTACCCCGGAACGAACCTATGACCTGTTAAAACAATGCAAAGATGCCAATTTTAACGCCGTTCGCGTATGGGGCGGCGGAAATTATCCATATGACGCTTTTTGGGATGCCTGCGATGAGTTGGGGTTAATGGTTTGGGAAGACTTTATGTTTGCCTGTGCTGTATACGACCTGACCCCAGACTTTGAAGAAAATATTCGGGCTGAATTTATCGATAACATCCGTCGCATCCGTCACCATGCCTCTTTGGGATTATGGTGCGGAAACAATGAAATGGAAATGTTTATGAATACAGGGCTTTGGAATCCTACGCCAAAGCTGAAAAGCGACTATATAAAAATGTATGAATATATTTTGCCATCCGTTCTGAAGGAACATGACCCACAGACCTTCTACTGGCCAGCCAGCCCATCTTCAGGCGGTGGTTTTGATGACCCTAATGGAGAAGACCGAGGAGACGTTCATTATTGGGATGTGTGGCATGGAAACAAGCCGTTCCCTGAGTACCGCAAATTTTATTTCCGGTATTTATCAGAATTTGGTTTCCAGTCTTTCCCAGCCTTAAAAACGGTAGAAACCTTTACTGAGCCAGAGGACCGCAACGTATTCTCCTATGTAATGGAAAAGCACCAGAGAAATGAATCAGCCAATGGAAAAATCATGAATTACCTGGAGCAGAACTATCTGTATCCAACCAATTTTGATACCCTGCTGTACGCTTCTCAGCTTTTGCAGGCCGATGCCATCCGCTATGGTGTGGAACATTTTCGCCGGCACAGAGGCCGTTGTATGGGAGCGATCTATTGGCAGCTAAATGATTGTTGGCCAGTAGCATCCTGGGCATCCATTGATTATTGTGGTCGTTGGAAAGCACTTCATTACTATGCCAAACGATTCTTCGCCCCAGTTATGATTTCCTGTAAGGAAGAAGGATTATTGACCCAGAATACCAATGTGAATGCACAGCTATTTGCCTTAAAGAAATCCATTCAATTGTCCGTTGCTAATGAGACGATGGAGGATAAGAAGGTATTGGTGAAATGGGCACTTCGGAATGGAAAGGCAGAGGTGTTGAAGGAAGACGTTAAGGAGATTTTAGTAGAAAAACTGTCCAGTAAATGGTTGGAGGAGGTAGAGCTTCCAGAAGCGGAATTATATGGGGATTATGTGAGTTATGAGGCTGTTTTGGATGGAGAGGTTGTTTCTGGTGGAACGGTGATGTTCTCCATGCCAAAGCATTTTAAGATGGTGAATCCAAATCTTCGGGTCCGTGTGGAAGGTGATGATTTGGTGGTAACGGCTGAGTCTTATGCAAGAAGTGTGGAAATTATAAACGATGCGGATGATATGCTTCTTTCTGATAATTATTTTGATATGAATGGGGGAGAGAGACGGGTTAAGGTATTGAAAGGAAAGGCGGAGGGACTTAAGATTCGGAGTGTGTATGATATTAGGTAACTTTGTGTATAGTGGTTGAGAGGACGCTCCTGAAAGGTAGGTTGCGAACGCCGAAAGAGCGGGTGGATCAGTGCCTCCCAGGAACGGCTTCCTTGGAAAACGGCTCGCATGCGAAAGATTTCTGGCTAGCGTAGAAGCACCGAAAGAACTAAGACTTTAAAAATTTGCTAAGGGCACCCCCACAAAAACTATAACTCGCACTTTAGTACATTGGAATGTTGTACT